>DUDF01000001.1 GCA_012959435.1 Candidatus Poseidoniales archaeon
AATGGGGCATGCAGAGAGGTTGGTTGCCCGGCTTGGCAAACATCGAGTGTTGGCTGGTTGCACAACGCATGCGGCTATGAGAAATGGTCCAGGCGAGGTACAGTGGACTGGACGTGGCGCTATACGACTTGCGTCTCTTGATGATTCAGACCTTGCTCCTGATGACCGTCGAGTGGACGATTTACTGAACTTATTAGATATTTCAGGATTGAATCCAGAATGGGAATTTGATTGTGCTGAGATGCTTTGGCAGAAACTGTTGATAAATGTTGCAATCAACCCTTTGGCGGCAATTTGTGGTGTCAGAAATGGTGAGTTGTTGGTGCGGCCAGATTTGCATGAGCAAGCGCTTTCGGCAATGTTAGAAGCAGCTCAAGTGGCAACTGCAGAAGGTGTTGATATGTCCTTCTTTGACTGTGAGGCTGAACTGAAAAGAGTGCTTGAGGCTACAGCGGCTAACCGGTGTTCAATGTTGCAGGATGTAATGGCTGGGAGAATAACTGAGATTGACTCGCTTTGTGGAGAGGTTGTTAGGCGGGGTGAGGAATTAGGGATTCCAACGCCGTTGAACCAACAGTTGTTGACGCTTGTGAAAGGAATTGAGCATTCAACAAAAACCGGGTGACTGGGGCGCTGCTCAGCTCCTACCCTATGTAATGCGGGTATTCGCATGGCCCCCTATCTAATGCAAGGGCTATCAAGGCATTATTATATCAGATACAAAGTGGACAATACATGGCTAGAACGAGATCCTTAATCCTCATCTTACTGTTGCTATCCTCAACTCTAGCAGGTTGCATGCAGAAAGGAGATTACACCCATGCCGAATACTGCATGGGTTATGATGGAACCATAGAACTTAGCGAAACCGAAGAAGAAAACGATGGAGAAGACGGGTTGTATTACAATCAAATTAGTGAGGAAAATTGCGACGGTTGGACCAATAGCGTAACCCTCACACCCGGTGAATTCCAAGTCATTGATTCAGGCAATTATGAATACTCTGTGACAGTATTTTTCCATTCTGACATAGCCGCAGGAGCAAATCACACCCCCAATCTTAATTATTTTGCATTGACTGAAACAAACTACAACGATTTTGTTGCTTGTGAACTATTTATCCCCATAGATGTAGTTGATATTTATGGTAAATTCGGAGCAGCAGACAGCAATTCATCTTGGTCTACTTCTCATCCATGGGGCGCCTCTTTCACAGACATATACCAAATTCATACCAACACAAGCACGAACTATCATTCCTTCTCGCACAACACAATCCAACACAATCCCTTCTGGTACGACGATACCCTCGACGGATTCGGCGGAGAGGATTACGATGAACAAATTTACTTGGTTCTTGACAATTGGCATTGCGAAGAAGAAAAGTACGATGGTACAGCAATAGGGGACGTCTATATTTACTACGAAATAGGTGTTCAAACGAACGCTACTGGAGAATGCGAGGATTGTCTAGTTTCCACGAGTGGGCACCTTGGTTGACTTCATTGAACTCAGAACGCATTGATTTGACATTAAACTACAGGGGATTCCAAAATCACATCGTATCTTTCTAGTACTTCACTTGCCTCTAGCAGTGGTGAATATAATAAAAAAGAAAAACCTTCCATCTTTTCTTCTATGGGTTAATTGAGTATAGTGCTATCTATATTATACCCTCTAGGTAAGGTCAAGGTTGTAGTGAAGCCCCACATTCACCTTTCTAGCCAAAGAAGCAGCCATAATCATCCTCGCTAATTGCACCATGTTTCTCAACTCAACAATTTCCCTAGAAGGCAGACAACGCTGCCAAATGCGTTCAACTTCCTCATTGAGCAGAGCCAATCTCCTCTGTGCTCTTTTCATTCTCCTGTTACTCTTCACTAGCCCGAGGTCATCACTCATGGTTGAGCGTAGTTGTGCTCGGTCGTGGACCAAAGGTGCATGTTCTTCTAGGTCAGCAAGCCCATCTGCTCGCCACTCGGGTAGGTTGGATTTTTCCGCCTCCGTGGTCGCCAACCACTCAAGCACCCTAACCCCTGCCCGGTGAGAGAATACCACTGCCTCAAGCAACGAGTTGCTGGCTAGTCGGTTTGCTCCGTGAAGTCCTGTGCAAGCAGTTTCGCCAATAGCAAATAACCCGTCAACTAATCTGTCACTTTTCTTACTGAATGTTGGGTCATCGGAGTTGAGTTCACGTTGCCAAACTTCTCCCCACTCATTTACTGCTAAACCGCCTACAATGTAGTGGGCTGCAGGTGCTACAGGGATCGCATCAATGCCGATTTTTAAGCCATTTTCAAGCATTTTACCGGCTATATTGGGGAATCTAGATGCGAGATGCGCAGCATCTAAATGCTCTGTTACTAGCAATACCTGATGGTGGCCACTGCGTTTCAATTCAGTATCAATCGCCCTAGCGACAATGTCGCGAGTAGCAAGACTACCACGGGCATCAGTTTGGCACATAAATGAGAAATCATTTGGGTCAGCGGTGGGGTCAGTTTTCTTGGCTTGATGCCAGTTGCCAAGGTCTTCTGCAGTCATCAAGACTGCGCCATCTCCCCTTACTGCTTCTGAAATCAGGAATGGATTTGCATCTCCATTGCTGTATGCTGTGGGATGGAATTGAGCGAATTCTAGGTCGGCAACAGCAGCGCCAGCTCTGACTGCCATAGCAATTCCATCTCCTGTTGCAACCGATGGATTTGTGGTGTGGCGCCATAATTGTCCAGCGCCCCCTGTAGCAATTAGAACAGCGCGGCTTGGAAGAGTAAAAACAGAGCCATCAGAATTGAGACACCATAGTCCAGCGACTTTTCTTTCATTGGAATACCTATCATCTAAAATGAGATCAAGAGCAAGGCAATCTTCGTAGATTGTTATTCTCTCCTCTGAGCGACAAGAAGCAATCAATGCGCGTTCTATTTCAGCACCAGTCGCATCTTTTGTGTGGAGAATCCGGCGTTCTTGGTGGCCCCCTTCCATGGCTAAATCGTAATCTCCATCATCTTCTTTGTCGAAGTTTACTCCTTCATTCACTAAGTCTTGGATTCGGGCTGCTGCCTCCTTTACTACCATGCGGACAATTCTTTCATCTCCTATTCCAGCCCCAGCCTCTAGAGTATCACGAATATGCGCCTCAACTGCTTCTGAATTATTAGTGTCAAGTACCCCTGCAATACCTCCTTGAGCCCGATTGGTTGACGAGTCTGAAAGCCGTTGTTTAGTTACTAGTGCAACGTTTTGCCCAGCCCTAGCACAACGAGTTGCAACGAAGAGACCAGCGATACCTGAGCCGACTATGGTTACATCTACCATGCAGAGGTCCCCGGGTCATCGCTTCAGGCCCATCTGAATTGAAGGTTGCTCTTCGGTATCCTATATTCGGGTGCAGGAGCGTTGTGTTTTACCTTCAGTAATACAAAACTACTAACAATCTCCATCGGTGCCTTATCAATTGTGACAAAGGCGAAGCCGTTGATTCTCGCCATCGTCGGTGTTCTTCTGCTGTCATTTGTGGTTTACAATGTAGAAGTGGGATTGTACTACTTTCAGTATCCAGATCAATTAGTTCATTACAAAATGGAAATCATTGAAATGATATCTGGTAATTGCGATAGAGCAGTCATCAATGCTGATTTAGCAGACCATCAGAGCAATCAATGTCTATCTCCTTTAGGGACCTATTACGCTATTGATGTAATAATTGCAGCAATCGGATTTGTGTTTTCAATTTCAGCACCAATATCTGCATTGAAGCAGTCAGGAAAATTAAAGATTTCACGAGGTTGGTCAAAAAACATGGCACGGCTGCGTTTAGTTCTTGGGATTAGTTTGGTCACAATTGCAGTTTCTGATGCAATTGGTTTGCTAACAACTGAGGGACAACCTCTTGATTGGGCACTGGTCCTAGGGGTGCCGATGAATGCAGTCCTAGTTGAGGCAGCGCTTTTGATTTTGGGCATCATGGTCATCAAAAAGGCGGTACGCCACCTCAAGTCAAAACCAAATTCTGAGTTTGCTGAACCATGGCAAATGGCTGGTGCGAGTAATTTCCGCGGTTCTCTTGAAAAGAAGGGAAAGAGTCCCGATAAGGGGGGTGTGATGACCGTTGGGGACCTTCGTTCTGCACTCTCACTAGATCAGTACGAGGATATTTTCCAACTTGGTACTAGTTCAGGTGATGACATTTCAGTTGGTCGTACATGCCATTATTGTAATGGCCAGGGTTGCACACAGTGTGATTTCAAAGGCGAATTTATGTGAGATGGGTAGTTTTTACCCAACAAGACTTGATTTATTTTCGGTATCACGAATTGTTGGGCCATGATGGTCCACGCAGAAAAGTGTTTTCTCATGCTATTAATGCAGGTTGTTGATAGAATCTATGAAACGCTTGACGGCTCTTAAATTGGGGTCTTGAAACCGCCCTGCCGCGCGTGGCGGACCACCATCATTTATAGTCCCTTGAAAGCCCCCGAAGAATTCGTAGTCGCTTTTCGCGACCAAAAAGCAGGGGATGGGATACTTGCATCTGAAAGAAATACAAATGGAGAATTTTAAATCGTTCAAAGGAGAAGTCGTAATACCGTTTGAAGTCGGTTTTACTGGGATAACAGGGCCTAATGGTTCTGGGAAATCTAATTGTGGAGATGCACTACAGTTTGTGTTAGGTGCCAAGAGTTCGAAAAGCCTTCGCGCTGAAAATGTCGGCCAACTGATATTCAACGGTGGTAATCGCGGCAAGGCTGCAAAAAATTGTAAAGTCACATTAGTTTTTGATAATCCCAAAGACACCTCGGGAAATCGAAGATTGAAGGTTGATACAGATGAGGTCCTCCTAACAAGAACTGTCAGGTTAGGCCGTAAAGGCAACTCGAACTCTTCTTACTATCTCAACGAGAGGCCTTCTACCGCAACTGAATTTCGACGTCTATTGACTGGAGCAGGTGCTAGAGGAGATGGTTACAATATCGTTCTCCAAGGTGATGTGACTCACCTTGCCACTATGACTGACCGCGCTCGCCGCAAGGTTCTCGAAGATGTTGCAGGAGTAACTTCCTATGATGATGAGATCCGCAAGGCAAATCGCCAGCGTGACAAAGTTGAGCAGTATCTTGAACAGATCACTCTGTTAGAGGATGAAATCAATAAGCGAATCAAAACACTGTCTAAAGAACGTGAGCAAGCGATGAAATATCGCGAATTACAGGAAACTCTGGAAACTGCTCGCAGAACTTTGATGCACTCTCGCCACCGAAGCCGATTGGAAGAAATTGAATTGGTAACAGATGAGCGAGGTAACTACATTGTTCGCCTTAGCGGAATCGGTGAAGAGATTGAAGCCGATAACAAGCAAGAATTGTCAATTGAGGATGAGTTGGCCGGGATTCAGCGTCAATTGAACGAGGTGCTCGGCGATGATGGCAAAAAATTAGGAGACCAACAGCGCCGTTTAGAAGTTGAAGTTGAAA
This sequence comes from Candidatus Poseidoniales archaeon, assembly GCA_012959435.1. Taxonomy (GTDB): domain Archaea; phylum Thermoplasmatota; class Poseidoniia; order Poseidoniales; family Thalassarchaeaceae; genus MGIIb-Q1. Next base: position 5,475 of record DUDF01000001.1, read on the forward strand.
CTAGGAAAGACCGCATTTCTGGATTGAAGGAAGATATTGATGATGCGGGTGATGAACAAGAAGTTCTCGCTGCAGAACAAATTGAAGCCCAACAAGCACTAACCGCTCACGAAGAATCCTTAGATTCAGCAAGACACACACTCAAGAAGGCAGAAGAGGACCTTCAAGGCGCTGCCGAGGTTGAAGAAGAGGCGCGCTCCGCCCTTGATTCTGGGGATAAAGTAGTTCACGAACTAAACCGTGCTTTCGGTAAAGCGACTGAATCAGTTGAAAAGACCCAAGATGTTGCAAATAAAGCAATTCTAAAGGTTGGCGCTGAAACTCAGAATGTAGAATTTTTGCATCAACAACTCGCAGACCTAGAGACTTCTCTTGATGAATCAAGATTGAATCGCGATGACCTATTACTTCAGGGCGAAGAATTAGATGCTAATGCTCCTGAACAGGACCGTACAAAATTAGCTCAAGAGTTAGCAAGAATCCAACGTCAAGAGCGCGGACTGCTCGATGATGTGCAAAGGTCTGAGGAACAATTGCGTGATGCAGAGATGTCTTTGGTCAGGGCTCGTGGTGAACTTGAGAACCGTAGTGGTAGCAATACTGGTATGGCCCGCGCGGTCAAGGCAGTATTAGGTCTCAGAGATTCAGGAGAGGTTAGAGGGGTACTCGGCTCAATGTCAGAATTGTGTGCACCAAAAGATTCTCGGGATGAAGAAGCCCTCGCTTACGCAATGGGCGGAGGAATGAATAGTATTGTAGTCCGTGATGATGAAACTGCTGCGCAATGTATTTCTTGGCTACGAAAAAACAAGGCAGGGCGGGCAACTTTCCTGCCCTTGAATCGTTTACAATCACGCCGCTCAGGTGGCCGTGCCGTGATGGTTTCACGTGAACCCGGTGTAGTGGGATTCGCTTCTGATTTATTGGAGTATGATAATTCAATTGAACTCGCCGTCATGAATGTAGTGCGTGATACTCTAATTGTTGAGTCAACAGATGTTGCCCGTCGCCACATAGGTGGCGTGAGAATGGTGACTAGGTCTGGCTCGGTAGTTGAGGGCAGTGGTGCGATGGTGGGTGGTTCGACAAGAACAAACCGGCCACAGTTTGGCGGTAAGATGGCAGGAAGTTCAGTAGTTGAGAAGGCCGAAGAAGATGTTGATCGCCTCAACCTAGTTGCTGAAACAGGACGAGCGGCTCTGGCTGAATTGCGACAGAGCGAGCATCAACTACGTCAACGAATAACCAATCTTGCTAATGATGACCACGCCTTTGAAGCGAGGGCTTGGAAAGACGATTTAGGACGCGCTGAAACATCATTCAAAGATTCTGAGAGCAAAGTCAAAGTCGCCCTAAAGAATTTAGAACAAGCAACTGCAAAGCAGAATGAGGCTGAAAGCGCATCTGATTTAGCCAACGACGCTCATCAAGATGCATTGCAGTCGAAGACTGATTCTGCAACTGCTCTTCAAGAAGGAAGCCCACAACATCTTTCTCGCCGTTTGCGAGATTCTCAAGAGTTGCGTAACGAAGCAGAGCGAGCAAAACTTACTGCAAAAGGAACACTTTCCGGTGGCGAAAACCAGTCAATTTTGTTGACCAACCAAATCAAGGAACTGCAACGCCGTATTGACGAGCAGCAATCAATTGTTGACAAGGCTACGGGGAAAATTTCACTCGCCGAATCCGAAATAGAAACTTACCAGGAGGAACTCGATACTGTGAGTGAAGCTCATTCACAGATAACCGAGGAGTACCGTGAGTTAGATGACAAGAGAATTGCATTGCGTGAAGAGCGTGTCAAACTGACTACACGTTTGGAACAAAAAGTACGAGACCGTGATGCGATTAACAAGCGAATCACTGACCTCAATCTTCAGATTCACCAGAAGAAGGAAGCATTGCGTGAATTGGATGCTGAAATGACTGAACTAGAAATCAAGCCTGCCTCAGATGATGCAGTTCTCCCCACTGTCCAAGAAGCCGAGGCATCGGTTAGAAACCTTGAGCGCAGAGTTGGCAACCTTGGAGATGTTAACATGCGGGCAATCGAGCAATACGATGAGGCGCAGGAGCGCAGTGGCAATTTGAGTACAGACTCAAAGCGACTCCGTGAGCACCGTCAAAGTCTAATTTCATTAGAAGACCAACTTGAGGATGAACGCAAAGACCGCTTGACAACTGTGATGGATATCGTCAACGTGAACTTCAGTAGAGTGTACCAACATCTTCAGCCAGGTGGTACAGGGGAATTACGCTTTGAAAATCCCAAGAAGCCATTTGAGGGCGGACTTCAGATGTGGGCTAGCCCACCAGGTAAGAAGAGCGGATTGGGATTACTTTCTGGTGGTGAAAAGTCAATGGCTGCACTAGCACTGATTTTCGCCATTCAAGATTACGAGCCATCACCATTCTACTACTTTGATGAAGTTGATCAGAATCTTGACACCTTCAATGCTGAAAACATTGCTTCATTGTGCAGATTACGAAGTGAGCAGGCACAATTCATCATGGTTACTCTACGTAAGGTCAGCCTACAATTGGCAGACCACCATATCGGAATCACTCATGCAGGTGATGGTTGCAGTAGAAGGATAACTGACTTCGGCCGTGAGCAAGCATTTGAAGTTGGAGATGCAGCGCATGAAGAACTTGTGGCAATACAGAATACTAAAGACGCAAAGAAAGCACTTGATGAGTTGCCAGCAGTTGAAGAAATGCCGAAGGCACCCGAAGAACTCACTACGCCAGCTAGCCTTGGTGGCTTAGATATTGAAGATTTATTGGCTGCCAATAAAGAATCAGAACTGAAAGCGGAGTCAGAATTGGCCGAAGAAGCAGAAGGTGACGACACACTCTTATCTCTTGGCGACAGGGCTGAGGATTTCCGAGAAGATATGGAAGAAAAACTCGAAGTCGCCTTGCCAATCGAGCAGGAACAGAGAGACATTCTTGATGCACGTGATGCTACAGAAGAGGTCGATGATCTCGATATTGATGGCATTACAGCAGATGAAGAGAGTGATTCCAATGAGTAGTCTTGATTCAGAGACTCTACGAGACGATATCATCGCTGAGATGATAGGTCATGATGAATCACTACCTCTGCACAAGAGTAGGTATGCAGAGCATATTCAAGAATTAGTTGAGATGGAAGAAGCCGAGCATAAGGCTCTCAGTCACCCTTTTGATAGAAGTATTGCACTGGTTCTACAGATGTTCCAAGACGCTGCGCTTGACCCCTGGGATGTTGACCTAAACCGTTTCATTGAGTTATTCAAAGAACGGCTTCAAGAAGCTGAAAACATCGATTTACCAACTTGTGGGAGACTTATTCGCATGGCTTGGCAAATCTTGCACGGGCAAGCTGCAAACCTGTTGGAGAGAGCGGAGAATGCCGACCAAGAAATCGATGAAGATTGGGATTATATTCCCAGTTGGCAAACTGATTATGATGATGACGATTTCCACTTCACTACTACAGTTCTAGCTGGTGAGGCATCCGAAGAATTACCCGGTTTGTTTGATGGCCGCATCAAGCGTGATGGTGGCCGCCCAGTAACTCTTGCAGAACTACTTTCATGTCTATCAGA
>DUDF01000002.1:0-981 GCA_012959435.1 Candidatus Poseidoniales archaeon
TATATATTGTCGTAAGTGTTTCATAGTATCACCAATTTACCGGCTGCAGTGAGCGGATTTATAGTTGTGGGTTCTTTTGTATATCTCTTACTAAGAGGAGAATCATCCCATGTCCCATGCATCTGCGACCAGCTGTCATCCCGGGCTACTGCTTGATCGCAGTTATCTACCTTAACCCCCGGGGTTAATTCATCTTCAAGATTATCAAGTTGATGGGATGTCACATCTTGCCGGTTGTTTATATAATAATTCCAAACTTTTCGAGCAGATGTAGAAACTTCTTCTCTGTCTGGTATAAGACCATTTGATTTCAGAGTTGCAAATTAAATTGCAACGTCATATAATAAAGGTCCCCATCCCGGGTGAGCTTCAGACCACCCGACTTTCAATGCACCACCGCAGTCACCATACTGTCTCGGGTATATTTGCACTAATTCGATCTCCCCAGAAACAAGTGAATTTGCTGGTTTGAATCCTGATTTCCATGTATCATCTTTCACTGCATAAAATATTGCAATCTCATCAGCTTGCTGCTTCGCCCACCTGCGACCATCGATAACAATAAAAACATCATCTGGAAGAAGATCTGCTGTGTTTGCCGCCTCGGTTAGGAGGATTTGTCTTATGTATTGTCGTATGTGTTTCATTAGTCCATTAGCTCCGGATGAAATATTGCTCCCATAAGGGCATGTAACGCTTCGTATTCTGGTTTCCACTGTCTGTGTTTTTCTTTTGCAAAACCCATGTGTTTATTAGCAAACCACAACCACATGTTTCGTTCTTCTACTTCAATCTCTTCTAGCTGGGAAATAAACAGGTCTGCCATCATTTTCCCAAATTCTCTTGCTCCTTCGGTATCCGCACCAGAAGCATACGATTCTGTTTTTGCAATGATGTCTTTGATTGCTTTGGTTGCTTCGCCCATGTTAAAATAGACTTGTTTCCCTCTTCTCCAATTGCCAGGATCCCAGGTTTCAGTTA
>DUDF01000002.1:1189-1423 GCA_012959435.1 Candidatus Poseidoniales archaeon
CAGCTAGTGGAAATTCACTTGCAACACCAACAACAATATCCTTAAGGTGCCAAGGATACACCTCTGACATCTCTTGATCAGGCAGAAGATCCCACTCTTCAACTTTGCCCACCCCGCGGAGAGGAGCGAGCTCTGGATTTAACTTTATCAACTTATCCACGATGGGGCCATAAAAATTACTAATGTCTAATAATGATATTCAACAAGGAAATTGGCCATTTTTATTTTGTGGGA
>DUDF01000003.1 GCA_012959435.1 Candidatus Poseidoniales archaeon
CATGGGTTCTTTCGACCCATGTATTGGGGAGACAGATAGGTGAGGTGAGAAAATGGAAGATTGGGTAGTTTTCCGCACTTGGGTTGGCGATTTGACCCAAATGATTGCTGACAATACCATTGGCAAAACCTCGCTTTCTGATTACTCAGATGGCTTGGCTATTGTGATGACAGAGTCCATTATGGCGGTAACCGTTTTTGCTACTATCATGGGAACTATTCTTGCCCTTCTTTGGATAGAGAGGAAGTTTTTCGCTCGCATAATGGACCGTCGTGGCGCAACTATGGCTTTGCGTTCACTTTGGGTTGGTGAGGGAGGAGAACACGCAGATTGGTATGATGATTTACCATTTGGTGTAGGCAAACCAATTCGGTGGCTTAACAAACTCTTGAACGATAAAGCCGGAAATGCTTCTGAATATGAAACCGTTCACCGAACTAAGGATAGAGGATATCACGGAGTTTGGTGGCTGTTGCCAGGTATGATTCAAAATGTCGCAGATGGTATGAAATTCATGACAAAGGAATGGATTGTTCCAGCAAAAGCTGACAAATTCATTTTTGAAGTTGCACCATTCATTATCATCACATCTACAGTGATGATTTTTGCTTTCATCCCTTTGAGTTCCAACATATATTCCGCAAACCCTGAACTTTCGTTGTTATTCATGATGGCAATTTTTGGCATCGCTCCATTTGGAGTCTTCTTTGCTGGATGGTCATCAAATAACAAGTACACATTGTTGGGTGGAATTCGCTCAGCGGCTCAGTTGACTGCATATGAAATTCCATTATTGGTAACTGTTCTTTCATTGGCAGTTTTATCGGGTTCGTTAAACATTATTGAAATTGCTGAATTTCAAATTACGTCAGGCGTTTGGAATATTTTCCTCTTACCCCTGGGGGCCGCATTGTTCATGATTACCATGGTGGCCGAGGTAGAACGCATTCCGTTTGATATGCCAGAAGCAGAGGCAGAACTCGTTGAAGGTTGGTGGACTGAATATGGCGGAATGCGTTGGGGATTGATGTTTGCAAGTGAATATCTACGCTGTTACGCCGCCTGTTTGCTCTTTGCAATCTTTTTCCTTGGCGGCTGGGAAATGCCATTTGGTGACACAATTACAGGAATTATCCCTAATCAAGACCTAATTCTTGGAGCGATTGGTGTGGGCCTTATTGGCTTAGCTCTTGGACTACGAAGTGAATATCCAGTTCTTCTCGCCCCTATTCCTTTAGTATTCATTTCACTGATACCACCTACTGCGTGGCTATTGTTCAAGGCATGGTTCATGTTTGCAATTTTCGTTTGGATTCGAGCCTCATTGCACCGTGTTAGATCGGACCAAATTCTTGAATTTGGATGGCGATGGTTGCTGCCACTCTCACTAGTAAACCTAGCAATCGCATTTTGGCTTCGACTTTCAATCTGGCAAGGCGGTACCTGGCCACTACTCATTCCAGGATTAATTACTGCAATTGCATTATTACTCGTTATCATCCTAGGTATGGATGAAGATAAATCTGCAATGGAAGGCAGAACCCGACCATATTCG
>DUDF01000004.1 GCA_012959435.1 Candidatus Poseidoniales archaeon
TGTAGTCCTCCGCCTCCGCGCCAGCCTGCCATATTAGGAAGGTGCTCAGCCGCCTGCCGTGTGAGGAAGGTGCTCCTACGCCTCCCTAGGATACGCCTGCAGTAGATCTACCTTCCTCATATGGGCCTCCGCCTGCAGCATCTTCCTAGGATGGGCCTCCATTGGACCGTAAACTGAGGCGATTACGTAATTAGTGCCCCAGCGCATACTAGCAGAGCCGTCTGCTACTGGAACTACGCCTAGCTCAATTTCTATTGGGCGTATATCACCTGCTTTCCGGCCATCAACCCGATTGCCATTCTCATCTATCATTTGGACGTCACCGTATCCCATTTTCATCACTCTCCATTTCCGTTTGCTAGATGGCTAGCAAAAGCGCCAGCCAAATCTGTTGAATGTTCATTGTCTCGCACGAATGCCAATGCATTTCGTACTATGCGAATTCCCTCAGGTTCACCATCAACCCAAATCCGACCGTTTGCGCCTAAGATTATCCTGCAATTGCTTGCATCCTTTAGTTGATTAATGATCGCATTAGTACCACTAGAAATAGTGCCGACAAGGTGTGGTGGTATTGTGTCTACAAATCCTGAGTTAACCTTCCTTAATCCCATACCCTTCATCGTTACAACAGAAGAATGTGCCTCATCTACTTCTTGGACGCGACATAAAATTGTCGTTCCGACATTCATTGCATCACGAGTTCCGCCATAATCAATCTTCATCGGAGCCAGACTCATTGGCAGGATTGCATTGAATGGGGCATTCAAGTCAATAAACCAGATATTAGACCTCATACCCTCAATGTAGGCGATTACTAAATCGCCTGGTCTAGGGAAGTAAGCAGTATGTATTGGGGTGATTGATATTTCACCGGCTTTTACAACGACATAACCAAGTTTGGTTGCAATCATTTCACCGTTCAATTTCATGACACCATGACCAAGTCGGTCACTTGTATCTGAACTAATTTTATCGCCGGGTATCACCAGGCTGCCGGATGCAGCCGAAGTGCGCCCATCCGAGGCGCCACTACTACTCATATTTCTTCTCCGAGCCGGCCGACCGGACCATCCTCTATAACGGTTGCATAGCAAACGCGTAATTGAGTTGGTTCACTTCAACTCTTTAACCACAACATCTGAGGCTCTTTTCCCCACCTTTGCGATATAATCATTTTTCATGCCAGCAGGTATTTCGACGGTAAATGCCCAATCACCATTAGGCAACCAATCCTCACGAAGAACGTCTTCACGAACTAAAGCAAAAACTGGACCGTAATTCGTACCTCCAACTTTGAAGGCTAGCTTGATTGTTGTAAACGAGATGGGGATTAGTTCCCTTATCATTGCCACAGCATCTTTGACTTGTTTTTCTACCGATTTGAAAGGGTCGGCCTTGAATCTAGCTTCAATAAGAGCATTTTCAACTCTTTGTGGAGGATGTGGAAGTTTTGTTTGAGGGTCAATTCCAAGCATACAAATGTCTGCGATAACCTGTCTTGTTTTGTCTTCTATCATCTTCTTTCGTTGCACAGTAGTAAGTTGAAT
>DUDF01000005.1 GCA_012959435.1 Candidatus Poseidoniales archaeon
CTGTCCGCACCATCAGCAGTACCGACCCACATTGAACCACCACTATCACGGTGCAGAGAGTATACATTGTTGTTTGAGATTCCATTATTTCCTCGATTTGCTTGCCATGTGTCAATCACATCTCCTGATACGCGGTCAAAGACGAGCACACCATATCCGTACAGTCCTAGATACAGGTGATTGCCATCGGTTTCTACTGGCATATATGCTACATTATCCATACCTGTTGAACGCCAAGAGGATAACAAGGTATCATTGCTAATATCGATACGAAGAACACCTTGGTTAGATGCGATGTAAGCGATTGCTGAACGAGCTGCAACCCCTCTAATGTTGTTTGTAAATGCATCAGAACGCCCGGACGACCATGACGATGTAACTGTCTGATTCGCAGCATCAACTAGAGTGACTCCAGCGTTTGAATGGCCGACTACGATGGTATCGGTGCTAACATCAAAGGCTAGATAGTCGGCATCATTTGAGTTGAGATTGTTACTTGTAGTAAGATGGGCTATTAGGGTTCCATTGAAAGCGAAATTATAGATTCCATCATCACTAGTCGCTACCCAAACCGAATTGCCATCGGTTTCTAATGCTTGATTGATTGTCCCCGTTTCGATTGGTGTTAACCAATGATTCAGGTGTTTATCAAAACGGTCAATGACTTCATTTCCAGCAACCCAAACAACATTGTTTACTTCCAATGCATCATGCATCACTGCGCTAGTAGGGCCTGAAGCGAGCAACATTGTAGATGAGTGGGTCGGAGGGGTTGCTGGTTCAAAAAGTGCGAAACTACCTCCGCCATCTCCTACCAGAATTGTGTCTACTCCAGGTGAGCGAGCACCACCGTTTGGCCAGGCAATCAAATCAACTCCATCGCGCACTAGGCCTACATCTTGAAGTGCCTTACTAGTAGAGAATGCCCCCATTGTCATGTTATAGAAATGGAGAGTATCACCAGCTAAAATGTGTAACCATTCACCACCTTGTCCCATTCCACGTATATCATTTGAATTAAGCCAGTTAGCATCGGTCCAAGTTGCGAGCCATGAACTAGTCGCAACATTATAACGAACAATTCCAGCATCTGCTAAGCCAATCATTAGGATGCCGTTCATCAATTCTAACTGAACCACACTGTCACTTGGTAACGAGTTTTGAGTATCCCAAGAAGAAAGCCACTGACTGCTTGATGTGTCGTAGCGCATAACGCCACCACCATCAGTAGCGAGGTAAACAATACCTCCAACTTCTAGCATATCAGTGACCGCATCAGAACCCGCAGAAGGGTTGCTTGTAACGCCAACTCCTGCGGCCAGCAAATCTGCTTCGTTTGTTCCTGCCCAAACTAATCCACCTGCATCAGTCATCATCGCTGTCACTATCTGTGAGCTATTTGCAGACATACTTGATTCAATTGAAAAGGGACCTATTAACTCAGTAGAATCTGTTAGCGACCAAGCGCGGAATTTTGTCACACCATCATCAACCGCAACAAGAATCATGTCATTTGCATTATCAATTACAATCGTGGTT
>DUDF01000006.1 GCA_012959435.1 Candidatus Poseidoniales archaeon
CCGAACCACAATAACCACCGCAATTAGCGCCGTCATATCTGTTAAATTCTGCATATTTCAATAATGTTTCATTTAATCCAGTATCTCTAAATGTAGCATTGAAAGCAACAATCGACGTCAAATCAGCACCAGTAAGCGTTGCATTATCTAACGTGGTATTCTGTAGGTTTGCACCACGCAAGTCAATTCCGGTCAAATCAATACCAGACAGATCCATGAAACTGAGGTTGGCGTTCATACAAATTCCCCAAGGTACAAGTTGGCAAGTTGTTGCATTGACTAAGTCCGATTCTAGACTTGCTACGGTATCCAACAGAGCAGCGTTATCTGCTTGAAGTTGGGCAACAAGAGTCGGGTCAACATCCTGTCCGTCAGCACCATCAGTACCGTTCAGCCCGTCAGAACCGTTCGTGCCCGCAGGTCCATCGGCGCCCTCTTGGCCGTTGGTTCCATTCACACCGTCAGCACCATTATTGCCATCATTTCCTGGCGGCCCGGCTAGGTCAACAAAGGCCCAACCAGAACTTGTGCAGGTCTCAAAACCTGAGGTGGATGCGATGTAATACAGTCGTCCGAGTGTGGATGAGCCACATGCTGGTAAATCATCCCCCGTATCTACGTAATAGACATCCCATTCATCACCAATCAAGTTGTTTCCTTCACCGGTTCCATCCCCATTATCAGTATCATTTGGTTCTGTTCCATCATTATTCATTATCACATATCCACCCATCGATGCTAACATTAGCAAAACGATGAGGGGAGCCAACACTTCCTTACGCATGATGTTCAATTATTGAGTTTGTTATTCATTGTTGCGCATTAATCAAACAAATCAACAACCGATTTCACAACAACATCAGGAGTTTGTGACGCCGCTTCTAAATCATCCATAGTTGCTTCACCAGATAGTACGAGAACACCAACTACACCAGCTCGTGCAGCCATTTCCATATCGGTGTAAAGACGGTCACCAACCATCGCACATTCTGATGGTTGTAATCCTAATTCCTCAATCTTGTGGAGTATCATTCCAGCATTTGGTTTACCACAAATATGCGTAGGTTCAACCCCTGTTGTGGCTTTGAAAAGAGCAAGATAAGCGCCAACATCTGGAAGCCCACCATCAGGTGAGGGGCATACCATATCAGGGTGTGATGCCACTAGAGGGACCCCGTTGTGAAGATGAATTGATGCCGTTGTCAATTTATCATAATCAATTTGTGTGTCATAGCCAAGGACTACGTATTGTGGTTTACTACTTCGTGTTGAAACTCCCACTTCTTCAAGCATTGAACGCATTCCTTCTGTACCAACGAGGAAGGTTTCAGTAACTCCTTCTTTACCTAACCAAGAGAGTAGGTCGTGAGTTGAGAGTAACACATCTTTTGCTTCTGCAGGGATTCCAAACCCGTGCAGTTTAGCAACATATTCAGTGACAGATTTTGAGGAATTATTAGACAAAAAGAAGCGCTGAACGCCATTTTCTTCACATTGATTCAAAAATTCAATCGCCCCATCAATTAAGTTCCCACCAAGATAGATGGTCCCATCAAGGTCAAGGAAAATGGCCTTAATTCCATTCAATGATTTATTCATTCTATTACCTCAGAATAATAGTAATTTGAGAAGGTTCCATGTGCTTTTCATTTCTTCTTGCGCTTCCTTGGATGAAAGTGATTGTTCTAGCATATCTTTGATAGCCTGCTTTTTATTTGCCTTCTTTAGAACCCAATTCATCAACCAAGTTTTCCTAACCATTTTTTGCATTTTCAAACTGTTAGTCAATTCTGGCCCAAGAGTTCCCCATAACTCTTGCATATATGCGTCAGCAGCGCTTGTTGGGAAACCGTTTGAGTGTGCGTCCTTGTCAAAATGCGAGACAGCAATTTTGGAACTGACAAGTGCATTTCCAATCCCCTCTCCACTGAAAGGGTCCACTAATGATGCAGCATCACCAACACAGATTGCACCAGCCATGGCCGAGCGCCTTGGTTGGAATGATGGCGCATTTTTTCGTGGGCTACCAAATGGTAATTGGTGCCCTTTTCCACTTCCTTTGACCATTGTTGCATTCTTGAAGCGCTCTGAGAAAACAGGGTGTTCCTCAATTACCCACTTTTGCAATTTTTTGAGTTTCACTGATCGTTTATTCATTTCATTGATGACCATACCAATTCCAACATTGACTACAGTCTTCCCTTCGTCATTGACTCCAACAGGGAATATCCACCAATAACCAGGAATGACTTCTTTGATGAAATGTATTTCAATAGGGATTTTACTGCCTTCACACCCCCCTACATCAACCCAATATTCACGGTATGCACCACAATAGTGGAGGTCATCACGCATAGGTTCATTATGACAAGTTTCAGTAACAGTTTTTGCTACTGGACAGATATAACCACCAGCTCCAATAGTGAGTGGTGCAGTAAAAGTGAGCGGCTCGTTTTTTGACCGCTTTCCCCCAACAATTCCAGTGACCCCAACAATTTTCTGCGATTCACCATCTCCAACAACATTGACATTTGTTACTGTGAAATCTTGAATTACTGAACCACCATTTTCTAGTACCAATTCATTTGCTCTAGAGAACATCATATAATCGAATTGTAGGCGAGGGAGAGCATAACCCGCCTCTTTGTTTTCTATTTCTTCTTCTGGCAGCGAGCAGTGTATTTCCTGACCATTTGCTGATGAAAATACAATACCAGTTACTCTGTTGTGTGGTGTAGATTCAACTAACGGCTTAACTCCAAGTTCTTCGACGTGTTTGAGTGACTTCCCACCAACAGCATCACCACAAGTCTTGTCTCTAGGGTATACTGCTTTCTCGAGTAAAAGAACATGGTTTCCTTCCATTGCCGCGTAGGCCGCAGCAGCAGCCCCACCAGGGCCCCCCCCGACAACGATCACATCGAAAGTAGAGCCGTCATTAGGGACATCTCCGCTGTTGATTGGCTTGGTCCATGAATCACTCATTGTTCCACCTTTACAATCTACGCTAGCGCTTTGGCCTTCAATAGTTCGCCCATTCATTTTTTTAAGAATTTAGTTTAGGTAGGTTTTCCATAGTACCAGTAACATTCCGTAGCGATTCCATGGCTTCGATATATTCGTCACTACCGTTATCATTGATGACGTTTTTACTAGCCTCCCATAACAATTTGAGCACGGGCACCCAATCCCCCCCAAGGTCACGCACAGATGGTTCATAGTGCCACGCTTCGCCTTCATCTTTACCATGAACGCAAACCCAAGCCCAACCCATCGAAGATTTTCTTCCATCTCCAGATTTTCTAGCCATGGTTGTTGTTTTTCCCACACCTTCAGAATGTGCCCTTTTGATCAATGAATCAGCAAAATCAAGTGGCGAAGGTAGTAATTCTGAATCATAGGGGAATTTTTTCATCATCCTTACACTACTCTGTTTTTCATCGAGATTTCTTAAGAATCCACTGAACGCTTTACGGCTGTTCAATTGTTGTTCATAGATATCATCAGCAGCATCTCCAGTTAAATCAAACATTTCTTCAAGGATACCCAATCCACATTTTCCCCAAGTTGCCCTAAGTAAGGAATGCGCATTATCATCGGCCATGCGCACCACTTCGCTAGCTAACCAATGTGCTTCTCCAGCAGCATCTACTCTGACCCCGCCATCTAATACATCAAGTAATATCGAGACTGCTTCTAACTCAACCTTACTTCCTTGTAAGGTTTGTAAGAATCCTTCTTTATCATCATTAGCAAACCAGTCTTCTTTGAGTACCAACCCTTCTTCTAATTGCTCACAAAAAGCATTGTGTAGAAGCGTTTTAAGACTATTATCTGGGATTTCTAGAAGCAACCAGTGTTGGATGACTGAATCCAATGAATCAGTAGTTTCCTGATTAATTTCCAAATCTTCTGGCCATCCATTGGGTCGATAATTAGCCTCAATTTCCATCAATTCAGACAATCGCGGCGGTGACATAGTAAGGGCAATACTTTGTACAAACGATTCTTTAGTTTTTGATAGTTCATCAAGGCCGATTTCAGCGACCAAACCATTTGAATAATTCATCACAATATTATTCGCACTATTTCCAGTTTGCCAAACACCATCATCATTGATTTCAAATTTTAGAGGGGAAGCGGAAAGCCCTTCAGTCACCCATTCTTCCGGGGGCGATGGTTCAAGCCCTGTACAAATCAAATCTTTTGACCATGAAAAAAACCAGTAGCCAGACCTTGCTAATTCCTCCCAAGCAAGTAGGCGGAACCGAGTGTGGGTGTGCATTTGTAAACCAAGTAAGTGGGCTGGCCTACCACTCCCTCGTCGAATAAATGAGGATGAGCCATATACAGGATGTTTGAATATCGCCACAGTTTCAAATTCTTCTTCATGCGCGGCTGCTAAACAACCAGCAAACGCTCGAGCAACTAGGTCTCCTTTTCTTGCAGCCATCCGTTTGTGTAGCCATGACCTATCTTCTCGTTTACTGATGACCCTTTCAATATCTTTGAGACAGGATTTTAGTTTATCTGGCCTACCAAAACCACGGGATGTACGGCCAGAAATAGTGGGGAGAATTGAATGTGGCTCTTCCAATATTACATCGAGGTTTCTTCGCAATCGTTTTTGCACCGAATCAGAGGCCCTTTTCGTGCCACGCATTCGTATTTTCTGTACTTTCTTCCCAGGGAATTCTACTTCTGATGGTCCTGCCATAATAGTTCCCCGCGAGCCTCCGAGTCGCCCATCTCCCTTGAGGGCAACGGCTCTCATTAATTCCAACGAGTTAGGGCTTCAACCTCTAATTCATCCAATCTACCGGGGATTACAATACAGTGGATTGACCCATCATTGATTGATTGAACCTCATCTAAAGTGCCATGAAAAATACGTTGTTCGGGGCGCCCCATATCACTACAAAGAACAATTTTCCATTGTTCAATATTTTCACCAATTTTGTCAGCAGAGCGCCGTAGAACATCTACAGCCACAGCAGGACTCATTGGTTTTTGTTCATCAACACCCATTCCCGTGGGGTCGAGGTCAAGAAGAACAAGGGTATGCAAGTTACGTTGAAGGTTATCTAATATTAATTCAAATGGTGAAGTAGCGAGGTAATCACCATAGGGATACGCAAGTGTAACTTGTCTACCAAACCGGTATGATTGCAGACCGACAGCCCCAGTTACAATTGTTGTAATCGAAATCCCATGAATTACATGACAGTTAATTCCTGCTGCCTTTGCTCGTAACTGTAGATCAACATGAGTTGTTGCTTGTAACGGGTCTCCTACTATCATCAAAGCCACGGATGATTCACTAGCGAGCTGCAATAATTCGTCAGGATTTTCCACACCCGGCCTCATTAGCAACTCATATTCACCAACCATATTGGTAAGTTTTGGCTCTTCATCTAGTGGTAATAGTGCAGTATATCCTTCTAAAAAGCGATATTTACAGGCTTTTGCAGTTTCAATGGCTGCAGTAGTCATTGAGGACAAGTCACCGGGCCCTAGGCCAATTAGCCATAGTCCAGACTCCAAATTAGTCACAGTCTATCCTCCGTCATCGTCAAGCGAGTAAGGCTTCTCGCCCCTTCGAGTCAGATGCGTCATTTGAGGGTGCCGAAGCGTCAAACGCAGTCTATTTTAGAGTGCATCAACAACTTTGAATGGGCACCAGAATGGTCTAGAGTTCTCATTGATGGAGAGTTTAGATTACTATCTTTAGGTGATAATGCGCCAGCCCAACTTCCAGGTACATTGAGTAGTTTTGAGGAGGTAGAAGCATACCAACCCGCTAGGCTCCCCCAAAAGTGGATAGAACACCTGCCAGATTACTTAGACGAACCCACCATCACTCACCATCAGGGAATTTGGCCAAATGCGCAAGAACCCCTTGGTGAGATATTGGTTTTCAAAATTGAGCGCGAGATTGAACGATATTCACAAGCAGTTGCATTGGCTAAAATATCTCATCATAAAACCGTACGCGTGGTATTTCGAGACCACGGGGTAACAGGCGAGTTTCGAATTAGGGATTTAGAACCCCTTGCGACGAGATTGAATGAACAGATTATTGACAAGGCTGGAATTGAATCTCTTGATGGTGAAATCAAAGAGGCACTACTTGCCACTAATACAACTGTTCGAGAGTTTGGAGTTTCAATTCAGATTGACCCCCAACTTGCTTTTTTCTCACATCGATTACAGGGTGAAAGAGTGAGAAATGTTGACAGTGCAATGAAACTCAAAGAGATGCTAGGTCGGCCACTAAACATCGCTGACCCATATTGTGGGGTTGGTCCAGCATTTGCTCATCTACTGCAAGTCGATGGCTTAGTTGGTAATCTTCTGGCGAGCGACCTGAATGGGGATGCAATCCCACTTCTTGTTGAGAACTTAAGCCACAATGGGATCAAAGTTGAGGTAGGCCAAATTGATGGCTTAACCGCTTTAGAAGATGGTAATTTTGTTGGCATCCAAGATGCCCTGGAATTAAAAAATGACGAACGTTTAATCGGCCAATTTGACATGTTACTCGTCAATTTACCACATGACACAATGAAACATCTACCACACCTACTAGACCTACTAAAAAGGGATTCACCTACTCTGGTTCGCGGTTGGCTTGTCACGCCAGAGGATGATATACCAATGTTACAAAATGAGTTACAGAACATTTTAGCCCCTACGCTTGAAGGGCAACAAAAGGTCGAGATAGTACAGCGTCGACAATACAGTTCTTCAGATTGGTTGTGCCGTTTTGAAGCGTGGCTGAATATCCTTACTGAATAGAATTTCATTCTGGCGAAACAAGTATATTAACGCGCGGGAACACCCACTTGTTGATGCACCGAGCACTGTTCTTAACGATTCTAATGTTGGCAGCCCCTCTGGTGGCACTTTCAACAAATTTTGAGATAACAGATGAATCTGTTGTTTTAGACGAAGGCGATGAAGCACTTAATAGTGCAAAAGTAGCTACTAATCCCCTTGGTTGGGAATGGGTTGCCAAAGATAATGATGCGGGTTTTGTTTGGACACGAAGTGTTGAAACAGATTCTTCTCAGAGTTCATATATTTCAGGTATATTCAGGGGAGGTAGCCTCTCTATTGACAATCAACACGCACTCAATGAAGGTGGTTTAGACGCCTTTGTTGCAAAGTTTGACACAAGTGGAAATGTGCTTTGGCTCACATCATTTGGTGGCGTTTTAGACGAATATGTGGAGGATATGCTCGTTGATGATTCAGGGAATGTTGTAGTGGTTGGTAGTTATGATTCACCACAATTCAACGCAAGCACCGATGTATTGACCAATTCGGGAAGCCGCGATGGATTTGCAATTCAGATTAATGCAAGTAATGGTTCTATTGATTGGGGTAATTCAATCAATGGACCCGGATTTGACAACATCACTGGTGTGACAAAAGATTCCCATGGTCACTTTGCATATTCAGGTTGGACTGCTAGTCCCACTCTTACAGTGAATGGAACTGTTCTCAACAATAGCGGCGACACAGATTTCCTCGTTCTTTGGGGGCTTGCTAATGGAACTTGGGACCAAGGGCGAATTTATGGTGGTGCAGGTAAGGAACAGGCGCATGACATTGTGGCTGACCAAAATGGCAAGGTAATGGTTGCCGCCGAATTTTCCACACCCTCTCTAACGCTTGACCAAACAACAATTTCTCATGGGGGTGGTTCAGGTTCAGACAGCCTTGTGATGCGTGTGGCTCATGCTGGTGTGGAGTGGGTCCGCAAACCAATTTGTAATGTCAATGATAGGGCATGGAAACTCGATGTAGATAGTGCGGGAAATGTATTCGTCGTTGGTGAGTTAATGGCTAACACTTCAAGTTACCATTCAATTACTTGGGGCTCAATTCAAATCAACAATGGGCGTGATTACGAATCTGTCTATGTGGTAAAGTTCTCCAATGTGGGTGCGATTGGCTGGGCGCTTGAAACAAGAAATAATTACCGCCATTACCATTCTCCTTCAATAGATGTATTTGGAAGTAAAATTCTTGTCGGACTAGTTTCAGATTATAATTTCTATTTTGTTGGTAGCACAAACAGCTACACAATATATTATCAAGGAGGTAATGACAATGCAATTGTAGTTGAATTGACGAATACTGGTAGCTTGGTTGCCCATTATTCAGATCCGATTATTTCTGGTCGTGCTACAATTGATGATGTTGCTTGGATGGATATTGGGACATCCTATCCAGATGTGGTCGCCCCCATCAATCATCAAGCCCGCCAAGATTACAACTACAATGTCTATTCCGATGCCCCTGCCACTACTATGTATCGTTACGAATGGGTTAATGGGCGCCCGAATGGTGGAATGAATGCATACAGATTCTACAAAATGATTGGCCATACTGGTACAGAAGATATCATTGATCTTGAACCATTGAATTCAACAGCCACTGTCATAATGGGTGTCGCCAATGCGTTTTCCCATAATCTTCGATTTGGTGATGATGTCCTAGGAGGAAACACCTCTATTGCTGACCAAAGTTCTTCCTCTACGCAGTCACGTCTGTTTTTGGCTGTTGCTAGTGATAACGGAACTTGGACGGATGTTGCCCAAATCAAGATGGGGTACCGAATGACCACCTCAACGACCTCATGGACCAATGAGAAAGACTTCGCAGCAATGGCTATAGGCCCAAACGGAACGGTATGGGTCGGTTTCCACTGGTCTGGTTGGGTCGATATTCCCGGCCTTACAGGTCGTAACAGTGGTTCCGGATTCATGGTTGCTAGTTGGTCTCCCACAAGTGGATGGATGTCAGCTGATACGATTGGATTCAGCACTAGTCAATATGTCAACCTCGACATCGCCGTAGATATGAATGGTGATGTGTTTTTTTCAGGGGCTTGTGCAGGCACAACCACAATACATGGAA
>DUDF01000007.1 GCA_012959435.1 Candidatus Poseidoniales archaeon
ATATTGACCTAATTTTAAGTGCCAAAACCCATCGACTTTGTACACGCTTGAACTTCGGTCTCGTTGCTTTAATCTTGCTTTTACCCAAGCAATTAATTGGGCCGGCTCAATACCTAACTCCATATTGATTGCATCTTCTCTTAACTGACGAATACCAGGGTCATTTCCGAGCCACTCACGCTCTTCCGTCGCTCGCTCAGTTAACCATCGCTCACGTTTTGCGAGTAGCGTGTCAAGGCCGCCATCAACATTGACAACTTCATCGGCATTAACAAGACTGTATCCGCTTTCACCTAAACGTTTGGCACGAGGATTGTTTAGTTCTGTTTGGGCGACGAGACGCATGGCTTTGCCAAGTAGTGGGTCAAGCATCCCAATTGAGTCCTCAAACAATCTGATTCGATGAAATAAGCGGCCTAGAATTGCAGCATCTATTGTTCCTTCAACTGCCAAGTTGAGGATTGTAATTACATCTGCTTCTTGCCCGAATCTATCAAGTCTGCCAATGCGCTGTTCAATTCTCATTGGATTCCATGGTAAATCATAGTTCACAAGTCGATGACAATGCTGTTGGTCCAATCCTTCACTTCCCACTTCGCTAGAGAGTAGCACATCAATTTCTCCATTAGCAAACAAATTGCGTAGAACTTCTCTCTCAAGCATTGGTGTTTGCCCACTCAGAACCCGGCAATTGACACCCTCTTCGGTTAATCGACGGTGTAGATAGGCGAGGGTCCCACGGAAGTGGCTGAAAAGAAGAATCCCTCCCACTTGGTCTTCTTCGAGTGAGTTTAGCATCCACAATTTCATCGCTTCAAACTTTGAGTCTTCATCTCCTAGTTCTTCAGCAGCATCAATTAATTCATCAAGGTCTCCAAAGCGACTCAGAAGACGATGTTCTGCTTCACGGATTGTACCATCTTCGGCTTCATCTTGACCTTCGGTACCAAAATCAAAAGCCGCTCTTGCAGTTTGCCGCAATTGAGTTCGTACGTGGGTGGAGAATGCTTGTAGACAACTACTAGCCATTCTTTCCGGCACAACTAGTGCCCAATCAAACCGGTCGGAATCGGGATTTCTCAATTGCATTAATCGCCAAGTCCAGCGCCTTGCAGCCTCATACAGTCTCCACTCAGCAGCACTCAAATTTACATCTAATGTAATAGCTTCTCGTGTTGCGAGGTCAAGGTCCATATCACGTCGTCTTGTTCTAACAATTAATTCATTGAGTGGTCTTAGTTGGCGGATTAAATCAGCAACTTCAATCCGATTCCTCTGCAGATATTCATCTCTCCAACCTAGAGGGTCTGAGCAGATTTCAATCGCTTGGACCAGACGTGGATCATTGGTGAATCCAGGTGTCATATTCAGGACCTGCAGCGCTCCCAATGCCCCTTCAAGGTCTGGTATGGTTTTCGCCGTCGCATCAAGTGCAGTATTCAGCATCTGCATAGGTCTCATGGTTGCTTGGAATGAGATAAAATCAGGCCATCTGTCAGGTGCTAAAAGTGAAAGTTGAACCCACAATT
>DUDF01000008.1 GCA_012959435.1 Candidatus Poseidoniales archaeon
GTCCTTGACCTTGACCTTGTCCTTGACCTTGACCTTGTCCTTGGCCTTGACCTTGTCCTTGGCCTTGACCTTGTCCTTGGCCTTCGCCTTCGCCTTCGCCATCTTGGTCTGAGCCACCGCCGCCAGATGTGCCACCGTTTCCGGTGCCATCTTCTGGTTGCTGGTAATCAGGATCGTAGGCGTCGGGTATACCGTCACCGTCAGAGTCTGAATACTCGCCGTCATTAGGGTCGTTCGGGAACGGATCTGTGCTGTCAGGTCGTCCGTCGCCGTCAGTGTCAGCGCTGTTAGGGTTGGTACCCCGCGCGTACTCTTGGGCGTTCGTTAGACCGTCACCGTCGGGGTCTGCATTGGCATCGCCAGCAGAATTAGGGTTGAGGCCATTAGCCACTTCCCATCCATCTGGAAGACCGTCTCCGTCGGTGTCTGCATTCGTCATATCTGTTCCATGTGTCTGCTCTTCAGCGTTAGTCAATCCATCGCCGTCCCAATCAGCCCCTCCGTCGGAAGGGTCAAGGGGGTCGGTTCCGTCACCTGATGCAGCTGCTGCTGACATCAGGATCATCAATAGTGCGACTAACACACTCAGGTTTTTTCTATTCATATTTTCATTTCTCCATTTTTAAAATTTGCAGAGAACCCGCTGTTCTCTCTTTCCAGGACAGCCCCAGCGCGCTGGGGTGACAATCTCTGGGATTGCGGGTATGCAAGACCGCCAGTAAAGTATACACTAAACTGAGTAATCTTAAGGGCGAAGAGAACTGAGGAGAAATCCATCAAATCGATGGACTGCGAGGCACCATGCCCCGATTTCAACTCAGTATTATGACTACTATTGTCTTCTCCTATTTCCACGCCGTTTCACTTGTTTCATTCAGGGAACCCAGTGTTCCCTCTAAATCACCGGTATTCGTGATACTATTTCAACGGTTTGAAACCAAGCATCACGCTAATGCAGGTTTCATTTTGGTGTTAAGCGGCGTAATTGTGCTTGGAATTTAGGCACACCTAGCAGATGTAGTACTGGAACAGCTAAGGTAGCAATTACCAAAATTACCAATGATGCTTTTCCCCAAAGTGGTAGAGAAGCGAAGAACATAGTCCAAAGAACCCAACCAATAATCAGCCATAGAATAGGTGCGTATCTACTACCAATTAGTGCAAGCCTTGCCCTCACAGTTGCGTCATCATACAATTGAGGAGCCTCTTCTGCTGTGCAGTATCCATTCTCTACTCCACATCGAGCGCAGACAAGATAGCGAGGGCCATTTCCAGAAATGAAGTGCTCTTGTGGGTAGACACTACGACACAGACGGCAGGTTGGCATGCTATTCCCTCAAGCCCCTCGACCAAGGAGAGGCACTTCAACGCTTTGACCGACAGTCCTATTTGCAGTAACTAAGAAATTTTCCAATATCATCCAGCCGTCAGCACTCCCACAAGACTCTGGGTGAAACTGAACACCCCATACCGGCAAGTCATGATGAGCAATACCCATGACTAGAGAGTTCGTTTCTGCATCAGTTGCTATCACCTTGAGTTGTTCGCCTTTCGGCTCAACAATTAGAGAATGATACCTCATCATGCGTTGTTGGGATTCCATTCGAGCAAATAGCGCATCGTTCTCAAAATTCATCTCAACTGCCACGCCATGCACAGCCCCACTTGGGGATGGAAGTAACTTCCAGCCTGCTGCTTCACCGATTGCTTGGTGTCCGAGGCATATACCTAAAAGTGGAATTGGGTTCTTGTTAGAATCCACAATTTCACCTTTCAAAGCGAATTGAGCCAGTTGCTGAGTTAATTGACAATTCTCTGGCCACCCAGGACCAGGCCCTAAAATAATGTGAGTGGGCATGATTGCAGATAGGAGGTTTTCGATTTCAACGGTTGATTTTTCTCCACGTCCCTCTACCACAATGACTTCTGTCCCAAGTTGAGCACAGGCGTGAACGATATTCCATGAAAAGGAATCGAGATTGTCAATGAATAACAGACGCCTCTCACCTTCATTTACTGGTGCAAATCGCGGATCACCAGATTTCCATTCAATTGGCTCGGCTGGAGCAATACACGCCTGCGGCTTAGAATTGAGAGATTTGTGCAATGCTTTCGTTTCTGCATTCAGGATTGGAACTGGCTCAATTGACATCTCACCTTGGGGGATTTTACTCGCTGAAGAACCCCAAGCAGCATCAAGAAGTGCTTGTGCTTTCCATTTTGCTTCCTCAACCTCTTGCAAGGAATTAGACTCGAAAACTAGTCCGCCACCAGCCTGTACTTTCCCTAACCAATCCCCTAAAAGTCCGCTTTCCGCTTCTAACGTGCGTATCAAAATGTTCCAACATGCCTGACCAGAACGTGGGTCGTAAAACCCAAGAGAACCGGTCCATGCTCGGCGTGGAGTTGCTTCTAACTCATCTATTGCAGCTATTGTAGCAGTCTTAGGACACCCTGTGATACTACCTCCAGGGAACATTGCTTGCAACGCATCCCAACCATCCAAATCATCCCTGAGTCTACCTCTTACATCGCTAACTAAGTGATGCACCGTTGGGTGTGACTCAATTCTCCAATCGTGCCAACGAACTGAACCCACTGCACATACCTTACCAAGATCATTTCTCTCTAAGTCAACCAGCATCATGTGCTCACTAACTTCTTTACGACTTGCCGCCAATTCTCTCTTCAGAGCCAAATCCCTATCTCGCGAGCGTGCGCGCGGGCGGGTTCCTTTGATTGGTCTAGTGGATAATTCGTTTCCATTCATAGATAGAAGAAGTTCAGGACTTACACTAGCAAGAGAGTAATCGTAATCAGGAATATTCAACCACCCAGAA
Source organism: Candidatus Poseidoniales archaeon (assembly GCA_012959435.1). Classification (GTDB taxonomy): domain Archaea; phylum Thermoplasmatota; class Poseidoniia; order Poseidoniales; family Thalassarchaeaceae; genus MGIIb-Q1. The sequence continues at coordinate 2,841 of DUDF01000008.1, forward strand.
TAGGGGGCTGGATTGCTAGCAACTAATCGCTTGAAAACGCCCCAAGGGTCTTGTAATCTTCCTGACCAAATACGACCGTAATTCAACTGATAGAACTGACCGTCACGTATTGCATCGCGCACTGTGTCAACAATTGCCGAATGTTCCTCATCGAGGATTGTGGAATCGAATGCAGCCTTTTCGGCTAGCGATTGCTGATGAATCCCAGGGGTTGTCTGCCAATTGTCAATACCTTGACAACATTTCTCAAACCACTCATCATGGTGTGTAGTCACAACAGAAATTGTTCCTTCAGAGCGATCGTGAATAATCCACCTATCAACCCTGAGAAGCGTTCCTAAAAGAGCGCCTGCTGGTGGCAAGTGTTGAAGTTGTACCGGTTCAGTCCATTGCACCAAATCATAGGTTAGAAGCCCAGCAAAACACCCGGGTTGTAAGCCATCTGAATTACTATCAAGGTTTGGTAAAAGATGGTTCATCTCCCTCAATGCTGAAGACAGGTCGTCACCCTTTACAGTTACTCTCTTATTCCATTTACGTCCTTCTTCCCATTGCTCTATTCGCCAATCACAAGTTGATTTAGGTCCTGTCAAATTGATTTCACCGTGTAAAGCAGAACCGTTTGAAATTGCCTCAGGTTGGCGGATTCGAGAAGGCTGTTGTGAGATGATTCTAATTGTTGGTGGGCCTGCAATAAATGTAAAGTTAGAATCAACGGAAATCGGTCCGCTAGATTGAAGAAGAAGTTCATCAGGACCTCCATAGTCACTTGCAGATGTGCCTATCAATCCTAATTCGCGCAGGAATTCAAGAAGAGTAGGGGCAAAACCATCCTTGTCATCAACAGGCCACTGTTTTTTTGCCGTCACTGGGATTCCTCCCGTATATCAGTCCAACCTGATTCTAACGCTTGGTGAAATGATTCGAGACAAAGGTTGGCAAAATTGTCAGGATTATTGCCAACCGATTGACCATCTAATTCTGTGATTAAAGCCACACCAATCCCAGTACCTATCGCCACTAACGCTCTCGCCCGAGAAAGAAGATTTCTTGTTAGGCGGCCAGGAATAAGAGGAATCCCTTCTCGCTCAAGGTGACCTTCAATAGAAGCAAGCGAAATTGAATCAAGTGCCCCCTCTGAAGGGGCGGGATACCAAGCAGTACCATCATCATCCAACAGTAATGGCGTAGCCCATTGACAATCAACTACCGCATCATCATGAATTAAAAGTGCAATTTCGCACCCTCTCTCATCGGCTTTGGTTGCTGCATCCTTGTATGGTTGCCAATCACCATGCTTACACCCCGTAATTCCAGCCCCCCACCTAGGTGCTGGGATTGCAGTCGCATTCACTCTATCAATCGTAAGATGTGAATCAGATTTCACCGACTTCCATCGAGTTGAAACAGATACCCTACCATCTAAATCAAGCCGTAAATTAACCAATCCAACACAATCATCTTGATTTGATTCTTGAGTGTTTGAGAATTCAGATAGCATCGAACTTAATGCCTGTTCGCGGGCATCAAGCGGCCACCCAATTGACAGACGAGCCGCATGTTCTTTGAGTCGTGTGAGGTGGTCTTCGAAATGGGCCACTGAAAAGCCACCATCCCACCTAAGGGTGGTGAATGCTGAGCTCTTTGCCAGTTCGGTCATCCCACCACCACTCTCCTACGAAGGGTTCGTACCCATCAATGCTCACCTTGAAGAAGTTAGGTCACAATAGGTCATCAATCAATGTATCAAGTTCACTATTACCACTAGATGGCTGGCTTGATGCAGTATCACCAAACAAGTCATCTGATAATTCTGCAAGGCGCCTACTAGCATCTGTTGGTGGCGCCTCTGCTTGTTGAGCAAATCCTGACTGAGTCTCTTGAGGCGTACTTGATACTGAGGATTCTTTTGATGCTTGAATCTGAGATGCCGCAGGAATCAATGTTTCAGCCAAATCAGTATCGGGGCCGCGAGGCACTTCACCATCTTCGTTATTCCCCCAACCTTCTTCTTGGGGTAATCCCCAAGCAGCATGAGCGAGTTCCAAGGCATCATTCTTTGAACGGTTACTACGTCCACGAATAACCAACAACAGAACAGTGACAATAGCTAGTGAAAGCAGAATTGTAAGTAATGTATTCATATCAATTAAATCAAACAAACCAGCACTTGCTTCGCCGTCGTTAGTACCACCACCGTCACCATCAGATGGAGCCTTGTAAGGCTTCAATTCCTTGGCTTGCACTAAATGCTTCCACACGTTACCATCATATGCTGAAACTGCGATGAACCAGTGTGTTGAATTATCGTATGATAATGTCTCATTGAATTCTTCCAATGACCAAAAGGTACCAATGATTCCACCCTTAGCCATATTCGCTTCGTCTGTGTTTTCAAAGCGTGCATCGCTAACATAGATTCGATAACTGCGGATATCTGTTCTAGCGATTTCTTGCCATTCGATATCAATTGCTCCGCCATCCTCACCCCACTGCACTGTGAAGTCAACATCAGGGAGATGGCCACCTGGGTCGTCTCCTGAGTTATCAATTGCCTTACCTGAACCAATATTCAACAAGTCACGGTGAGCATTGCCAGACGAATCAACAGGAACAATTGCAACATGAACTGGGATTCCCGACATGATGCTTTCGCCACCATCGATAACCTCAATCATAATTGGTTGTTCAACAATACGATCAAGAATCATAATTGGCTGTCTGTGGCCACTGCTTGTGTATGCAATAATATCAGAATATACCTCATAATGATCGATATCACTAGCATCACTCAATTCAAACTCAACGTAGACTGCAGTCCCATTATCATTAGGGACATCAGTTACAATTGGCGCTTGCAAACGGTCGGGAGCAATGATATCATCACGGTTATCTATCGGCGTCACCACTACTGAAGGCAAGCCAGTCAAGAATGCTGAACCATACAAATCATGAATTGTCACAGTTACTGACAGTGGAACATTAGCGCGGATAGTATCTGGATCAGAATTCTCAACGCTGTCGCCATCATAGAGCGCTTTTGTTAGAGTTAAACCAATCAATCCTTCCTCTGAATTAATTGGGTATTGAATATCCATTTTTACAGCCCCACAAACCCCGACATCATCTTTGCATCTTGCCCATGTAGCGGCTAAATTATCCACTGGTTGGCTACTTGCCCAAATGACATAGTAACCAAAGTCACCAACAGTAGTTGCTGCCCAACTGACATCAATAGCCTCACCCATATCTTGAGGGTGGTCCCATGCAGAGAGGTTCTCTACACGCGCAGGAGGGTCGGTGCCACGAACGTTCTTTTCAGGTGTTACTTGAACAACTGTTACATTGCCATAATCACCATTACCCCATGCATCAAAGGCTACAACAGTAACCCAATACGGGGTATTGTCCTCCAAAGGAGTTCCACCCCAATCTGAGATGATGGTTGAATTTGTGGTACAATCAGCGACAATTGTTGCATTAGCAAAATCCTCTGCATTGGTTGGAGTAAACTCATCGGCTAAGGATGGCCTTATGAGAATTGTATGCCAAGCACAGTCATCCTCATTATTTGGTGTCCATTCCACAGTGATTCTACCTCCTTCATCTTCAGGAGTGTCGTATGCCGTGATGTTCTCAACAGGATTAGGCGGGATGCCATCGTTGATACCACCGGTTGGCACTACTGGGCCAACGATTGTTGCATTTGCTGGGTCATGAAGCCCACCTTCATCGACACAAGTTAGCGCCACCCAATACGGACGGCCTTTCTCAAGTTGCAAGACTGTGCTGTTAGCTTGTGAGTTGATATCTGCGCCTTGAGTTGGTAAGCCGACTGCATCATTGATTTCTTGAGTTACCGCCCAAATTCTTGTTCCAGCGTGATCAATTGCTGTACATTTTCTCCACTCAACGTAGAGGTCCCCATCTGCTCCGCCTTCAGCAGGCCCAGCGCTAGCCCATTCGGGAGGGTTTGGTACCTCGTCACTCGCTGAAGCGGGCCCCATAATAGGTGATGGTTCGCCAAGCGTCCCGTCATCATATTCAATCAGAGCAACCCCATAAATATCTACTCCATCAATAATTGGCACACCGTTTACAGTAGCGATTTCTGCTAGAGTTGTGGACCACATCGGAATTCGAGCATCAGGTGCTCGCATTGTTAGGTCGGCGGTAGTTGGCATTGAACTCCAATTTCCTTCTTGCAAATATATCCTATATGCCTCCCAACCACTATCTTGACTTGGAGTCCACTCAGCAACTAATACACCTCCACCATCATCGGGTCGGTCAAATAAATCTAACAATTCAATTGGCGATTCCGAGCGAGTCCAATCATACATAATTCGTATTTCTAAAGTGCCATTTAGTGGGCTCTGCAAACGAATATGTAGGTCACGTCCTTCTTGCGTTAATGTGCCACGTCGTGCTGCTAATGAGAAATCATTGGCTAAATTACTATTCAATCCAGTGAGATTCCACACACCAGAATAATTCACACTATGCGACGCTACCCATACCGCAGCACCTTCTACTGGGCTGGAGAGGGTTAGGGGCATCTGATGAATGGGGATTCCATTCGGAGAAGCACTGTTTGCTTGGCTAGGTAGAATCACCGAGTTAGTTGGTCCTATCAGGGCAATTCTTTGACCGGGTGTAGTGGAATTTGTAATATCCCATGCAACACCTGAAAAGGTCGCTGTCAACGGATTGGCACGACGCATTGATTCTCTCTCAACATCTAGATGATTTGGTGCTGGACCAAATCCAAATAACCCATTATCAGCAGTTGTCAACCAAATACCATTGCTTCCAACCCAGCCACCAGTCAACGAAAACATGTATTCTTGGCGAACTATGTTATGCTGGGATGACGAAATATCAACCCAATCAACGCCGCCATTACTGAGAACAACCAAGGTTGTACCGTCACTGAGAATATCGTTAATTGGCCATGCTGAAAATGCCCATGATGGGCTTCCTGTTTCCATTTGATTGGCACCAGCATTCCAATGCATTAGTGGCTCCTCATGAGTAGCAACATGCACACCCCACCAATCGGCTGCAATCGCCTTGACATCATTTGAAGGCAACATATCAACGCGGTAATATTGCCCTGGTTGCATTGTTGTCAAATCAAATGATGTTGCCCCTGGTCTTGAGGCACCTTCACCATTGTGAGATAGGAATAGTGTTGGACCATAGGTGATTGTTGAATTACCGCTTGTAATCACTGTCGTAGAAGCATATGCTATACCGTTGACACGATTTCCTATCAGACCAGAATTTCTGTCATAGGTAGCGACTACCGAATGGCTAGGTACATCCCAGCGAACCATTCCCGCCGGTGTGGCAAGCATCAATTCAGTTCCCTCAACCCAAATCTTGTCAATAACAGGTCCGGGAAGTCCATCTTGAGTCGTGATAGAATCGTCCCATGCTTGTGTGGTTGTATTCCACACTCCAATCCCACCATAAGTTGCAACCCAAATACGGTTATCATATTCCACAAAATCACGGACGATGTTTGATGGTAAACCTGCAAGCAGTGAACCATCTGTCCAACTTTGTGTTGTTAGATTGTAAACTTGGAATCCTGCTGATGTTGTTGTTGTTCCCATCAATCCAATTACTAAATCACTACCAGAGCGATAGATTCCATCCATCTGATAATGTAATGGGACCGGGGTTCCTGAAATCTGACCAGTTGTAATATCAATATGGTAAAGTCCTGCACTTGTTGTAACCCACAAATCATTGTTAATTGGCAGTATTTCATTTACTATGTCCCAAACAAATGGATACGCATCTATCCACCCAATTGTCCCATTTGAAAGAAGTTCCCCATGTAGAATAGAGGAACCCGAATATTGTTGGGAATCATCTGCAGATGTAATCCAAACATCTGTTCCACTGAAAGTAACTTCAAGCATTCTCCCACTAGATAATCCTGCTAGAATATCAACTGCACCTTTGTGTAATCCTGTTGA
>DUDF01000009.1 GCA_012959435.1 Candidatus Poseidoniales archaeon
GGAGTTCAGTTCACAGACTCCACAACAACAACGATTACGAACAACACAGGTGCAGATGCAACAGCACGATTTAGAATTACTGCTCCGACTGCGGCTGCTAGTTCAAGCACATCTTCTGGTGGTAGTTCGATTGGTACGTTGATAGATGAAGAACCAGTAGTATTCACATCCAACGAACTCAAGACATTCACACATACAGATGACACAGCAGAAATGCGGTCAGTGTATATAGAGAAACAGATTGATGGTGCATCGGTGGCTACGACTATCAGTAAAGAAGTTACCGTACCCGTTACAAATTTAACGGTTACTGGTTACGGCGGACAGGTTTATCATAATATAAATTATAGTAAATTTGGAGCGAGCAGTATTTATTTCGGTGGATCCAACGACTATTTAGAGGTCACACCTACAACCGACTTCCATTTCGGCAACAGTGCTTTTACTGTTGAATTCTGGATAAAAATGCCGGACCTCACTCTAGAATGGATTTCTTTGATTCAGTTTAGTGGTCCGAGTCTGAATTCCGACATGGATTTCGTACTCGGATATCATTCCGGTAGTAGTAACGGTGGTTTTGCCTGGCATTTCTGGGGAGTGCCAGATCCTGGCGACCAAAAGACCCTCGTTCCTATAGCTGATAATGATTGGCATCATGTAGCACTTGTTCGAAATGGAACGAGCTGTACGCTATTCGTAGATGGTATCGACGCAAAAACTAACGGCGTTGACTCCGCTATAGTGCTTGATGGTTTCACTAGCATTAAGATTGGTGCCGGAGATACTGGATGGAGCGGCGATTATATGGGGTACATGGATGAAATTCGTATTTCCAGTACCGCTAGATATACTGCTAATTTTACACCGGCTACAGCAGCATTTGAGCACGATGCTAGTACGGCGTTACTGATTCATTCAGACGATGCACATACTTCTACGACATTCGTTGATAGTGCAACAATTACAACAGCATTAACCACTGTCGGTGAAACAGTACTAGATGATATCATTGACTTAACTGCTGTATATTCACTGACACAAACGGCACTAGTTGCAAGTGATGCTACCACAGCGTTTTCATACGACAACGGTACATCATGGACAGCATTCTCTGCGGATCATGGAACACTAACCGTACCATCTGGTTCCACACAGGGTAAGATTAAAGTTAATATTACTGCCGGTGGTTCATTCAGTTCCATCGACTTCACCAAGAACTCTGCTCCATATTGGGAACTAGACACTTTTGAAGATTGGGGCGTTGAGTTTGAATCCGGTACAACAACCAAGGTAACTAACCGTACTGGTGGAGATGCGACAGCAAGAATACGCATAACTGCTCCGACTGCTAGTGCCGGTGGTACAGGTGGTGGAGCAACAAGTTCAGCAGAGCATTTCGATGTTAACTTAGTGTCTGGTGCATCGCAGGATTTAACCCTCACAACAGCACACGATAATAAAGCATTGGTTCATGCCAAGAAGTTTATTCCTGGTGCAGACACAACAGATATCAATT
>DUDF01000010.1 GCA_012959435.1 Candidatus Poseidoniales archaeon
GAAGAACCCACTCACTTTCTCCCTCTGCCTGGAATAATTTTGAGGCATGTCCACGAAAATTTTGGCTATCACGTCAACGCTTGCCAAGGAAGGCTGGCATGGCGGCTTCTTTAGGTACGGCCGTTCACGATTCTGTTGAGGATTTATGCAATCTTGATCTCAGCGGCAGAGATGCTGCAGAGGATGGTTGGCTACCTGCAACAGCCAAATCAATTCTTACAAGGCAATGGGATGATGAAAGGGAGAAATTCTTCAACACTGCGCGACATCCAAAATGGAAGGAAGAAGAATTTGAGCATGCTCAAAAGCAGTTGATTGGGGCTTTGAATATACTTTTCATGAAGGCCGGCTACACTGAGGTTTCTTTGACATCTATCACTGTGGGTCAGTGGCGAGATATTCAGGAAATGGTGTTGTCAGCAGAAGGTACTCTTCGCTCCTCATGTGGTAGATTGATGGGTAGACTTGACTTGCTGATTGCTGACCGTGATGAGGATGGTAATACAGTTGGTTGGATTGTTGCTGATTTGAAAACTGGGAAACCACCAGATGGTGAACTTTACGATACAGTAAGTAGACAACTTAGAATGTATCGAGATTTGGTTATTGCTAATAATCCGAATCACCCAAAAATTACTGCTGAAGGTTGGTACACTAAGACTTCTGAAATTTATATTGCCGAAGGACCAAATGTTTTGGATGAGGCATTTACAGCGTGGGAAGCAAGTAAACTTGGCCCTGAACCATTTGACGCAACCCCAAGTAGTGAGGCGTGTGGATTTTGCGAGTGGAAAGCATGGTGCCCGTCATGGATTTGGTCACGTGCTAACGGAGAAATGGAATCACACGGAACTTTCCGAGATTATGTGGTGAAAGTCCTTCGGCTTGAAGACGATTGTTCTGTTGGATTGGTTGAAATCATGCGGCCTAACAATATGGATGGAGAGATGGTTCCAACCGGACAAAAATATGGAATTGTTTTCGCTGGATATGCTCAAGAAAACATCAAGAAATTGTCTGACCTTGCGTGGGAAGGTCCGGTATTACTGGGCAGCGTGAATGTCGCTGGTTCAAGTTGGAAGATGGGGGACTGGTGTGATGTTTTACCTTGGAAACCACTGCATCGTTCTGAGCGCGACTGAACCAAAACTCAGTTCAACTTTACAAGATGAATTCGCACCACATTTGCCTTGCCTCGGTGTAAATCTGATTCATCAAGAATTGTTCAAAACCATCTCCAATAACTTGCATCACCTCATCTAAATCCCAAAGAAGTTCAAGAGATGATGGCCCACCACTATTCATTTCAATTTGACTTGTGTGATATCCCTCGGTGATGAAATGCCCACCTACTTTTAACGAATTTAACATACGTGGATAATGAGCGGTAAATATGCTCCAAGGGACATGGAACCAGGAACATGCAATAAGATCGTATTCTTGCTGCTTGAAGTCTCTAGTTTCTAAATCATCTACGTCGTAAGTAACTGTTACGCCATTTTCCTTTGCTA
>DUDF01000011.1:0-44410 GCA_012959435.1 Candidatus Poseidoniales archaeon
GTTCACTGTGATGGTCTTGGCAATAATGGAAGCGACGGTACGCTTCTCTAAATGAGTAGGCTTTCTTTCCGGTTGCTACTAAGTAACCTTCTGGGGAAAGACGACTAACGATGTCACCATCATCTTCACATCCGGGGTAATCGCAACGAGGTCCCGCGATTTTTTCGGGTGCTTTTTCTTCGGTCATCTCCTTTGCCCCCGGTGTAATCTTTACAGTTGATGGTTAATTGCCTTCCGCTTAGTTTTCTGAGTCTGTCGGTGGTTCAATAACAACCAAAGGAAGGTTTGCTTCGATATTTTCACCCGATTTACAGTTGATTTCGGTGACTTTACCTGATATTGGTGCCGCCACCTCATTCTGCATTTTCATTGCTTCAAGAATCAGTACTAGATCCCCTTCCACAACTTCTTGGCCTATTTCAACTTCTACGGTGATGACTTTTCCGGGGATGCTGCTTGAAACGGTCCCTGACTTTTTGCGCTTTTTTCCTGAGCGCTTTGGTTTTGCAACGGGTTGAGAGGTATCACCTTCAACTTCAACATTGAAAGTTTCTCCTTCAACAGTCGCTTTCCACGAATTACCTTCAGGCTCTAATTTGACTTCAAAAGTCTCACCGTTGATAGTGACTTTGCGTGTTTCACTCATTGACACATCACCTCCAAGTCGCCCGTTTTGCTCTACTATATGCTAGTCCAGGAAGTCCCATTGCTGACAGACGATGGTCTTGGGCCCAAGCACTACCTAGTTGGCGGCCAATATCTACTTGTGATTTATTTCCTCCAACAGCTTGCATAGATAATACTGCCATCACCGCAGCTAAGCGTCTTAAGCGATTTCTGTCTTCATCAATATCTACAGTTTTGGCTTCTGCATTTCCATCCGGTGAATCAGAAACGGTTGTAGGCTCGGGTGTTTCAAACTCCTCAATGTCGGTGAGAGGTCCCCGAGCAGATTGAAGAATCTTGCTTAGAGCATCGCTATACGACTCATCCTCCATAATTTCACCTCATAGTGGGATATTCCCATGTTTTCTTGCAGGGCGTTCTTCTTGTTTATCCAGTAACATTCCAAGGGCTTTGCATAGTTTCGAACGTGTTTCTCGTGGCTCCACTACATCATCGATATACCCTAATGATGCGGCTTTGTATGGGTTAGCGAAAAGTTCGCCATACTCTTCCACCAGTCTCTCTCTTTCTTGGTCGGGATTGGTGGCAGTTTTGATTCTGTTTCGGTGGATAATTTGTACCGCACCATCAGCACCCATTACTGCAAGTTGTGCAGTTGGCCAAGCAATATTGTAGTCTCCTCGAATATGTTTTGAGCACATCACATCGTAGGCTCCGCCGTAGGCCTTTCTCATAATGACAGTCAATTTTGGTACTGTTGCTTCTGAGTATGCATAGAGTAATTTTGCACCATGGCGGATGATTCCGCCCCATTCTTGATTGGCTCCAGGTAAGAATCCAGGGACATCAACTAGGGTTAGGAGTGGGATGTTAAACGCATCACAGAAGCGGATGAATCTAGCTGCTTTCACTGATGCATCAATGTCTAGGCATCCAGCAAGGTTCTTTGGCTGATTACCAACAATACCAACAGTATGTCCATCTAATCTACCGTATCCTACTACGATGTTAGGTGCAAATTCTGCTTGAACCTCTAGGAATGCGCCATCATCAACGATTTCACTAATTACATCAATCACGTCGTACGGCTTTTGAGAATCATCAGGGACAATATTTTGTAAATTATCACACTCACGGGATGGAGGGTCATTTGTAGGTTTGACCGGTGTAGTTTCCAAGTTATTTTGTGGTAGATGGGATACTAGGTTTCTAGTCAATTCAAGTGCATCTTCATCATCCGATGCGGTAAAGTGAGTTACACCCGACATTGAGGCATGTGTGGAAGCGCCACCTAATTCTTCAAAACTGACTTCTTCATTAGTGACGGTTTTGATTACTTCTGGGCCGGTGATGAACATGTGTGCTGTTTTGTCTACCATAATGACAAAATCAGTGATTGCTGGACTGTATACTGCGCCTCCAGCACATGGGCCCATGATAATGCTGATTTGAGGGATGATGCCACTCGCCCTAACATTGCGGAAGAATATTTCAGCGTATGATCCCAAACTTGCAACACCTTCCTGAATTCTAGCACCACCACTATCGTTGAGTCCTATTACTGGGGCGCCGGTCTTCATTGCCATATCAAGAACTTTGCAAATCTTTAGTCCGTGCATTTCTCCAAGACTACCACCATACACTGTGAAATCTTGTGCAAAGCAGAAAACCGGTCGCCCGTCAATTAATCCGTGTCCGGTGACAACGCCATCACCAGGGATTACATTTTGGTCCATGCCAAAGTCACGGCATCGGTGTTCAACTAGTGAATCAATTTCTTGAAATGTACCTTCATCTAGTAACAAATCCAATCTTTCACGTGCAGTCAATTTACCCTTTGCGTGCTGAGTATCAACTCTCTGAGCACCCCCGCCTGCGGCTGCGATTGCCTTGCGGCGGCGCAAATCATCAAGTCTTTCCTCAGTCGACCCCATCCCGCTCAATTCGCAGGTGACCCCGCTAGCCAATAGACTATGCGGAAAATTGACGGAAATTTGGTTGCTCATAAAAGGGGATGCGCTCAATTGAAAGGGTGGAGTCATTTCCACGAAGTTGAGGGTATCCATGCGTATCGTGATTGCCAAACCGGGGTTGGATGGGCATGACCGTGGTGCAAAGGTTGTGGCGCGGGCTTTGCGTGATGCAGGGCATGAGGTGATTTACACTGGATTGCGCAGAACTCCTGAACAAATTGTTAGGACAGTTATTGATGAAGATGCTGACATGCTAGGTATTTCATCATTATCAGGTGCGCACGCATTTTTGTTCCCTAGGATTTGTCAACTTTTGGTTGAAGCAGGTTGTATAGATGTAACTGTTTTTGGCGGCGGGATTATCCCGGTGGATGAGCGTCCGATTCTATTTGATTCAGGGATGAGAGCGATATTTGGCCCAGGGACAAAAATGCAAGAGATGTCAGAATTTGTAGGCGCAGTAATTTCCCGCGTCTCATCAAATCAACCTGTTGGGGTTGGTGAAGGTGGGGACTGGGTATGGTCTAGCGGAGAGTGAACGCTTGCCGAAAACCATCTTTGAACAAGCGATTTCAGGTAATCGAAGAAGTTTAGCAAAGTTGCTGACTGCTGTGGAAAATGGTGAAGTTAGTCATGAATTGCTTGGGATTTCACCACGTGTGGTGGATGGTTCAGTAATCGGTGTAACTGGTGCCCCAGGGGTTGGCAAGAGTTGTCTGATTGAGAGATTGCTAAGCACATGGACTTCTGATGGATTAAAAATTGCTGTTATTGCAGTAGATCCTTCATCACCATTGACTGGAGGTGCACTTCTAGGTGACCGCATCAGAATGGAATCTGCCGATAATAATCCAAATGTGTTTGTTCGGTCCTTTGCTACTAGAAATCAACCCGGTGGTATGCCTAATGCGGTAGTTCTAGCAGCCGATGTTATGCGCCATTGCGATTATGATATTGTCCTGATTGAGACCGTTGGTGCTGGGCAATCTGAAATTCGTATTGTGTCAGTTGCTGATAGAATTGTTCTAGTTGAAGCCCCACTAAGAGGAGACGAAGTTCAAGCTGAAAAAGCAGGAGTGGTGGAACTTGCTGATATGATAGTGGTGAATAAATCAGATTTAGAAGGTTCTGACCGTGCTGCAGCCAACATCATATCTGCACTTGAGGTCACCAGTAATCCGCCGCCAATTTTGCTTACATCTGCTAAAACTGCTGTTGGAATTGAAGATTTAGCCGTCCAATTGAGAACTCTGCCTGCGAAACCAGGTGCGGAGTTGGCGCGGGCACGTGAACGATTATTGACTGCATGGGATAGTGCACTTCTCTCACGCAAGGACATAAACGAGGTACTGGATGGCCTCGCGAGTTCAGAGAATTCGGCACAAGAGTGGGTTGAAAAGAATCTGAGGTGGTAAATATGGATGAAGGAATTGTTCTGAGTGAAGAATCGTATGAAGCAGACCATGTTAAACATAGTGTGGGGGGATTTTCCGGTCACCTTTTACGTAGAATTACCCATGTTTCACTTGCGTTAATTCCCTGGCTTTACTATTGGCATGGCGAAGAAATTGCAGGTAAAGTGGGAACTACTGCTCAACATTTTGCTTTCATTGTATTGGGCATTATTGTTGTTGCAGAATTAATCCGCCTAAAAATTGGATTTACAATTTTTGGCCAACGTGCATATGAGGCGACCCAATTAAGCGCACTTTTCTGGGGTGCGGTGTCAGTCGTTTTAGCACTTGCTTTCTCACCGCTTGTAGGGATTATGGGTGCGGCATTAGGCATGCCGTTGGTGCTTGGATTAGCATTTGGTGACCCCGTCATGGGTGAAATACGCCGTGCTGGTAAAGAGCCAAAATTAGTTGCCATTGGAGGACTGATGACAGTCTATGCTGCGTGGTTAATATCTTGGAATTGCCTAGATACCCCGCTTCTTTTTGCAATATTAATCCCACCAATTCAGGTGGCATCTGAATGGCCTCGTTTGCGTTGGATTGATGATAATGGCACCATGGTTCTCATTCCATTCTTAGTCATCTTGCTGTTGTCTGCATTAGGTCTGTGAATTTATTCAGAGATTAACTATTGAATGAACGGAAAGATGCAAATGCGTTATGGTTAAAATCTGAGCCTACTTCGACAGCAACATGAGTGACGAGATATTGCAAGATGACGCCCCCTCGCAGAGCCTGTATGTGTTTGTTTACGCAATTGCTATGATTGCAACATTGTTTATCGGCTTCAAGTACTGGTAAGATAAACAATTTTTACCCGACACAGTCTTTTAGCGGTTGAATTGCCGGATTGATACGAATGTGCGGTATAACGGCTATTCTTGGAGAGGGCGACACCTCACTAACCCGTGAGATGGCTGACCTGTTATCTCACAGGGGCCCCGACGGAATTCGAGTTTGGAGTGACGAAGTTTGTTCTTTAGGACACTCTCGTCTATCAATTGTTGACTTAGTAGGGTCCGACCAACCGATGGGTTCAGAACATGGTTCTTGGCTCGTACAAAATGGTGAAATCTACAATTTTCATAATTTAAGGAAGAAATACTCTGGTTATCCATGGCGGACAAGAGGAGATGGAGAGACTATTCTCGCGGCTCATCATTCTGCATTTCACATTAATTCTAGTATCCCTTCGCTAGCAGAACCATCACGCTCATCACTTTCTGGATACTTGAGGAGAACTTCAAGGGCTTCTGAGCCTAGTAATCCAGCAACTGCACATGTTGGCTGGGTAAGCCAGTTGGATGGGGTATGGGGATTTGCACTTTGGGATTCTAAGCGGCAAGAATTGATTCTTTGCAGAGACCCTTTGGGAGTCAAACCTCTATTGCGCACTTTGACACCGTCTGGAGAACTTCTTGTGGCAAGCGAGGCAAAGGCATTTCGAGCGCATCCCGATTATGTATCTAGAATTGATGAGAATGCGATGTTAGCGAGACTTGCATTTGAATACCCTCTTGATGAAACTACTTTGTTTGAAGGAGTTTCTCAAGTAGCTCCTGCAACTATTGAGACTTGGGCCCTTGATTCCGAAGGTCTGGCAACACTTACTGGGGTTGCAACTTACTCTACTGAGCGAATTGCTCCAGGGAGCACATGGAATCCTGAATTAGATGCGCCCGTTCTACTTGAAAGCCTGTGCAGTAGTATCGAGGACCGGTTGATGTCTGATGTCCCACTTGGTATCATTCTCTCTGGTGGTTTGGATTCTAGTATGGTGGCTGGTCTTGCAAACAAGGCAGCGGCACAAGCAGGGCAACCAGTTCCTGAATGTTGGACCGTTGCAGAGGATGAGGACAATCCGGATTTCCGTGCCGCTGAAGATGTTTGTTCCGCCCTTGACTTAGGACATCACACATCAACATTAGAGGAAGATTGCTTTTGGCGTACACTACCATCTTTGGGTTGGCATGGTGAAGATCTTGATATTTCAGTTCTCTTTTTCCAGCCACTTTTTGAGAAAATGTCATCTGCTGTTACCGTTGGATTATGTGGTCAAGGTGCTGATGAATTACATGGTGGATATACGCGCTATCGCAATTTATCCGGTCATCAAGAGTTGATATCTTCGAGACTCTCTGCCAGTCGTCATCCTTTTGCAGACCATCTTGTGAATGATATTTCAGCGGTTGAAGAACAAGGCGTTGCCCAACCTTGGCGTGCTAAAAAACATAACCCTACTGAGGTGTTTTCTGATTTGACTAGCACTTTAGAGTTTGAAATGAACCACGGTCAACTAACTAACTTTCAGTTACGATTAGTTGACCGGCACAGTATGGCACATGGATTAGAAGTCAGAGTTCCTTTTTTGGGTGCGGCACATCGTCAAGCATCAAGCACAATCCCTAATGATTGGAGGATTCGTGGGCAGCAAGAGAAACTTGCATTACGGGCAGCAGCAGCACTGACCGACCTCCCGAAATCAATTGTCAACCGACCAAAACTTCCAGCAGGAACTGCAACCACCCCAACTCTTCTAGATGAACTGATGACTGAGTTAAGGCCACACGCTAGAGAATGGGCAGCAGGCTATCCTGGATTAGAGAGAATACTCAAAACTCAACCGGATATGGCAATTGGGTTACGACTCTTTGAATCGCTACACATAATTGATGGTGGCCTTGGTAGAGAAAACAAAGGGCTTTGGGACTTACTAGAGGATTTTAATTGAGGTGTAATGATGACAGAATATAGTGGCCCTAACTTACTCTCAGAATTGTCTGCCAAGTTAGAGTCTAAGCGGGATGAATTGTCGAATTTTTTTGCTGCAGAGCGGGCAAAACTCCCTATGCCATTGTACGCTTCTGTTGATATCAGAGATGCTGGCTGGAAAGTTGCTGCTGTTGATGCAAATGCTTACCCTGCTGGATTCAATAATGTAAGGTCGTCCGACCATCCTCATCTCTCTGAACACTTACTGGAATGGTTGGAACAAGAACATCCAAACAAAACATGGCTACATATTTGGCCAGAAGGTCACACAAGAAATAAGGGGTATGTTGAGAATCTAATAACACTACAAAAATTATTTTCACATGGAGGCCATAAAGTCACAGTTGGTTCACCACAACTTAACGAACTAGATGAGGTCGAAGGGTTAACTGGTGTACTGAATCTCTCGAACACCACTGCTAACGGTGATTTATTAGTGTTAGGAGAAACCCCTGATTTGGTGATATTGAATAATGATTTGAGCCATGGGCCGTTGGAAGGGATTGGTGGAATCCCAGTTGCTCCACCCCAAGCAATGGGGTGGTTTCAGCGTAGGAAATCAAATCATTTTCGGCATGCCCAATCATTCATTGACAAGGTGGCAGAAATCCTAGATATTGACCCATGGCTTCTTGGTACTCATTGGTTTGTTAGTGAAGATAAATGCTTAGAACAAGAGGTGTGCCGAATTAAACTAGCCGTTCATGTTGACAATTGCTTGGCGTATTTGCAAGAGAAATACGATCAGTATGGGATTGATGGAAAGCCAGTTTTGTTCGTGAAGAACGATTCTGGCACTTACGGACTCGGAATTCTTGAGGTTAGTAGTGGGGATGAATTATTGAGCCTTTCAAATCGAAAAATGAACAAGTTGACATATGGTAAAGGTGGTGCAGATGCGATTGATTTCTTGGTACAGGAAGGAGTTCCTACTGCCCTAAAAATAGATGGATTTGTGATTGAGCCTTGTATCTACGGGGCAGGGGGGCATAGTAGCTCAACTTTTTACAGGGCTAATCCAAAGAAAGGTGTAATGGCAAATTTGAACACACCATCCACCAAATTTTTGCAACCAGATGATATATCTAAGATGGAAGGTGGTGATTTGATTTTGGAGCGTGTTGATAACTGGCATGCTTTAGTTGCTGAGTTAGCAATGCTAGCAATGGGTTCTGAACTCGCAGAACTTACTTCATCAGTTGATTCTCATGATTGAGTGACCAAGCCTTGGTTTTAATGCCAAATTCAAGACTCATCTTCATTTGCTGATTTATCATTAGTTTGCTCATCTTGCTTTTCCATACCAACTATTTCGTAATTTGATGGGAAAAGTGCAACCACTATTCCAGCAATCATTGCTGCTAATCCCCAGTAGAATCGTTCTTGTATAATCATCATTTCTAGGGCAACTACAACGAGCAACAATCCCCCCAAATTTGAGACCCATACCAGGGTTTTGAAGGTTGAAAGGGTCACTCCTTTATGGTGCTGTGAGCGATATGGTCCAAACTCGGCTCCAAAGCGAACTGGGTCTTTTTCATCACTCATTTTCTCACCTATCTATCATGACTATCGCATCTGTAGGGCAAGCCAAAACACATAGTCGACACCCAGTGCAAGGATCTCGCAAAATCTTTGCTTTTTTATTCACTTCAACATGTAATTGAGCGTTTCTTAGAGGTGCGTCGTAGAGTTCAATCGCGTCATCATCACAGACGATTAGGCATTGGTCACAACCAATGCACTGGTCTACATTAACGAATGCTACTACCTCTTCACCTTCGGGTATTTCTTCTGAGTTAACCTCGTACATATTAGAGAGCCGTTGTTTGATGCGCGCAGCCTCGAGTTGGCGGCGTTTTTTGACATCATCAACTTGACTCATCTGACTACATCCTCAGGGCTTTCCACTTTCAACCTGCTTATGTCTTTGGAAAATAGCTGATGCAAGTACAGCAATCAAGCAACAACTTCGTCAGAGGGTGAAGTATGCAGCACTTCTGACGCACCTTGACCTAGTGCATTCTTTTCATCTACTTGACGGGCAAGGAATGAAACTACATCCAGAATTTCAAAGTTGTAACTTGGGTCACCCTCAAATTTGAGGCACTCAAAGTGCGCCACACACTTAGGGCAAGATGTAATCATCATTTCAGCTCCGGTTTCAATCACTTCTTCAAATCGCTGAACACGGAGAGTTCGGCTATCTTCATTGCATGACATCATACTTGAGACACCACAGCAGAGTGCCTCATCATGGTGATGTTCCATTTCAACTAATTCGACACCCTTCACATTTTCTATGAGTTCACGTGGCTCATCATAGATGTCCATTTGTCGGCCAAGGCGACATGGGTCATGGAAAGTTACGGTCTTAGGACAACTTGAAGTCAATTCAACGTCAAACCCAGCCTCTTTGAGATATTCAGTGGTGTGCATCACTTTGATTCCGTCTAGTTCGTAATCCATAGCAAAAGTGCGGAAACATTCAGCACAACTGCTTACAAGTGTGTCAATACCACTCTCTTCCAACTTCTTCTTGTTGAAAGTCTTTAATTTCTCAGCGACATCATCCATGCCCTGCCATTTTTGATCGTGGCCACAACATTTCATGAAATCTCTACCGAGATAAGCGACATCAACACCCATTTCATCGAAAAGAGTGAATGCGGCAGTGGTTGTATCCCCGAGATTCATATCACCCTTGTTGAGGTGGCTGAATACCAAGTCTTGGTCAAGGTAATCAACACATCCTGGATAATAAGCAACATTGGAGTTGATGGGGTATTCATCGGTTGGGATGAAGTCATCATCTGCATCCTCTTCTGCTTCAGCAGCCAAGACCGCCTGCAAGACAGTGTGGGGGATATTAGCTGCTGGTGGGCCACCAACAACCAAATTCCTACGGATATCAACATATGAGTCGTAGTCAACAAGTTGAGGGCAAGCGTTGGTGCAAGCGGTACAGGTCAAGCAAGAATACATTGGGACTCCATCATCCTCATTATTCCAAGTGTTGTAAATGATGTTCAGTTTATCGCCACCTGTGAATAATCTAACTGGGCATGCATCATCACAAAGATCACAACCGTAACACTTGTTCATTTCATACTCATATCCTCTTGCCATGCTGCGCATTAGAACGTAAATCATTGCTCCAAGGGCAAGTGGTGGGATGAATAGAGAGTAGGTGAGTTTCGCATCCAAACTCTTTGGGTTTTGGTGGTATGTGGGATTCTCCAAAATAAGCGATGATAGGTCATTTGTACTAAGGCCTGCCAGTGCTAATTCAGTGCTATTTGTTCTATCAAGAGCCATGCCAGTGTCAGGGTTGAGTAATAGTGGTTGGAATACTGATACATCTGAAGTAGCGTCAACTACTACTGTTGCGTTGCCACTATCAAAAGCTGAATCAACAGTCATAGTAACTGTATATTGGCCAGGGGCGACATCAAATGACTTAGTTGTGCAAGTCGCACCTTCTTCTAAGTCGCCACCTAGTTCTGCAATACTCATTCCGCTTGCATCAGTTACATCTACACTGATAATGTGGTCCCCAGCTTTTCTTTCTGAGGCCCTAAATGTACAAGATAAATCCATGGTCAAATCATCAACCCCCAAGTCCTCAACATTCAGTGTATAACTGTTTGAAAGTGAACTATCGCCAGAATAATTGTATATTTCTGTGAATCCATTAACGCCACCACTTACTGTGCCATCACTTGTCAGAGTTTGTATGTGGTTATTTGCATCATTAAAATCAATAATGTTTTCTTGAACTGGTTGATATATCCCCCAATCCATCCAATTTTCAGCGGGTAATAAACAATATTCTGAACGGTCAACCTCATCTTCAGTGAATTTAGAATCTTGCCACAACATACTTCCTGAACTAGCACCGTAGGTGAGGCAATTCGCCTCCATACTACTCCAGTCGTGTCCTTCATCAATTGCTAGCAAGGCATCTTGTGGTTGGTTCCTAAGGGTAGCCAAATCATCAACATCATCCATTGCACCTAATCCTCCCATGTCCCAAAATCCACCGCTGTAGATTGGCCATGAAACAACTGATAGTAAGACGGCAATGACTAATGCTCCAAGTGCCACCTTACGTCCAATTTTTGGGCTAACTCTTGAACCAGCTGCTTTGATGAGATATGCCTTAGCAATAAAGAACAACATTATCCATATCAGAATCCCAGTTAATATCCAAGGAATTGCATTGAAGACATCAGCAATCCAAGGTTCTCTAACTCCGCAACTCAGGCCAGTGTGTGAGTTAAGTTTACAGTAATCTGAACGATTATTCCCGTATAATAGAAGGAAGATATTGATTGAGAAGACACTGATGAACCAAACGTGTGCCAAGTAAATCACTCCGGCAGTAGCGAACCAAGGATCTTCTACTCCACGTTTAGCACGCCCGCCAAGGAATGGGGGAAGTGCCAAAATACCAACTGGGAAACCAGTTAGGAACGCACCCCACCATCCAGCATTCCAAGAAATAACAGGGGTGCTAAAGAAATTTCCAATAATATCTGGTAGAGGGATATCGAATTGTGGCAAGTACTCACCCCAGCGGAGATATCCATACGAGAATAGAACATACCAGTCAGGGAACACGAATCCAGCTTGTGCAAACGGGTCTGCTGCACTGTGAAGAGGTGGTGGGATTATCCATGAATAAAATGCTAGAACTGCCATTATTGCTGCTAGAATAATACTGTCTCTGAGCACTTCGTGTGGCCAAAGTGGATGGCCGACAAAAGTACGACGGCGTTCCTCTTCAGTATCTTTCAACTTGTCTTTTTCACGCATATACACATCAGCAATGCGGCCAAAATTATCTATCATACCCATTTGAACACCCCCTCAATGCGGCTCCGCAATCCCTTGTACCCAGACAATAAACAGGTGTATGATAATCAGCGTGGTTACAATAACTGGTAAGATGAATACGTGTAAGAAGTACATCCTGGTAACTGCTGCTCCAGATAGGGATGTGCCGCCAAACATTAGGGTTGCAACCCAACCACCAATAAGTGGGGTTGATTTTGCCATGGCGATGCCAATTGTTGCTGCTCCAAAGGCTAGAGCATCCCAAGGGAGTAGGTAGCCAGAATATCCGAACACTATGGTTAGTAACATCAGCCCAACTCCGATGAGCCAGTTCAACTCTCGTGGGTTTCGGTATGCGCCAGTGAAGTATACTCGGCACATGTGGAGGAATACCGATGCCACCATGAAATGAGTAGCCCAATGGTGGATACTTCTGATGATGTAACCAAATGGCAATTGAGTCATAATGAACTCCATACTTGAGTATGCAGGTGTTGGATCACCATCTCCTCCTGGGACATAATAAATTCCAAGAACAGTTCCTGTGATGATTAGAATGATAAAAGCGAGGAATGATATTCCACCTAAACAGTATAGTGGGTACCAGTACCAAATGATTCTGAGTTTGTATTTTTCCGCGTGGGTCAGGGGCATTTGCCGGTGCACTGATTGATATGCATCACGACTCATTGCCCAATAATCTTGGATTCTGAATCTAGTGTCTAACCAAGAGAAGGTCCACAGGAACAACTTCTCAGCAAGGCCCATTTTACCAACTGATTCAACAGCCCGAAGAATCTCTTTACGGGGGATATCTTCATTCTCTTTACGCAAAGTCAGGGCAACTAACACTGTGACGATGATAATGAATAACCAAAGGAACCAAAATTGTAGTAACATATCATTTCCTCCATTCTAATTACAATAAGTGTACCAGTCGAGTATTTCGACCACTCCCTCTGCCTCAAAGTCAATCACTTCTAGAATATCATTGTTTACTTTAAACGGAATAAGAGGGATTCCAACGGGGGCTGGCCCACCAGTTCTCTTGATTCCAAAAAATTTGAAAGCAGCCCCTGTGGATTTGTTTATGTTGGTATTCTTCTCAATTGTTGTTGGGTCGAATCGACTTGAATGGCAGATACAAAACAATTTGTTCCCTCCAGCATCTAGGCCACCAGGTAACCAGTTATCTGCAGTGAAATCATTTGAAACGAGTTGCCAACCAGGGATACAGCAAAGATGTGGACAACGAGACATTATTATGACGATATTATCGTGAATTTTTAGCATCGACCACTTCGGGTCATCTTCAATTTCTCCGCCGAACCCAATAATAGCGCCAGTTTGGTCAACCCCATCTTTGAATTGGAAGCGAGGGAGTCCACTCGATATTGGCGAACCCTTGTTTTCTTCGTGTGGTACGTAAACCACTGTTACTGGCATGCCGCCCCAAACACCCTGTGCACCAGACATCTTGGTTGTAGATGTCTGAGATTGTTCTTCGAAATCTGACTTTTTCATTGATTCTAGATGCTTTGAGCCGAACCATACGACAGCTTCCTGTCCCTTTGGCACCCAATAACTGATGGAATTATTGCCACCAGCATCATCTTTGGTCCCCATCAGAAGAGAAGCAAATCCGATAGACCCTAGACTCGCCATTGTGATGACACCAGCTGCAGAATTGAATGAGTATCGCATGAAGCGGCGTCGGTCTAAACTGTATCCACTTTCTGGTGTGACTTCATCAGCATTTGGAGAGGGGCGAAGTCTGAATTCTCTTGCCATTCATCACACCTCGTATTTTTTCCAACTTTCAGGGTCTTTAGGCCCGATGAATTTATTCCGTCTATTCTTGACAACAACTAGGTCAGGTAATACCCATTTGAGGTAGACGATTCCCATTATCATTAGAGTAACCATTGTCATAGCGAAATGGTAAGAGAGTTGTTGTTGGTCCCATCCATTGAACAGTCCGTATGTCATACTGCCTGCCCAGTAAAGGGTCCATCCTAATCCCCAAAGTGAGGTGAGGAAAACAAGTGCTGAGGTACCACTTGGTGTGATTGATGCTCGTACAATAGTGCCCGGCTCAGCTTTGTTGAACACACCATGGTCAATCGCTGCCTCATATGTTTCTTCACTGAGTTCAATGCCCTCTAGGGCAGTGCGCGCATCTTCAACACTTACATCTCCAGTAGCAACTTGCTCAAGCATTTTAGTGATTACATCTTGATTCATCAGTTGTCACCTCTGTCATCAAGATAAGTAGCGAGTGCATCTCTCCAAGACTGTAGTCGTTCTTTACGACTCATAGTTGGTCACCTCTGCGTAGATGTTTGATTCGAAGGCGGAGAAGGTTACTGCGGCCAGTGTAGTGGTGGCTGAATCCATATCGCAAAAAGAATCCACAAAATATGAGGACTGCAATAACTGCGCCAAATCCGAGTAATCCAAGCCAGTGGGCTCTGAAAGGAGCACCCATGCTGTGAAGATCGATTCCTCCCGATGAGGCGGCAGGAGCCTGAATGTTACCATCCCCTGCAAAGATTGCCCTTGTGTTACCATTATCGTTACCTTCTACTAGGTTGAATGACAATCGGTTGTACGAATCTGGTGCCATTGCCGCCAAATTCCCATCAACTGCATTTCCTACAATCCAGAAAGTCACATTCCCAGAATCTGTTGATGGCGCAGTCCAGATGACTTGCCAAGTACGGTCAGGAGTTTGTGCTCCATCAGATGTGTGAGTCATGGTTTGCTCAGAACCATCGTCGTGAACTAGGCTCTCAAATCCAGCACCAGGTGTTAGGATACCCGATGATGCCCGCATTGAGAATCCACCAGTATTGGAGTGCCCTTCTGCCATTTCTGGGCCGCCAAGCAACTGGATGGTTAGGGTGTAGGATGTCCCTTCAGCCCACGCATAAGGTACTCCATTGACAATCAGAGTGACAGTATCAGAAGGTGCGATTTCAAAATTTGTGTGGCATGTACAACCGCTCTTTGCAACATCGGTATCACCCTCTGCTCTATCGCCCGAAATACCATCAGATTCTGCAATAGTTCCACTAGCCAAGAGGAGTGCAGAAAGCACCACAATCAATGGGATGCGGAGGTTGTTGAATTTGCCACCCATGCTATCCTCAACCAGTGTTGATTCGGCGGAATTGTAATGGGGTAATAATCGTTTGCTGATGGATGCCCTTTTGTCGGGTCGCAGTAGTCCGTTTTGAGTAGTAGATAGTTTTCACCACTTGACTAGGTGAATCACTCTTTAGAAGAGATGAAGAGGTAAGGCTACACCCCGACATTGAGGGTTGTGAATGAGTGATGGCGGATGGGCTAATATTTACAATCTAACAGATGAGCAAATCAACCATCTTGATGACGCTGAAAAGAAGATGGAGATGCACGATTTAACAGGTGCCGAAGAAGTACTTCTGGCAATGTTGGTGGAAGACGGTGAGTGCATTCCTGTGTTGAGTAATCTAGGGAATCTGTATGGCAAGTATTTTTCAGAGTTTGAGAAAGCCGTTGAATATTACGAAAAAGTTCTCGCGCTTGAACCAGACAATGCATGGGCAAGAGATGAGCGAAGGCGCTATCAGCGCTATTCCACTTACTGAATATCTAACCTGAAAATTGAAGTTTGTTAGCGAAACATCAATCGCTTGCCTACATAACGGAGGGGTTGTGCACGATGGGAGTC
The DNA here is from genome assembly GCA_012959435.1 of Candidatus Poseidoniales archaeon. Lineage (GTDB taxonomy): Archaea > Thermoplasmatota > Poseidoniia > Poseidoniales > Thalassarchaeaceae > MGIIb-Q1. The sequence goes on from DUDF01000011.1 coordinate 15,384, forward strand.
TTTTGATTGCAGGCGTGGGTGGCCTTGGTTCTGAATGGGCTAAAAGAGCTCACGCTCGCTGTGCCGATGAATGCGATTTACTTCTAGTAGATGCAGATGATTCGTCGTTTGAAGATTCACGCCATGCACATTGCTTACCACTAGGTGAATCTTCAGATGCAGGCTGCGCCGCTCTCCCTGAATTAGCAGCATCACACTTCATGAAAGCGACTGCAATAATGGATAAAATCCTCGAACCCGTTGAATTAATGATTTTGTTAACTGCACTTGGAGGCGGCGTTGGTTCTGGGGCCGCACCTGCGTTGGCGGCCCAAGCAGCCCGAAAGGGAGCGCTAGTAATCACCATTGCAGCGATGCCGTTTGAAGAACATTCAGCAAGGTGTGAAATTGCCCTTCCTGCTTTCAACCGATTAGAAGATTCATCTGATGTGTGCGCCCAACTTTCCTTAGATAGATTGGCTTGGCAGGCGCGCAGTCGGGGAGTAGATTGGAGAACTCGCCCTTCATGGTTAGAGGAGTTAGTTCAAGGCCTAATCCTAACTCTTGGACAAGTAGGAATAATCAACCTTGATTTGATGGATCTTCGCTCAGTAGTACAAAGAAAGGGTGGAGCCACTATGGTAGTTGCGGAAGGTGATGCGAATGACCCGGAGGGACTTTTCCTCAAAGCCCTCTCAGCTCCTTTAGCAGGATTAGAGGTGATTGGTGCTAGTGGGTGCCTACTACAACTTGAGGGCGGTAGGCAAATGTCAATTTATCAGATGGAGCAAGTTGCTGATGCTTTTACGCGTGGATTAACTGACGATGCACAAGTTATTCTTGGTGCAAGGCATTCTGATGACTTGGATGGTAGAATGAGAGTAGTTGCCGTAGTAAGTGGACTCTAACTAGTCCATTAATTCAACAACATCATCTGATAATTCAAGGTCATCAAGGTCAATTACCTGCTCTTGGGTTTCAGGTTCATCAACTTCTGGCTCTTCTTCAACTTCTGTAACTTCAGTAATTGGTGTCTCAATGTTGTCTACTTTTTGAGTCATTACTTGCGGGGGGTTCAGAATCCGAATTTTGTGACTTCTAAGTGTCTTAGAGTGGATCATAATTATGGTGAGTGCTGTGACTAAATGGCCGATTGCCATAGTTGTTGCAATGTTTCCACCTCCTAGTGAATCACTAAGATTGGTAATCATCGCGATGCTCCCTGCATATCCAAAGCCAAATGCTAATCCCCAAAACAGGGCATTTTCAGAAGTGAATAGTTTTCCTCCACGATTCACATCACGACTTGCTAAGGACCAAATGGCCAATAGCACGGTGATGACCATCAAAGTAAATTCTTCAATTACCATAGTGAATGCAGATGGCTCATCAATAAGCCTCCTCCATGCACTCGCTAGATGCCAGGTGACAAATATTTGAGAAATCATCCCCCATCTGGCTGCAAATCTAGCCCCGCCTTTAGTAGCGGAGACATCAATTAATGTGTCCTTTATCCAGTAAATCATTGCTACTTGGACGGTGATTGCAAGAATGATGAATCCAATCCATTTCAATTTCTCGTTTGTCTCACCTTGGAATCCAGAACTATAGGCATAACCAATGAGTACTGCCACTGTTGCCACAGCTAAGATTTGCCAGGCGGATATTCCTATTACGTTGCTTTCACGGCTGGTATCATCGAGAACTTTTTTCCCGTTAGATAACCATGACGCTGTCCCTGATTTGAATGATAGCCCTTGGCCTATAGACCAAAGCAAGAAGAGCGAAGCGAGAGATAAAGGTATCCATGTTTTCCAGTTGTCATCGCCTTTGATTAATTGTAATAATCCAAAACAAATTATGGTGCTTAATAGTAATGGCAGACTCCACGCTTTCAATGAGTTGAATAGCATAGATTTGAACCATGAATCTGATGCAAGTCCTTCAACTCTAACCAATCGATGGGCAAAATCCCACCGCGTTGAAATTGCAGTAAGTGAATAACCAAATGATAGTGAAATGAACCCTATTGCTGAATACAAATTCGCTGAATCTGGCCCTTGGGCGAGGGCATAGAGAATAATTGAGAGTATTAGTAGAAGTAGAATGTGGGGCAGAGTTTTCAAATCCATTAGTGTAGCAAGTAATTCTCGTAAACCAAATTTTGGTTCTTCAATATTATCTATCTCGAGTGGATCATCCGAAGAGGTATGCTCACTCTCACTAGATTCATGGCCAGAAACATACCCTTCGTCTATACCGGCCATGCTGTCTCCACGCGCCCACTCCTGTTAAGGCCGATGCACCTTAGGAGTTGTGTGGCCAAGTTACGAAAGGCAGCTCGCGGTAAACATCGTTGGATAGGCTTGACAGTTGATGAGTCAGTTAGTAACAGACAAGAGTTACAAGAAATTATTGGACAAATTGAGGCTCTTGGTGGTGGATGCAAATTGTTTGATTTTGTTGATGGCCAAGCAATTATTAGAATTCCTCTAGAATCTTACGATGCAGCAAAATCAATTTTTGAGGATGGATGCAATGGATTGGTTTCCAAAACAAGTTCCGGAAAAATCCGCTTAGTGCGTGAACGAATGGAGATCAAAGTATCTCGTAAGAAAAGATAAGATTGGTATTCCTTACTACTTATTCTAATGTTTTCCAGCCCAACCATCCTCAACAGATAGTGCTTTGTTCTTTAGAGGGATAATCTTGCGATAGACCTCAGATGGAGACCGTATCTCACCTGCAACTGTTAATAATCTCGCAAGAGGGATGCCAAAATGTTCCTCGTTTTCAACTAATAATGGCTGGATTACGTCCCAGTCAGCGTCAGTGAGTGCAACAAATTCTCCGCCATTTAATTGTGAGGGGGAAAGTACATTTGTTGGGTCGCGAACATAAATCGCTCCGCCACTTGAGAGGCTAAACAGATTTCCACCGGGGTAAGGTGTGTCCAATTCAGCAATTTCTCCATTGCTTTCAAAACGAAGTCCATTGACTATGACGAATCCTCCGCCGTCTAGCGGGTCTCCAGCCATGAAGGATTCAGCAAGGTAATCTAACGCAGTACCATTGATGACAAGTTTGGGACTTCCAACCGAGTTAATCATTGGCCTACCAGCAGCATTTCCTTGGACAAACAATCTTCCGCCTTTAGCGCCGTATCCATAGCATTGGCCTACATCACCGTGAATAACTAATGTGCCTGCCTTGTGAATTTGAGCTACTTGGTCTTGGGCATTGCCGTGCATGTGGATAGTCATCCCATCACTTCCACTACCGAGGTAGTCACCTACGCTACCGAAGACGTCGATTCTTACATCAGATGTTTCCATGCCAAATCCGTTGCCGATGAAACGGTGGCCATGGCAATGAGTTACTACAAAGTTTCGCCACCCAGTGCGGTGTAGTGCCACTAATTCCCTAGCAAGCGAGTCTATTCCTTCAATTGGATATGGCCGCGCGTCTACAACTATTGCTTGACTTGGGTTTTGGGGTTTAGGTAGGTGTCCTGGTGATTTTTGTCCAGAGAAATATTCGCAGGGGGTTGTTCCAGCGTGATTCAAAATTCCCATTATTGCATCTTCAACACAATCTAACCATATGCTGGTTCTCAGTTTTCCAGTGTCATATTTTCTGTTTAGTAGGAGGCAAAGCAAGTCAACTGCTTGTTGTCGTGAATGTTGGCTAGCGTGCGAGCCAATTTCTGATAGAAGGCCACGAGCCGCAGGCCAGTCAAGAGTGGGGAAAGTGGATACAATTTGTGGGAATATCTCACTAGGTGTCCACTCAGGCGACCAATCAAATCCAGAATCCATTGCTGCTGGCTCAATCTCGAAGTTTCCTTCAGGGTGGGTATCCACGATTGCGCCAAATTTGTTACTCATGATTAGTTCATGTCCACCGTCGTCAGTGGGGTTGACATCAAAAATGAATGAACCACCATCGGTGTAAGATCCACCTCTAGCATTCCAATATTCGTCACAACGGCGCCAGAATCTCTTATCTTCAGATGAAAGGCTCTCTAGCACTGCATCAATGACTTGTTTTTCGCTACCACAAAAAGCAATTCCGACTTCACCACGCTGGTATGAGAAAACCTGAGGTCTTAACATGCTGGTATCGGTAATCCCAATCAACTGATGCGTTAGGCCATTTGCCTTTGCGATGATGAAAAACCATGGGCCATCAGGTGAGCCATGAATGTGGGTTTTTTGAATGGCCTCATAGACCTCCTGTTTCTCATCTGGAAGCATTACGAAATCAAGTTCACCAGTCGGTGCTAAACTCTCAATCACATATTCCATCGGGTATCCATATACACGAGAATGAAGGTCAAATCCAAGTGCTGCAACTTCAGTATCTGTGAAGAATAGAGGTTCCATTCCTCTTTGAGCAAGGTAGTCCTTGACTGATACATAGTTTGAGAAATCGCCATTATGCACAAGCGCAACGTCTACTCCTTGCCCAAACGGGTGTGCTCCACCAGGGTGGGTGACTCGACCCCTTGTTGGATATCGGTGGTGCCCAATCCAAACATGTGCGGTTACGTCATCAAGTCTATAGTAACGAATCACATCTTCTGCGTACCCTACAATTTTGAGAATAATCATGTTTTGCCCGTGGCTTAGAACGAATGCATCTGCGCGTTGTTCCTTGGCATAATATTCGACATTTAATTTGTGAGTATTCTGGAAAATCATTTCATCCCACATTGCTTTTTTATTAGGGAAATTTGATTCAGTCAAATTCCCATCAGAAAGGAACTTCTCAACAGCAGCTGGTTTTGGCCTGATGAAATAACAAACAACATTTGGTGGTTGAGCATCTAGATTTCCTAGTTCTTGCCAATTATCTAAGGTGGGTACTTCATGTGTATGATCTACATCAAAAGTTGAATTGATGAATTGTTCCTCAACATCTTTTCGTACCGAGTCATCTAAGTAAGCAACTGCATACAAGTAATCATTCTTGAGAATTTCCGCACTAACTCCGAACTGTTCATGGTTGAGGCCAACCATTGCTACGCCACCACCTTTTCCGTTTCCACGATTGCGCATTTGCTCTAGGGACTTGAACAGATGACGTCCTGCAACAGGGATTTCACAAGCTAATCCAACTACACCGCAACCGCCTTCAGCAGCATCATCATCATTCATCTCAAATTTTGGTAAGCGGCTGTTCATTAAGCGCCTTGAATCAAGAAGTGCTTCTGCATTCTTCATTTGCCATCACTCCTAGTATAGACTAGAAGGTCAGTACGGCCAACCAATTCATTTACATCACTTAGTCCTAATTTTCTAAGGATGTCTCTGAGGCGCCACTGGAGAGCAGTGTAATAGTTATCCAATCGTTTTACTCCCCAGTCTTGTTGCATCCATTCTTGTAATTCAATATCAGTGGTTGTCAATCCCCAAGGGCAACCACGGCCCGAAGGTCCGCCTTCACAATTTGAACATCGAGTACAACCCATTGCGACTAAGTCACTTGTTCCTAGCACAACACCATTAGCTCCTAGAGCAATGGCTTTTGCGATATCATCTGCAGTTCGGATGCCTCCGCTTGCAATCAAAGTTACATTATCTCGAATCCCTTCTTTGATGAGGAATTTGTGAACTTTCGGTACTGCCAACTCAATTGGCATAGCGATATTTTTCTTTGCAATCTCTGGTGCGGCTCCTGTACCTCCAAACCCACCGTCTAGGTGAATGATATGAGCGCCCGCATAGTAGGATCCAACGGCAACCATGTCAACATCGTGAGGGGTTGAAACCTTCACCGATATCAATGCGTCAGGGTTGATAGTTTGTACCCAATCAATGTGTTTTGAGTGGTCTTCAACAGAGTAAGTTGAATGGAATGGGAATGGGCTGAACAGACTCACAAATGGGACACTGCCTCGCATCTTTGCGACTTCCTCCCCCGCTTTGCTAGCCAATAAGTGGCCACCAAGTCCTGGTTTTGCTCCTTGTGCATACTTGAATTCAATTATTGGGGAGGCTTGGATTGACTTTTCTTCTACACCAAATAGGCCAGTAGCAACTTGGGTGATGACATTGTCTCTACATTCGTACAACTCTTCTGGGTATCCGCCTTCTCCCGTTGACATATATGTATTCCAATTCTTGGCATGTATTGCCCGCGCCATCATCACATTCACTGAGACAGAACCGTAAGACATTCCGCCACCGTAAATGGGGATAGCAGGACTCAATTTCTTCCTGTGGTCGCCACGTCTATTGAGTTGTATACTGGTACTGATATCTTCTGAATGTTTGAGCCATTGCTCTTCATCCAGCGTTTTGAAGTCAAGTCTGTCAAACCCGCCGTTACTTTCCCCGGTTTTGTAATTTAGATTTTCAGGTAAGGTCCCAGTTGCTGCCATGTGCCAAGTAGATAGAATCAACTCGTCAGTCCAACGTGCATCACCTAGAGCAGGAGGAATCTCAAATTTTCCTGTGGTTCGTGCCTCCATTCCATCGTGCAATAGATTTGTTATCTTGTGTATCATTGTCTTACTTGGGAATACTGGTAGTTTATTCTTGGCCATTATATTCCACCTCCGATGAATCCTTCAATTTCTGAAAAAGCCTCTTCCTCAAGATGGGTACACCACATTGCTCTACCCATTTCTCCACGCAATCTTCGAACTTCACGAATTCCCATTGCTCCTAGGATTTCTAGCATCTGATCTCGCCATGAACCAGTTAAGTTGACAATTCGCTGACAAGCCCATTTATCATCGAATCTTCTTGGCAATTTTGCCTTGTAATCCTCTCTACTTGATGTATCACCACTGAGCCTTGCTTGGATGGCAACCAATAGAGGTAAGTCAAGTCCAACAGCATCTAAGCCGCAGATGATTGCCTTTGGAAGATGGTCTGCAGCAACCACTCCTCCGCTGTGCAGCAGAGTTATTTTATCACGTACTCCTGCTTTGAGTAACATCTCATGCGCTTCAATAATAATGTCCATGATAAATCGGTCACCATCAGCTTCGCCGTGGTTATTTGCTACAAAATGAATTACTGAAACACCTGCATCAATCATTTCATTGAGTTGCCCCTGCCATCCCGTTTCAAATGACATTCGAATTGAAATCATCAAATCAGGGTTTGATGATGAAATAGATGCATATGCTGATGCATCCCAACCATCCAATTGTATTAGTCTGGTGCCATTTTTGAAAGAACTAGCCGTTTCAGATGAGTCAAGCGATATGATAGGTACAACAGATGGAGAGGCTAAGTTGTTTGATGTAACCATATCCCCTGGTATTAATGCCAGAGTGTCAACTTGTTCGGCAGCAGCCTTCCAAATCTTGGCTAGACTGGGAGTCATCACACTTCCAGCGGGTGAATCAAAAACAAACGGTACCTGAATACTCATCATTTTTGGTCCGGCGCTTACTAAGCCACCTTCGGAGTCAAATTGTAACCGCATTGGTTTTGAACCGATATCAACAATGGTGCTGATCAATTCTCTACCATGTATACCATCTCGACTTGGGCGAACAATCTCAGACATATCTGTAAACATTCCATCCCAACCAGGTCCTCCAAAACGACCTCGATACCCTTGTCCTCGGACCGGAACTGTTCCTTTGCGTGCTTCTTCATCAATTGTAGAGATGATTTTTGAATTCAGGTATGAATCACCAAGGGATGCTAGGGCAGGGTTTGGAGTGATAGTGACGAATTCGGGGTGCTCAATAGTACAACGTAAACATCCTACACACTTTTCAGGGCGTGGTGAAAACCCACCTACAGGGCCAGAGAATACTCCGTATGTACAAGGTCTAGCAAAAACCACATCCCACTTGCCCCAGTACTCAAAGACTTCACTCATTAGCAATTTGGCGAGGCCAAATTTGCCAACACTGACAAGGAATCGGTTAGGGAGGGCTTGTCGGTCTGGGGTTTCAATCGTATCAATGTGATAGCGATGGTAACTATCGGCACGAATTCTAGATTCCTTAGCGAATTCTGCGATAGTCAATCTAGATTTGTCACTCGCTCCAATCATTGTCTGACTTCCCTCCGGTTTGTTCAGCAGTTGCATTCACCGCCCCCCTAGGGGGCGTTGGCAGCGCGTGCCCCCTTTAATCATTGAGTTTGCTGTGTTCAGCAATTATGGTAATTATTGCGCAAACGTTCATTTAATTCCATAATGCTTGCGCATCCGTATGGAATCATCAGCAATGGCGATAACATTCACTCAACCATGGTGCTAAAGGATTTAGCATCATTAATGGCGCTATATTGTCGTTGTTATAGCAGTTATATGTGTCCTAGAGCAGTTGCTTAACCAAGAGGGTTCTTCTATTAAACGGTCGCGAATATTACTAATTTTTCAAGGGCGATGTTCTTGGCCCATTGGCTGTTCGCCCCACCATGGCAGGCGGAGGAGTGGGCGAAAAAGTAACCCCGCACGACATCTCAATTATTGTTGGAGCCATAGGGTTAGTTGGTGCATTAGCCATCTCAATGTTTGCTTTACCAATGATGATTGAATTTGGTGAAGTCTCATCAACCCAACAAGTCCGTTCAATTTCGGTAGGGGTGCTTGGTTCAAACGATGACATTGTTGTTCATGCATCTCCAGTTTGTGAAAACAATAGCACTTGTACAATCAATAATATCAAAGTGATGGATGAAGATGGTACAGAACTAATCAGGGTATCAGAATTCCAACTCGCAGAAGACGGTTCTTTCTCAAGTTCAATTGAGGTTGATGAAAGTGGAAAACTCATGGTAGAAATTAACGGCCAGGGGACATGGGAAGTAGAAGTTACAGCACAACGCCAAATTCCTATTCAATTCCTCCCCACTCTCGCCTCTCTTCTTCTCTTAGTTTGGGGTGTCTGGCGAAAGTCCCAGGAAGGTCCCGAAGATCCAGACATTGCTGACATCGTTGAAAATACCTAAGTTTCAATCCCAAGTGAGGTTATAGCTGTCAGAGACAATGTGTTCTTTCCTTCCGTCATGACAAATTAATTCACCACCCTGACTGATACTTGTAACGGTCAATTTTTCAGCACCTTGTGTGAGGCTTAACCCCCTGCTTAGGTAGTTAGTCATTAACGCCCAAATAGCATTCTTTTGGTTGCGTCTTTTAGGAATTAATTTCCCTGTTTCAAATTGTGACGCAACTGCTGTATCTAGTAGATTGGTGAAAGTTTCTATTTGCATGGGATTAGTAATTTCACAAAGTCCTATTGAAGGGTATTCTTTGTTGTCAGATATACCTAGGTTGACACCGATACCTAGTACGACTTTGTGATACTTTCCAGTTTGGCGTCCTTCCATTAAGCAACCAGCAAGTTTACCAGAAGCAGTCCAAACATCATTCGGCCAACGAATTGATAGATTGTGATTTGATAGAGGTTTACAATTTGTCCAATGTGCAGATGCTAAGGGTATATCTTGAGACGCACATATTGCATCAATTACAGCAACCCCTGCATCAAGTTGAATCAATCCCGGCCCACTTTCTACCAATTCTGATTCAAGTACCCAACTGCCTGCAAAATCACCTTCATTAGTATCCCATACGCGTTTTCGTTGTCCTCTTCCAGAGCGTTGCCGCTTTGCAGTAACCATGCTACCAATAGGCAATTCCTTATCCAACAGATATTGGTTAGTTGAATCAAGTACGTCATGAAATTGTTTTGTAGCGTTTTCGTGGGGTTTCCAAGCCGCGAAACAAGTTAATCTTTCACCATCATCGAATTGAAGTTCTGAAGAAATTCTTGTCGCCCATCCAGCTGCGCGCCATCGGCTCTGTAACAAATCCCCACGTTCATTGTTAGTGTGTAAGAGATAGATCGCTCCACCTTGTTTTAGGAGGTTGTTTTCTCGGGTAAGGATTTGCAGAAGTGCTACACCCCAGCCTCCATTTTCTTGACTGTCAACTAAACCAGCATCCTCGAATGGCCCAAGTCTGTCTTCATCTTCTTTTATTGGTGAAAGGTATGGTAAATTCCAAGTGATAATATCAAAAGGACCTCGTGATTCAATAAGTTGCTGATTGATGAAATTTGAATCTTCATCTAAGCCACCTTCTATTGCAGTTAAGTTAACTTTGTTGTAACTGGCATTACCAGTTGTTGCTGCAATCGCAAGCGGGTTAACATCGCATGTTGTAACCTCCCATCCTAGTTTAGCAGTGGCAATTGAAACAGCGCCACTTCCGCAACCAATTTCCAAGAGTTTTTTCCCATCTCCCTTGCCTAATTTGGAAAGGCAGGAAAACAACAGCCCAGTGTCTTCGCGTGGTGGGTAAACAGTTGCCGGCACAAGGAGCGAAAGCCCCTCCTGTCCTCTGTATATCCATTCATGAATCGATGCGCCGCTAGTCTGCATCTCAAGTTCACGTTTGATTGGGTCATCCACAGACTTGCGGAGTAAGTGTCATATTTGAAGGGTATTCGTAATAAATTCAAGGATACCTTTATGGTGAACAACACGAAACGGGGGTTTGGAGATTACTTCTCTGACCCATGACCGAGCGGTCATCACTGTTAGCGTATGCCATGCGACAGGCTTTTGAAGGGTACCCAAGTCCGAGGTTAGTTACCAATAGCCATGGGCCTGTGGCTCAGTCAGGTGGAGCGACGGACTTTTAATCCGTTGGTCGCGGGTTCGAACCCCGTCAGGCCCGCTCCGCCAGATTGGCCGCAGCCCGTTGGTTTATGGTGACTGTGGGGGTCTCAAAGTGGCAGTAAAATCATCAACTAAAAAACGATTAATGGAGCTTGGAGTTAAGGAAGAATTAGCACACAAGTTGGCGGACGACGCGAACATGGATACCATTAAGAAAATGAGTGCCCAGGATGTCGCTACCAAACTAAGTCTGAAAATGACTGATAATGAACTTGAAACTATCATGGACATTATCCGTGAGCAAGCTGCTTCCAAACGCCGTAGGCCAACCCGCCGCGTGGAGATGAAAGCAGAACTCAAGGCTTTGGAAACAAACATACCACTTGGTGAAATGAGATTCAATGTCCTCAACCACGAAATCGTTCCTCTGCATGAATTAGTCCCTGCGGATGAAGAAATGTCTGAACTAAGCCCATGGGACCTAGTTGGTACTGACATTGATGGTAGCCCTCGTCTACGAATTGAACTACTGCCTAAAATTCTCATTACTGACCCTGCGATTCAAGCAATGAAAGAAGCATTGGAGCAGGCAGATGATGAGTTGCGAGCCGGTTGGCTCAATAACAGAGTTATTAGAGTCACTCGGAGAAGTCCTTCAGCAGGTCTTCACGTGGCATACAGGTTAGTGGTAGAGGGTAACTGAGGAGGCAATTGATATGAGAGAAATTATTAAGACATATTTCAGAGAAAAAAGTTTGGTCAATCACCAGATTGCATCCTACAATGATTGTTTACCAAAAGGAGATGGACGTGATTGCCGTTTTGAGCAGATTGTCCGCAATATCCGAATTGGTACTGATGAAATTATTGATGATGATGAGGGCGGGTTGGTAAAACTCGACGTACTAGATAACGAAATTTCAGTCCGAATGAAGAACCTAACACTCGGCCCACCCACAATCCGTGAGGCAAATGGTGCAAATAATGAGGATGCAACGCCCCTAGAGTGCCGTCTTCGTAAGTTGACATATTCGTCTCCTATTTTCATGGACTTCACCATCCATCGTGAAGATCACCCTACTCCAATTAAGGAAGATAGAGTCCAAGTGGGGAACCTACCGGTAATGGTACGTTCCGAGAGGTGTAACCTCAACCCAGGGCATATTGACCAGAACCGTAATCTCAGCCCTGAGATGAGTGAAGAAGACCGCACTCACTACATGTCTCTCTTGAAGAAGAAAGGAGAGGACCCCTATGACCCAGGTGGTTACTTCATCATTAACGGTACAGAACGTGTTCTAATTTCAATGGAGGATTTGGCACCTAACCGAGTTACTGTTGAAATGAGCAAGAGATACAGCCGAGCAACAGAAGTTGCAAAGATTTTCTCACAGAGAGATGGTGTTCGAAAGCCACTTACAGTCGAAAAGAGAAAAGATGGAATGTTGATGGTGAAAATCAGCAGTGCTGGTGCTCAAGTTATCCCAGCAGTTCTACTTATGAGAGCACTTGGAATTGATTCTGACGAGGAAATTTTCGCATCCATTGCCGGTCATAAAGATGCTTTCAAGTATGTTGTTGCTAACATCAATCACGTCCGAGATTTGGATACTAAAGATGCGTATGGTGTTGAAACCAACGAAGAAGCACTTGCATGGTTAGAGAAGAAATTCGCTGCTGGCCAGCAAAAAGAATACCGTGAGCAACGTGTGAATAACCTAATGGATAAGGAATTACTTCCGCATCTTGGCGCCCAGCCGGAACACCGCTTGAAGAAGGCAGTTTTCCTTGGTAGAATTGTTCGCCAAGTTTTAGAAATGGCGATTACTCAAGGTAAGCCAAATGATAAGGATCACTATGCAAACAAGCGTGTCCGTCTTGCTGGCGATTTAATTGAAGACTTATTCCGTGTCAGTATGACACAACTAGCTCGTGACCTCAAGTACCAACTTGAGCGCCACCATAATCGAAAACGTGAACTAAAAATCAACAGTTGTCTACGACCTGATGTTCTAACATCAAAAATCATGCACGCACTTGCTACCGGCAACTGGGTTGGTGGCAGAACTGGTGTCAGCCAACTACTTGACCGGACCACTTTCATCTCGGCGCTTTCCCACATGCGTCGTGTAACCAGCCCACTTGTAAGAAGCCAACCACATTTCGAGGCTCGAGATCTTCACCCTACACAATGGGGCCGTCTTTGCCCTAACGAAACACCTGAGGGGCAGAACTGCGGTTTGGTAAAGAACGCAGCACAAATGATTGACGTTTCTGAAGCAGTTTCTGAAGACGATGTCAAAGAATTACTCAAAGAAGCTAATGTTGAAGAGCCAGAGGATTGGTCGTCAGGTTCACGAATTCACGTGAATGGTGATATCTTTGGATTACACAAGAATCCTCATCGTTTGGTCACTCACTTCAAGCGTCGCAGAAGAAACGGTAGAATCCGCTCAGAAGTTAGTATCCGCCACGATTCAGTAAATCGTGATATCTTCATCAATACTGATAAAGGGAGAATTCTACGCCCGTTATTGGTTATTGATAGCGGCACTCTTACCCTAGCAAAGGAGCACTTGGTTGCTCTTGCAGACCGTGAGATGAATTTCAAAGACCTCGTGAACGAAGGAGTAGTTGAGTGGATAGACGCAGAAGAGGAAGAAGACCTTCTAGTTGCGCCACGAGCCTACGACCTCCCAACTCTTTCACCAAAACATCAACGCCCAATCAATCCAGCCAAAGTTACATGGACAAATCTCGGTGAATTTGACATTACTGAAGCAGAGTTAGAGGCAGAAATCCAATTATCAAACGGTACATGGGTTACTGAGAAATTCACCTGCCCACTAAACTACTTCCAAGAGGATGTTGATAAACTCCGTCGTAAAGAAAAGAAGACCGGAGATGTCCTAATCTATACGCACGTTGAAATCGACCCTCAGTTGATTCTAGGTGTTTGTGCTAGCCTAGTTCCTTTCCCGGAACACAATTCGACACCACGTGTTACTGGTGGAACTGCGATGGTCAAGCAATCTCTTGGTCTACCAGCGAGTAATCATCGCGTACGCCCTGACACAAGAATGCATATTCTTGACTACCCACAACGGTCCATCGTGCAAACAGAGTCTATGGAATCGACAAACTTCGTTGCACGTCCAGGTGGCCAGAATTACATCGTTGCAATTCTAAGTCACCATGGCTACAATATGCAAGACGCGGTCATCATGAATCGCGCATCAATTGAAAGATCCCTAGGTCGTTCAAGTTTCATTCGAACTTACAATGCTGAGCGCAAGAGATTCCCTGGTGGCCAAGAAGAGGAAATTCAAATCCCAGGTGCTGGACAAGATGAAGTCAAAGGCCGTAAAGACAGCAAAGAGTACGCCCACCTAGAGTACGATGGATTACCTCACCCTGAGACTATGCTTTCTGCTAAGAGAGATGATGACCCTGCGGTGTTAGTAGGAAAGACGAGTCCACCACGTTTCCTTGAAGAAGGGCACGGGGCGTTCATGATGGGACAATATCGACAAGAATCAAGCATGCATGTAAGGCACGGTGAGAGCGGCCATGTTGACCATTTGTTCGTAACTGAGAGCCTAGATGCTGGCCGATTAGTCAGAATTGTTCTTCGCCAACACCGTATTCCGGAATTAGGTGATAAATTCTCATCTAGACACGGTCAGAAGGGGGTTGTAGGTCGTTTAGTCAATCAAGAAGACATGCCATTCACAGTTGATGGAGTTGTACCTGATTTGATTATCAACCCTCACGCGATTCCTAGCCGTATGACAGTCGCTCACATTCTAGAGATGATTGGTGGTAAAGTAGGTGCAATGGAAAGCAGATTTATCGATGCTTCGGCATTCTCTGGTGAAAAAGAGAATGCTCTTAGAGAGGGGTTGCTGCGTAACGGATTCCAGCACACAGGAAGAGAGCGCATGCTCAACGGTGAAACAGGCGATGAGTATGAATCAAACGTTTTCGTTGGCTGTATTTATTACCAGAAACTGCACCACATGGTTAGCAGTAAGATTCACGCACGTAGCCGTGGTAGAGTGCAAATTCTAACTCGACAGCCTACTGAAGGGCGAGCCCGACAAGGTGGGCTACGATTCGGAGAGATGGAGAGAGACTGTCTTATTGCACACGGTGCTTCAATGGTCATCAAGGATAGATTACTTGACGAATCTGACGGTGTTACTTTACCCGTTTGTGCCGAGAGTGGACACGTTGCTTACTGGGATAACCGCCGTCGCTGTTATGTCAGCCCAATACATGGAGAGAGTGCAGAAGTTCACTTGGTTGAGACCTCGTACGCATTCAAGTTGTTATTAGATGAAATGAAATCACTTGGAGTCGCTATGCGACTTCAATTGGAGGACAGGAGGTGATTTGAATGGCTAAAAAACTAGATGCATCAAAGATTCCAAAGCGTATTGCTTCGATCAAATTCGGCTTAATGGCGCCGAATGAAATCCGCCGACTCAGCGCAGTAGAAGTCAAGACTGCTGATACCTACAAAGATGATGGCCACGCATACCATCAAGGTCTAATGGACCCGCAAATGGGTGTTATTGAGCAAGGTATCCGCTGTGAAACATGTGGGAATAAACACGATGAATGTCCAAGCCACTTTGGTCACATTCAGCTTGAGTTGCCTGTAATCCATGTTGGATTCACTCCACTCATCAAGACATCACTGAAAACCACTTGCAACAAGTGTTACCGTGTCCTTCTTCACGAGACTCCAGGGACTCACCCTGTTGATAGTGAACTTTCGGAGCAAGATTACTATCGAAATAGAGTTTTGGACATTATTCAGAAACACGGGCCAGGTTCCCCCGAATTGAAGAAAATCATCAAGGATATTGAGAAGACCTGTTGCGGTAAAAAGCGTATGGTTTGCATGCACTGTGGTAGCGAGCAAGGAAACATCCTACTTGAGAAGCCGACCACTTTCAAAGAAAAGAAAGAGGACAAGAGTGAGCACAAATTGAATGCTAGAGATATTCGTGAATGGCTTGAGGGTATCCCTTCGGATGACCTCATTTACATCGGAATGGACAAGGAATGTAACCGTCCTGAATGGGTGGTAATGAGAGTTCTACCTGTCCCACCAATTACTGTGCGCCCATCTATTACTTTAGAGAGTGGAGACCGCTCAGAGGACGACCTGACACACAAACTTGTAGACGTGCTAAGAATCAATCAGCGACTGCGAGAAAACCGTGACCAAGGTGCTCCACAACTGATTGTTGAGGATCTTTGGGAACTTCTCCAATATCACATAACTACCTACTTTGACAACCAAACTAGCGGTGTCCCGCCAGCACGCCACCGAAGCGGCAGACCACTCAAGACCCTTACACAGAGATTGAAAGGTAAGGAAGGAAGATTCCGTAGCAATCTTTCAGGTAAGCGTGTGAACTTCTGTGCACGTTCAGTGATTTCACCAGACCCCTTCCTAGGTATCAACGAAGTTGGTGTGCCTGAGATGTCCTGCAAGGATTTGACTGTTCCAATTCGTGTTACTAAGCGTAACCGTGAACAACTGCGTGAGATGATTTTACGTGGTCCAGATAACCACCCTGGTGTAAATTATATTGTGCGCGGTGATACTCACCGTGTGAGGATCACTGATAGAACCAAGTTTATCTGGTCTGGTTTCCGTTGTATGAATCCAACTTGTGACGGTGGAGACCCTGAACGCGATGAGCCATACGAAGGCATGGCTGCAGAACTAAATGAAGTGTTGAGAGCACCAAATTTCCTACCAGGACTAGTCATCAAGAAGGAGAATCGCCGTACTATTGAAGGGTTACAAGAGAACTGGGTAGCTGACTTAGAATCAACAATTTCCAATTTGCGTGGAGAAGATGAAAATGGGAGCCAACTCCCTGGAGATGACCCTCGTGCTATCATCTACAATCGCTGGAGATGGGAGCAAGAGCAACCTGAAGATACAACATACCCAGAGCATTTGGATGTTATTTGCCCACACTGTGGCTCACCATGGGATGAGGAAGATGAAGAAAGAACTCAGGTAGAAGATAGACTAGCGACCATTGATTTGGATGGAAGCCCTAAGCCAGGAATGGTAGTTGAGCGCCATTTGATTGATGGAGATGTAGTAATTTTCAACCGACAACCATCTTTGCATCGAATGTCAATGATGGTTCACGAAGTCAGAGTAATGCAAGGTAAAACATTCCGTTTCAACTTGTCAGTTTGTACACCTTACAATGCTGATTTCGATGGTGACGAAATGAACCTACACATTATTCAGTCCGAGGAGGCTCGTGCTGAAGCCAAGGTTTTGATGCGTGTGCAAGAGAATATTCTCAGCCCACGATATGGTGGTGCAGTTATTGGTGGTATTCACGACCATATTTCTGGTGCTTACTTGTTAACTAATGGTGACCCCGTAATTCCAAAGAGTCAATCATTGGAAATCCTCAGTAAAATCAACTGGACCGGAGAATTACCAAAGGAAGTAAAAGATGAGAATGGTGAAATTGGTTACAATGGCCGTGAACTTCTCAATTTGATTATACCTTCAGGCATTAATCTCAGTTACAAGAGTCGAAGCAACGATCAAGTTGAAGTCATTGACGGTGAAATATTGTCAGGAACTATTGACAAGACTGGAATTGGTGCTGAGGATGGTAAACTGCTTGATGCAGTTCTTCAAGTCCATGGGAACACACGAGGAGCGCAATTCCTAAACGAATTGACTCAACTAACAATTGGAATGTGTACCGCTCTAGGATTTACTACTGGAATTGATGACGAGGACCTACCTCCGGCAGCACGTACAGAAATCAGTGAGATTAACTCAACAGCTTGTGCAGATGTTGACGGTAAACTCGAATTGTATGGTAAGAACGGAAGAGGCTACGAAGCAAGACCGGGCCGCACACCATTAGAGACACTTGAAGAAGATATCATGCAGATTCTTGACAAGTCAAGGTCAAGGACTGGTGAAATTGCTAAGGAACATCTAGCAAGTGACAATGCTGCTGTAATGATGGCAGTATCAGGGGCTCGTGGTTCAATGGACAACCTTTCAATGATGGCTGGTTCAATTGGCCAGACTCGAGTTCGTGGCCAGCGTCTTGAACGTGGTTACAAGGATAGAGTATTGTCACACTTTGAGAGAAATGCAAAGGGTGCTCGTGAGAAAGGATTCGTACAATCCTCATTCAAGAAAGGACTTGAGCCAACTGAGTTCTTCATGCTATCAGTATCAGGAAGAGAATCTCTTGTAGATACTGCTGTTCGTACCAGTAAATCAGGATATATGCAACGTCGTCTCATTAATGCGATGGATGATTTGAAGGTCCATGGAGATGTTCATCGCTCTGTACGAAATACTGCAGACAGAATTATTCAATTCAGTTATGGTGAAGATGGTACCGACCCAACACGTAGTATCAGAGGTTCTGCAATTAACATTAGAGATGTTCTTGATAATGCATTAGGAGGTGAGAAGTAATGGTAGTAAAGTCAGCAACCAAGAAGAAACTCATGGATATGGGTATTCCCGAGGATTATGCCCACAATCTAGCAGATGGCCGTAAATGGGATGATGTCAAGATATTATCACAAGGTGAAATCGCTAAGATTTGCGGTCTTTCCTCAGATGAAGCAGATAAGTTATCTCAGGTTATTCAGAAATTTGGAAAGCGTAATCGCGCATCTTCGGCCTCAACCACTAGCACTACTGTGGTGCGCCGACGTGCAGCCAAGAGAAGAGTCAAGGTGCAACAAGAACTTGAACTATTTGACCCTGAAATGAAAATGGAACAATTAGGTAGAGGTCTGAACTCTACTGATATTTTTACCGCTTTGGTTAAGGCTGCTGAAAAAGAGGGTTCAACACTTTCCAAACTTATTCTCAGTAATTTAGCAGACCAAATAGAACTTCGTGGCATGAAAAAGTTGACAGCAAAACAAGCTTCATCTGTTGTGCAAAAAGCATCCAAGGCTGCCAAATCAACTGGTGTTGATCCATTTGAAGCAGTTGGAATTATTACTGCTCAATCCATTGGTGAACCTGGTACACAAATGACCATGCGTACTTTCCACTATGCTGGTGTAGCATCAGTGAACGTTACTCAGGGTCTACCTAGAATCATTGAAATTGTTGATGCTAGAAAGAAATCATCCACACCAACCATGAGAATTCACTTAGATGAAAACTTGAAACATGATGAGAAGAAAGTGCGTAACCTTGCAGCGGCTCTTGAAATTACTGATGCAAAAGACATCGCTGTCATTGAGACTGATGTCACTCAGCGCAGAATTACTCTAAAATTGATTCCAGGAAATATGAAACAGAAGGGAGTCAAACCTGTTGAAGTCAAAGAGATTCTTACTCGTAGGCTTCGCCTTTTCATTGAGGCTGATAACGATGTCCGACCAAAGTTGTTGACAATTATTCCTGGTCGCAAGAAAGAAACTGATGATGTAACACCTAACTACACTGAACTTTTGGCTTTAGAAGAGAAAATCAAGGAGTTACGTTTGAAAGGTGTAACTGATATTCAGCGTGCTAATACTCAAAAAGATGCTGAAACTGGGGAATACTACATAGCAACTATTGGAAGTAATCTAGCGGCTGTCAGTGAATTTGAAGGAATTGACCGTGCTCGAACATACACTAACAATATCACTGAGATCCACCAATATCTCGGAGTTGAGGCGGCTCGCCAAGCAATTATCAATGAGTTAATCTTGACTTTGCAGATTGCACGATTGGATGTTGATGTTAGGCATTTGGTCACTGTAGCAGATGTAATGACTAGCGAAGGTGAAGTCCGTGCAATTGGGCGCCATGGTGTTTCAGGAAACAAGCACAGTATTTTGGCTCGTGCTGCTTTCGAAGTTACAGTCAACCATCTACTAAGGGCCGGAATTATCGGCGAACAAGACGAACTAGCAGGGGTTGCTGAGAACATTATTGTTGGGCAACCTGTTGCTCTTGGAACCGGCAGTGTAGAACTATTCTACATCCCAGATGAGGAATAATCTTAATCCCACCATGAGATACAAATGTGGAGTATGGAGGAATAAAAATGGATATAGTAAAAGAATTGAAAATTGCAATTAAGAATGGAACCTTGCTGTATGGTCAAAACCAGACTGCAGCGGCTTGTGCCCATGGAGAAGCGAAACTAGTAATTTTAGCGGCCAACTGTCCGCTAGAATATGTCGAAGAACTGCACTCTAGTCACCCCGATGTACCTATTCACCGGGTGGCAATGGTGAACAGAGAATTAGGTGCTGCTTGTGCAAAACCCTTCCACGTGAGTACTATTTGCATTGTTGATGAGGGTGGCAGCGATTTGCTATCATTACGAAGCAACCTTGATTAATTTCGCTAATTCAGTACACCTCTCAATATGGCCCTTTAGGGCCAACATGGAGGCGAGCATTGATGTGCCCATGAAGTAGCCGAGACTCAATGACTGTTTCTCTACCCTCCGTTCTCAAGGAACTTGGTATTGCAGTAAAGTCAATTCCCATCATTTCTAGAACACCTGGAATTAATTGCCTAGGAATAATTGAATCCATTTCTAACTCTGCTGCTGACTGCCCAGTTGATGTTGGTACTCACGTTTGGCACGCCCAACCTGGGTGGGCACCAATTGATAGGATGGAATTAGAGCGCTGGATGGTAGATGCCCCCGATGGTTCTCATTGGCTTGTTTCCGAGAGGAAATTGATTGACTTAGACCGTACATCAGTTTCTAACAGGATCCGTTTGGAACTTTGGGGTTCAGAAAAACTTTCTAATTGGATTGGTCAAGCGATTCTAGCGGGGCGGCTAAATTTACAACTTGATGAAATGATTACCTCCCCATCTATTGGTGGTATTACTGCGAGGGCTGAAAAATCTTCACCCCCCCCCCCGGATGCTATGGCCATAAAACCAAAAGTAAAACTAACTGAATGGCTATCACAGCGCGACTATGAAGTATTGCAAGTAAGACCAATTTTACTAGAAGGGAAAAGTTGGCATATTGAAGGCCATTTACTAGGCCCTGAAGAGACCAAAGAAAGACATCATTGGATCCTTATTGAAGATCCTTTTTCTGGCCAATTGACAAGAATGGCTGATTGCGAACCCCTACCATTTGTACCTCAACTAGAGAAGATATCCCCTAGTTCTTGGAAGACGATGGAGATGGTGCGTTCAGAATTGCCATCTGTGTGTGAAGAAAGGAGACATTGGAGAGTGAGCCAAACAGCAGATGGGGGAGATGTCCATGGTAGTATTCTTCATTGGTGGCGAATTGAAGAAAAGGTTGCAGAGATGACATCCTCTCCTATCTTGATACCAGGATGGCAAGTTGATTTCACTGGCAACGGTTGGATGATAGTACATGGATTAAGTGGCGAAATACTAAATTTACCTAAGGAATAAAATACCAATTTTGAATTTAGTTAGTCGAATAGAGGACCTAAAATAGTCACTCCGCCAGCACTTATGTCAATTGCTTGCTTTTCCATGCTATGGCGCAAATGCCTCATCTTTTCTATTTGCATTGTTCTGACAATTTTACCATTCCTTCTATCTAATCCTAGATTGATAATTCCATCTGCGATAAATCCTTCATTACCTTGAAGTTCAGCATTCTCTCCTGCCTGTCTCTCTGTGATTATAATGGTGTACAACCCTTGAGACCTAAGGAAATCGAAGAATCCAAACATCTTTTTCCTCATTTCCTCATCAACGCTAGTTAGGCTGTAAATAGCTCCAAGGCTGTCTAAAACAAATACGGAGAATTGGTCACCTCTTTCTTGCTTGAAGTGTTCAATCATTCGGCGAGTAAATTTTAGGTAATCCATCGCTTCGTTTTCTTTTCTCAATTCTGTCAAATCAGTGATTTGAAGATTAGGTGGTAGTTCTAATCCCATTGAATTACATGTTTTCAGTAGGCTGTCAACGGTTTCTTCAACTGTACAATATAATCCAAAACCGCCTGTTCTTCGCAAGTGATTGGATATTAAAGATAGAGAAAAGCTGGTTTTCATTGAGCCAGGTGGCCCTGTGAGGAGGCTCAAGTATGGTGGCTCCGCATCTCGACTAAGTACCCGCTCCATTCCTGCAATGCCGCCAATATACATGATTCCCATTATGGCGATTTGACACTCGGTATTTATCGTTGTTGAAAGTAAATACCGATTATATGCTTGTATTCAGAATAAGACCATCATCCATTAAAATCATAGTGGTTAAATGCCCCACCTTAGTCGAAGGGTTGTGAAGTACCGGCCCTATGGGCCGTGAGAATGAGATTGGGAGATGGTGGTTAATGCAGTCGGCATTGAAAGAGATCGTTTCCAATACAGAATATTTCATCACAAAACATCAAGGTCAGCGTGACGAATGGAACGCAAAAGTTGTCGAAAACAAATCACGCCGTGAGCAGGTAAATGGCCAAAAGCGTGAGATATATGATGAGATTGAGCGCCAGCGTACAGTCCGCGATAAAGAGAACGCCATGGTGCGCGAGGCAAAGGCCGAGCGAGAAAAGGCAAACAAGGAATTCAACACTCTTAGAATTGAAATCCATGGTGTTGATTCAGATACCAGAGGCAAACGCCGAGACGGAGATAGCCCAGATTTTATTCGAAAAAAGATGAGGATGCTTGAAGACAAGTATGAGCGCGGGCAATTCACTGGAAAGAAGGCTGAGAAGCAATTTCAGAACGATATGAAGCAATTCGCCCGCAAATTGAGAGATGCGGAGGCTAGCATGAAACCTGCAGGTGGAAGTGATGTAAACAGTGAACTTGACGCATTACGTGTTGCTTGTGATGGTGCGCATAGTAGAGTTATTGCCGCAGCAGAAGCCGCTCAAGCCGCTCATGATTTGATGGGGAAATTAACTGATGAAACCCGCCGACTGAATGATGAGCACGAATTAGCACACAGAGCCTTCGTTACCGCTAAGGTAGAAGCGGACCGAGAACATCAATACTACATTGTCGCAATGCGCTGCATTTGGAGTTCAAGACATCTGCTCAGAGCATCCCAAGACCGTGCAGAAGGAATTCAACCTTCCCGAGCAGATGCCCTTCCTGGTAACATCGATTTGATGAGCGCTTTAATGGCTGGTAAAACCCTGTCAACTGAGCAATTGATGACTATGAAGCGTGACGATTAATTGAGGTGCTAAAGATGATTGAATCCGATGACATTTCAGAAATACTAGATGATTATGATCGCATGAAGTTACGTATTGGGATGACAGCAAGCCATTCTGCTTTGGATATTTGTGATGGTGCGATAGAAGAAGGATTCCCCACGGTCGCCTATTGTCAAAAGGGTAGAGAAAAGACCTACTCAGAATATTTCAAAACCGTACGTAACCAATCTGGAAGAGTTACTAGGGGGATGGTTGACAAGGCAATCGTTCTTGACCGATTTGACGAGGTATTAAACCCATCTTTTCAACAAATAATGAGGGATAGAAATGTGGTTTACATCCCAAATCGCTCATTCACATCTTACTGCGGGATGGAACAAATTGAGAATGATTTCCGGGTGCCAATGTTTGGTAGCCGAAATATGCTTAGAATGGAAGAACGCACGGAAGACCAGGATTATTATTGGATTCTTGATAAAGCTGGATTACCTTATCCTGAAGCAATTGATAACCCAGAAGATATCGATTGTTTGGTAATTGTTAAATTGCATCATGCAGAGAAGAAACTTGAGCGCGGATTTTTCACCTGCGCTTCTTATTCAGAGTATCAAGAGAAATCAGAGGCACTCCTTAAACAGGGAGTAATAGATGAAGACAGTTTAGCAGGTGCTAGAATTGAACGGTATGTAATAGGCCCAGTATTCAACCTCAACTTTTTCTATAGTCCATTGGAGGAGGTGAGTTCTAAACTAGAATTACTAGGTGTTGACTGGAGATTCGAATCAAGTCTAGATGGCCATGTGAGACTACCAGCACCACAGCAAATGACAATGCCAATCCATCAACAAATACCAGAGATGACGGTAGTAGGTCATAACACGGCAACCATTAGAGAGAGTTTACTTGAGGAGGCTTTTGCATTGGGTGAAAAATTCATCACCGCTAGTAAGGAACATTACGACCCAGGAATCATTGGTCCATTTTGTTTGCAAACTTGTATTGATAAAGACATGAACTATTCAATTTACGATGTTGCTCCTCGTGTCGGAGGGGGGACAAATGTGCATATGAGTGTAGGTCACCCATATGGAAATTCAACATGGCGAAAGCCAATGAGTAGCGGACGAAGAATAGCCATGGAACTACGCAATGCGGTTGAACAGGATCGGCTCGATGAAGTACTAACTTGAGTTCCTAATTGTAAGTTAGAGTAGTGGCAGCAAGTTTTCAGATGCACTCTCCATCTGTTTTCGCACCATTCCAAGATTTGCACCTTTCTCTGTTTTACAAACAATTGAGTAAGAATCATTGATTGTTGCAACGACTAAAATACCATCGGCTCCATTCAAAGTCACGATTCTTGGTTCACCTAGTTGAATATTAGAGAGAAGTAAACCAGCAGTATTGAGTATTGATGGTACTAAAGATCCGATTGCTTCAAGGAAAATTGCTGGAGCACCCTCAACTTCATGGATGAATCCCTCTATCGATGAGATTGCACACCAAGATACGCCTTCAATCTCCGCAACTTTGCCGACTATTGTGGCCTTCACAATACTTGGGTGGACCTAAGAGGTCAATAAACAAGGTGCGCAAACTTATGCTTATTCTTCTCGTCTCTGATGTGAACGAGCAACTCCTCGGCGGGGTTGAGTTTTGCTTCTTCCACCTCGTCTAGAATCATGTTTCTTCTTCTTAGTTGTCTTTGAGGAGTCAGAACTCTGTAGTTGAGATAGACCGCCAGTTTCAAGGATTCTAGCCATATCTTCCATTGATAGTGTGCCCCCACTCATTGCATGTTCTCTGAGTGTGTTGATTCGCTTGCGAACCTTTCGCCCTCGGCTTTCATCCTCTTTGCGTATTCTACTGAATGATTCGAGACGACCAACCTCTCGCTTGACACGGCGTAATCCTGAGCGCTGGCTACGAATAGACTCAAGCATCTTTTCAATTCGGTTATTGAGGTCCTTCTCTTCTTTTCTACTTATTTTTGTACCAGATAAGCGAGGGTTATCATCAGCTGCTTTTGCAGCAATCCCACTTGATTCATTTTGTAATCCATCGAGTTTTTTGATGGTTTCTTTTTGCATTCGAATCAACTCCACGAACCGTTGATGTGCTGCATCTGACTGAAGTTTTAGTTTGTGCATTATCTTCAATTCAAAGAAGAATGAAAACTTTTGTATTTCATTGGCAAGGTTCGGTGCCTTACTCGGGTCATCGCGTATTATGGTCAAATCACGCCAAGTTCTCTTGAGTAATCTTTCTATTAGATTCAAAGGAGGGGATATTCGTACGTTGATATCATCACGAATTCCCTTCGCCTCATTGATTTGTTTATTCCTTTCTCGTAACTCATTCAACAAATTACGGCGTTCTTTTGAAACCCCTCCTGAATTATACAGGGCAGTGCGAAGTACTTGCACTGTTGAAATCAATGATTTGCGCTCGCTTTCTAGAGATTCAAGTTGTGACTCCATTGACCTTGCAGATGCTTTATTGTCGTTGAGCATATCTTCAATTTCATGAGTTTCAAGCTCTCTAAGATCTTCAAAGAAATCACGGCGAGTTGATTTTTTACCCTTGTGGCCTCTATTTGACTTCTGTTTCTTATCACTGTGTGATTCGCTCTTAGGCTTGGAATTAGTTTGCTTACTCATTCTTCCTCACCTCCACGCTTCTCCACAGCAGGTCTTTGTGGCATGCTAGATGGTTTCCCTTCCGTAACCATGCGACTAGCTGCCATCAAGTCTCCAGAGCCATCCTTTAGGTCCTCAAATCCATTTTCAATTCGGTGATTCCAATAACTAACTATGTCATCCACAGATGATAGGAGTGATTTGGAACGGTTAAGTTGACTTTGCGCTTCACGTTGTACTTCCTTATGTTCTGCATACTTAGTGTGATGCTCCCCACTTACTTCTGCCAAACTAACTAGTTTTACGTGTGCCGCATCAGCATCTTTGAGTAATTGACTATGTTTTTGCCAACCCTCTCGATATTCTTTCAATTCAGGGTTGGAATCAAGCCGTTGTGCGACCCATTCTTCGTGAGACCGAGTAAGTTCTCGCATTTGTCGTAGTAATTTTCTCTCACTATTCAAATCAAGAGCGGATGTCTCAACTTTCTCATCGATATCTGCCAACTTTTGGGCAAGTTTTTCCTTTGCCCAACCTGGATTTGGATTTTTGAGTTTGTTCTCTTTGATCAAAGTTTCACGTAGGCTGGTGAGTTTCTTCCGTAGTCCCTTTGCTTCGGATTGGAGAGAATCTCTCTTTTCTTTCAAATTTGAAACTTCATCAGTTGCTTTATCCCTCTCTTTAAGCGCTGCTTCTACTAATGGATTCAGTTGGTCAAGTTCTTGTTTTCTATCGCGAACAATATTTGGAAGAGTATCACTCAATTCATGACGGCGGGCAATAATCGCTTGTGCCACTTCCTCTGGAGTCATGGCAAGTAGTGTATTGACATCCATAGGTAAGCCGCCCACCCAACTATCTCTCATAAAGGTGAGGTTTTGCTATCCGAAGGATAGTAAAGGTCATTCATCCGTCTTGACGCAGGCATTAACGATGAGGGCCTCCTATGTCCGCCAGACTTTTGCAAGTCTCTGCGTTCTGTTAGTTGTAATCCCTCTTCTTTCGGTGGTTTCAGCCAATGGTTCGGGTTTGCTTTTAGACTCAACAACTCTAGTGATTGTTGGTGATTTAGAAGAAGGGGTGGGTGATGTGAATATTTCAATTAATGTCCAATCTCATGATGTTGCTTCTGTAGGTGCACTCAATATGACAATCGTTGAAGGTGAGAGCACAATTATTGCTAGTGAAAATGTGTCACTCAATCTTACATCAGATGAAATCACAACCATTCAATTCAATATTTCACAACTCGCAATAGGTCAATACACAATGAATTTACAACTCTATGGCGAGGTGGGTAACCCATTTGCCAACCATGCAGGCCTAATTAGCCAATTTGTGAAGAGATTAGCACCAGCCAATGCACAAGTCAGCGAAACTAGTCAGTGGCAGATCATTCCAGTCAACTCAATCAGTGGTGAAGCCAGTGGTAATGCGTCATTTAGGGATGGTGATACTGGTTGGGCTGAAGTCCCAGTAAGCAATTCCGGCGAGGTAGACTTCAATGGTAGCATCGGATTTGCTATTGACAACGGACCTTATCTTTTTCAAAATCTAACCATCCCCCCACAATCTTCAACTCCAGTCAACTTTACAATCCCACAAGTATTTGAAAGTAATTTGACAACTTTGAAAGTAAACTTGTCAGGGCAAGTGACAACTCACGAAATGTTAGTTGGTCCCCCGCCATTAGCAAGATTAGATATTATTGCAAACGCCGACAACTCTACACCTCAGTTAGGGCAGCAGGTTATTTGGACAGTGAATTTGAGTAACTCTGGCGAGTTGGCATGGGTCGGGGAACTACAATGTACATTTTCTAATTCAGTGGTATTCAGCGAATCTTTCTTCGTAAATCATGGGGAGGGGCAATCACGACAATTTTCACTTTCTGTCCGTCCCGGTGCTTTGGCTTGCTCTGTACCAACTACTGTTAGACTTCATGATGATTCAGTAACGAGTTTTTCCCATTCATACGATATGGATGCTGCGCATTTCTCTGCTGCTGGTAGTGCCGGTTTGGCTATTGTAGGAACTAATTTCCATGTCGGTGATGACTTACAAGCAACACTAATTGCCCACAATGGTGGTGATTACCAAGGTAATGCAAGGCTCTCGATTAGTGATTCAGGAGGTTCTTCAGATGGATTATCAAGGCAATTTTCGGTCGGTAATAGTTTGCAATTGGACGTCAGCCACACACTTCAAGGGAGTGCAGGAAGTCGTATTCTATCTTGGGCTGTGATAAGTGAAGATGGTTTAGTTGATGCGAATCTTTCAGGGCAGGTCGAAGTCCAAGTTTCACCTTCACAACAATTGGTGGGTGAAATCACATCCGTTGATTGGACCACTTCTGATGGCTTAGTTGCTGACATTGATTTACAATTGTCTGAAGGGCGCTCCCGTATAGTTAGGATTCAGGTTGGCCACTCAAATGGTGATGATTCTGTAACAGTGATTGATACTGATATAGAGTTGGCTCCAGGGCAACGTTCTCTTTCCTTCGATTTAGGTGAACCTCAAGTTGCTGACGAGGTTTGGTTATCATTGACCGTTACAGATTGGGCTCCTGCATCATTATCGCAAATGAATTCCACACGTTCAGCGAGTGAACCAGATGTTCAGCCAAGTGCAATCTTAGGGGTATCAAATCCTGCTGTGCCAGTTAATGGTGAGTCTGTTACAATAGCCTACACATTGTCAAATGATGGTAGTGACAATATTGCTGGGGGCGTCCTAGTGCTCAAAGTGTCCTCAACCAATGAAATTCTGTGGCAAGAATCAGCACCATTGGTAGAAGCAGGAGATAGCCAATCAGGTGAGATTAGCGTAGACAATTGGCCATCAGGGGCATCTGTGGGGCTACACCTCGAATGGCGCAGTGGTGGGAGTCAAACAATGACAACGAAATCATATCCATCCAAAGCCCCAACCATTTCAGATTCTTTTGAAATTCCTTGGGCAGCCATCATT
Organism: Candidatus Poseidoniales archaeon; assembly: GCA_012959435.1. GTDB lineage: Archaea > Thermoplasmatota > Poseidoniia > Poseidoniales > Thalassarchaeaceae > MGIIb-Q1. The sequence goes on from DUDF01000011.1 coordinate 43,740, forward strand.
TATGGGGCTATAGCTGGGATCGTAGTCTCTGCAGTGGCACGATTCGTATTTGTATGGCAAGGGGAAGACCCTGATGATAAGAAACAGCAGCGAACACGAAGGCGCGAGGAAAGAGCAACAGCAAAAGAAGATGCCAAAAAAGTTAGACAGGAGAGGCTGAATCCTACGGGTAAACAAGAAGTTGGTTGCCCTTCATGTGGCATGACACTACGTGTCCCGAACGATTATGATGGTCAAGCGCGTTGCCCTGCTTGTACACATGTATTTCCAGTAACTCCAGTTGAAATATCCGAACCAGAGCCACAAAAGGTAGTCAAAGATGATGAAGATATTGAGCAAGTTGCGGCATCAGAAATCCCACAAACAATTAGCCGCGAATTGAAGAAGAAAGTTGCCGCCGTATCATCTCCAAAATCAGCAAAACCTCAACAAGTAGAGAAAAAGAAAGCCAAGCCACAAAGCACGGTATCAACTACTTTATCTTCAATTTCAGTGGGTGATGAAATTCGCTGCCCGTCTTGCGGACAGAGATTGAAAGTACCTTATGATAGGCGACCAATTATGGCCAAATGTCCACGGTGTGAAACTAAGTTCATGGCTGAAAAACAATGAGGTCAAAACATGTCTATTCCTATTCAAGAAGATCAAGAGATGTATCTCAAGAAACTGTT
>DUDF01000011.1:44420-48338 GCA_012959435.1 Candidatus Poseidoniales archaeon
GGTAAGGAGCCTATTCGTACTAGTAGAATTGCCGAAGAGATGAGCGTTTCAGCTCCAAGTGCAAGTGAGATGCTGAAACGACTTGGGCGCAAAGGGTTCGTGGACTATGTACCCTACAAAGGTGTGACATTAACTCAACTAGGTATTGATGCGGCTAGCCGTGTCAAAAGAAGAGAAGCATTAATGGAGGTTTTTCTAGTTCAGATGTTGGATTTTAGAGGAGATGTAAAAGATGTTGCTTGTCGTCTAGAACACGCTTTAACAGATGATTTAGAATCTGCTATAGACCGATTGCTAGGGTATCCTAGCCATGCTATTGATGGTGATGAGATACCTGCTGCTAATAGAACGATTAATAGCGATATCGAGGGCGTATTGTTGCCACTTTCTGCATTACCTGTGAATTCCTTGGGGCAAGTAGAGTTAGTGGTTATTGATGGGATGGATGCCCGCACCCTTTCAAATATGGGTATTAATGTCGGTTCAATGGTACAGAACAATGGTGATGACTGGTTGGTTAATGGGGTAAGCATGAGCCTTTCAAACACGCTTCAATCCCGAATTTTGGTGCGCACTGATTAACTTGCAAGCAAAGACGACTTGATATGGGATTGATGAGTCGGCGATGCCGATGGCACGAGAGAAGGAAGAGGTCGACCCTGAGCAGGAGGGGGTTCGAGAACTGCTTCAAGCAATGGAAGCAAAGATGAGAAAGCTCTCAGACCAAAGACGTACTCACAACGAATCTGCTCGTACATACGCCGATAAAAGAGATTCTGTTCAGAAGCAATATGGCTCTCTACGTGAAGAAATTAAAGAAATACTTGAATCTCAGAAAGAGGTTAGAATCAAAGCGAAAATTCACCAAGCCAGAAGAGATGCAATCCAAGAACAATTAAGAAATCTTTTTTCACGTTCTAAATCAACAAAATCAAATAGAGACAAATCAGTAATTTTACAACTTTCAGAAAAAAGTGCTGAAGTAGAACAAATTGAATTCCGATTAGAGAGGGATGGTACTCTAAAATTAGATGCAGAAAACCGCCTTCACAAGAAATTGAAGTCCTTGAAAAATGATATCAGAGAACTTGAGCCTCAAGTCCAGACAGAGTTGCGAATAAAGATCGATATCAATGACCTTGAAGGTTCAATTGAGCAACTCAAAGCAGAAGCTGATGAAGAACACAAACAGATGGTCGCTTTTAATGAGGAAGCAGATAAAATCTGGGAAGAAGTAAAACCAAAATTTGACGAACGAGATTTCCTAAAGGCTGAAGGTGACAGGCTTCACGATTCATTCATTAAATGTCGAAAGGATGCCGACTCTGTCCACCAACAAATTGAGGAATTAATGTCCCAGGTAACCACCGCTCGTAAAGAACTACAAGTAATTAGAGATGAGAGGTCATCATGGATTACTCTTCACAATAAATCAATTGAAGAGTCAACTAGTACACCTCAAGAAGATGAAAAACTAGCTGATAATCTGGTTTCAAACTTGATGGGTTCTGGCGTACTCTCTCTTGGTGGCACTGCAGGGCGTGTTGCAGAAGATAGTAGTCGTTCAAATCACAGAAGAAAGGGGCGGAAAACCACTTTGGCACGGCGAGGAAATCGCGGCAGTAGTAAGAAATCCGAATGAATCAAATCGTACAGATTAAGTTTCGCTCCTAATGCACATGCTGTTACATCGGCTGGTGATGGTTCAGTTCGGCATCAGACTAAAATATGCGAGTTTGGCGGCGACGTTCAGATGGAGAAAGACAGCGAGACGCCACATCGCAGTTACGAGCGCCAATGGGATGAAATCGAAGATATGCTTGAGATAGCAGAAGGACGTGGAGTTGAGTGGCAAAGTTGGTTTGAGGAATGTCGCGATAATAGTGACAAAGAAGGTATGAAAGAAGCAGCGCGCAATTACAAGGCACTACAAGGAGTCATCAAATGCTTGAAATGGGTACTTGGTGAAGAGGGTGTTGACCACCCACTTGAGTGACTATTTGTGATTCAGTACAATTCTCAGTTGTCTTTAGAAATATAGTTGTTAATTGACATTTTTCAGTTCGTTGAGACGGACTAACATTGATGAGCGAGAGGCGACCCGCAATAGTTGGTTCACATGGCTATTGACATGACAGAGATGCGACACGGTACAGAACTTCTCAAGAGAGGATTCGCAAAAATGCAGGAAGGCGGCGTCATAATGGATGTTGTAACGCCAGAGCAAGCACAGATTGCAGAAGATGCTGGTGCGACTTCAGTAATGGCGCTAGAACGTGTGCCATCTGATATACGCGCAGACGGGGGAGTAGCTCGAATGAGCCACCCTGACCTCATTAGAGGAATCATTGAGACAACTTCAATCCCAGTAATGGCAAAGGCCCGAATTGGGCACAGCGAAGAGGCACGAGTGTTGGAAGCACTTGGCGTTGATATGGTGGATGAATCAGAGGTATTGACTCCAGCAGACCCATTTTATCACATCCCTAAAAACGATTTTACCATTCCTTTTGTCTGCGGATGCACCAACCTAGGTGAGGCTGTTAGGCGTATATTTGAGGGCGCTGCTATGATGCGCACAAAGGGTGAAGCTGGAACCGGAAATGTGGTTTGTGCGATGCAACATGCAAGATTAGTGGCCCAAGAAATTGATTGGCTTCAAAGATGTGATGAAGAGGACCATTCCTTCGCGGTTGAACAGATTGTTGAGGGTTTTCTCAAATTGGAATATGAAAGCGAGTTGGCGATTGAACTGGCTAGCACACCGTTTGGCACAGTTGACGAATGCATTGCAGGAGTTGAGGAGATTCTTGAGGATGTCAAGCGAATGGGGCGACTTCCGGTTGTTACCTTCTCTGCTGGAGGGATTGCAACACCTGCGGATGCGGCATTGTTGATGCAGACAGGAATGGATGGGATTTTTGTTGGCTCTGGAATCTTCAAGTCAGAAGACCCTGTAACTACTGCTCAAGCGATAGTTCACGCTACTCATCATTTCAATGACCCAGAAAAGGTTGCCGAAGCATCAACCATGATGGCTAGTCCAATGCCAGGTCTTGAGATAGATTCGCTGGATGTTAGAATGGACCAGCGCGGTAATTGAATCCAAATCCTAGATGTCTCAAGCATTGGGCCCCCCATTCATTCATTTTGAACAATAGGGTAGCGTCTACTTCGGCCCACTGAAAGCCCATTCATTCGCAGATTATGAATCAAAGAGTGTTATGCACTAACCCTTTGCTTTTATGTTAAACAATCTGAATAGGGGTTCAAATCCTTGTGAGTTGACCCAGTATACTTATGACTTACATCCTCTGGCTAATTCATGGATGAGGGGGTGCCAAATTCTGCTGCCCCAGGTCCAACTTTTTTGGGTGATATGAATTCAGTAGATGATTTTCTTAGGCCACAACAAAAAAACAAGTTTGTTGGCTTTTTGATTGGATTTTTCCTTCCAATTGTATTATTGATTGTTGTATTGTTAATCCTGTCAGTCCCTTATTTTGCACTTGCTGAAGCGATTGAAAACGAGAGTGTTCCCGCACATGATTCACAAAATGTGGCTTTGGCATTCTTGATTATTGGACTAGGATTATTATCTAGTCTAACTGTTGTACCTATTACTAGCGCAGTCATTTTAATTAAGTCAAGTAATCCAACTACAGCACGGGGATATGGAGCTATTAGTATTCTGATAATTTGGATCGTTAGCATATTTTTCTTATTCTTAATACTCTTCTAAGGTGGTGCAATACGGTATCATATCCTTGTGCGTCTACCCTTAGAAATTTGTGCGGGCGCTTGGATATTATTGAAATGAATAAAGTACTGCGAAGTAAACCAATTACCATGAATGGTAGTAAGTTGATGCTCAACATAGGGGGGCTATGTTTACTCGGAGGACCAATTTTCTACATC
>DUDF01000011.1:48541-49058 GCA_012959435.1 Candidatus Poseidoniales archaeon
GTTCAAATCCTTGTGAGTTTGCCCTATGAGTCACTTTTGTTCTTGTACTAGAATCACCTTTTCTTTGTTTAATGAACCCGTTAATATTCCTAATAGCGCAAAATACCCCATCCCAATACCTATGATAATAATTCCACAACCAAAACAGCAAATCTTGTGTGCGCTAGGTATCTTTCCATCCGGGGTATCACCTAGTAGCAGCTCCCCCCATGGCATATATCGAAAATCGTCAAATGCATTATCAATCATAATTAATCCAACAATTATTACAGCAATTGAACTGAGAAGCAAAACAAAGCCAATCTTCGCTACTGTATTCATTCTTCTTCATCCGCGTTATGCCGATACAGGAACCTTACTTCTGCTTATCTAAGATGAATAGCATATCAGGTATAATTCTAAGCCCTGAAGTAAAGGGCCCCCCTCTATTTCATTTTGAAGTATAGGGTACCCTTTTATTCAAAATGAATGAATGGGGGACCCTTTACTTCAAGAGTTAAGGGTGTTCAAATTGATT
>DUDF01000012.1 GCA_012959435.1 Candidatus Poseidoniales archaeon
CGAAGTCCACTCTTGTATCAATCCTGTAGCAAAAGAACCGAACGAAAGAGATGCGGATAAATTCAAAGGAAGTAGAGCAACTTATGCTGAATATCATCTATGCAGATTACTTGACCAAGCAGGTTATTGTGTAGATTCTGATGCCCTAACCGCATTCAAAATTCAACCCAACCCAAAGAAAAGCCAGACATAGCCTAGCGTCTGAATCATCGCGAATCAGTGGGTATTCAGTCGATCTGAACTATCTTTTCATCCTCGATCATAATCCTCTTAGAAACAGACATTCTGTCGTATTCTTTCTCGCCGTAATGTATCTTCTCTATGAAATCTGAGCAGTCCAAGCCAGACTCTAGGAATATCTCCATCAGAGCACGGAGCATACTGCCACGAGCACTGACCCAACCTCCCTTGCCCACATCGTCGTTGAAGCGTATGATACAATCATCGAGAGTCTTAACTGAATATTCGATGTAGAACTTGTTTTGCGTTCTGTCGAAATCCCCTACTGCGATAATTCCAGGCATCAATCATCTGTTGTACTCGAGAGTACTTGAACTAAAGGATTCAATGGAGGGGCAGTGGGCCGAGTCAGAGGGTACCCTGTGAGTCCTATACGAGTCATAGGGTCATTCAACTAGACCCATTACTACTGCAGCATGTTTGGCATACTCCAGAACCTCTCCCTGTGGCGTAATATCACCATCACTCCTGCGATCAGTAATCCGAAATGGCTCAAGAGTTGGTTTGATTGAATCCGCTTCAAAACAGACCTCTCCCCCTTCTTCTGTCAAATAACCACACATCTGGACTAGTAATTCCCATGTCTGTCTTGTCAAAGATATTCCACCACCGGAAGGGTGGGGGAATCCGCCGTTACTAAGATGATAATTGCACATTGGACGCATCCCAAATGGTTCGTCAATGTAGCCCCCATCATCAGATTTGACAAAGACTCCTACTCCGAAATCATATCCATCCATGTGATCTTGTGTGTTAATGCAGAACTCCTCGACCCATCCACTGCAAACTTCCCATGATTCCACTAGGACTTCATCCACCAAGAATATCTATTGCTGGTATGCCCACTGTGCCATATATGTTTCATTGGGTTCTGCAGAGGAGCCCTAAGACTCGGATATGACTCAGTCAATCGGTTACTATGAGTTGTATATGCTCTAATGGGATTGTTAGTAATACCCAGTCAACGAGTAGGTGGAGTCCTGTATGCGAGTAGTTGGACCGTGACATTTCTGTAGTTTGAATCTTTGAACCATACTCTTCCAAAGGCTACCTTGTCTGATCTTCCTGGTTTACTCAATCCATAATTGGCATCGATATTATCGATTCTACATTCAACCCATTTTTTTCCATCAGGGCTCGTCCCGCTCTTCATCTTGACATTGTAATTTCCGTCTCCCACATTATGTCTTATGAGTCAAAGTGGAAAACCTTTGTGATGATTATCCAGTCAGTCATAGGGCCCCCAATGACCCGTATGTG
>DUDF01000013.1:0-375 GCA_012959435.1 Candidatus Poseidoniales archaeon
AAATGATGAAATTTGGGTGATGGTATACTCTGCGAGTAGTCAGGAAGGACTGTATTCACTACGCTTTGCAAGCCATTCAGCAGAACTTGAAACATCATTTGGAGAAACCGCATCTGAGCCTTGGATTGCTCCGACCTTCGCAGATGGAACAACATCAGGTCACCTCACAACCGATGATGATGGAGGAGATACCATCCGATTACAAGCGGGCTCGCGTAGTAAATTCAACGTTGAATGGACTTTAACTAGCCCCGCTGATATCTACTTTCAAGCAAGGAGCGGCACGTGGAATATCATCCATAATGAATCAAATCTCAGCGGAAGTATACAATTTACAGTTCCAACCGGTGCAGATTCCGCTGCCCTCACTTTTAC
>DUDF01000013.1:406-1500 GCA_012959435.1 Candidatus Poseidoniales archaeon
TATGGACCCTCACAATCACTTCTCTTGGACCCAATGATGGTGCTACGCCTGGAGACGCCTCGGACAGCCACCCAAACGGTGAAGCAGATACCTTAGACTGGCTGGTTATGCAATCTGAGTCTGGATATACTAGTGGTACTATTGGTGGTGCTGATAATCGGGATGTGTATCTCATTGAGAGAGAAATAGGCCACCCATATCGAAGTATACTGACTGCTACCATTGAATCAGACCCTGGAACTTGTGTGCTCAAACTGGTGCAACTCAACACTACTGCATACAACGCATGGACTACTGTTTCTTGGAATCTGACAGAAATGCAAGGGCAACAAGCGACTACAACACTTGACTTGCCACATGGACGTCACCTCTTGGTAGTCGAATCAAATATCAGTAACGAAGTCGAATACACAGTTAATTGGGCTTGGATAACACCTGAAGTAGATGAGCCAAATGATGGTAATTGGATTGATTATACCGATCAAGTTCAGACATTTTACATCGTAATCGGATTTGTGCTATTATCTCCGATGTTTGTCGTGATTTACTGGCGATTACGCTCTGGTGGAGCAATGGAGATTGAAGCCCATGAAAAGCGCAGATTGAATCGCTTGCGAGAGCGATTAATTGCTGCTGACCCAAATAATGTGATGGACCCAAATGCACTACTGCACGCGCTTGAATCACTCGCTGATACAGACTGGGATGCCTTGGTCACGGAATGGGGAGAGCCACTTACACGTCATACAACTGAATCGCTTGACTTGGTTGTCTGGGGATTGACTGCAAACGAGGGTTCACGGTCAGTTACAGTAGGTCTTAGACTGCTATCTGAAGAGTGGTCATTAGCCGCTATCAGATTTCAGGCTGTTGAAGGCGTTGAATGGGTTGTAACATCAGTCACCCCCGAATCATTGTTTGATGGCGATGAGGTTTTCCTTGGGGATTTGAATGCCAAGACAAATCGTTTCCTACGAATAGATATGGACGGAGATGCTGAAGGATTTGATTTGATTCTATCAGGATTAGTCGGTGGAAAACCAGTTGCCGCAGTCCCAACAAAAGCGGTACTCACATCCTCAGAAGAAGAGTGA
>DUDF01000014.1 GCA_012959435.1 Candidatus Poseidoniales archaeon
AGTGAACCATCTGTCCAACTTTGTGTTGTTAGATTGTAAACTTGGAATCCTGCTGATGTTGTTGTTGTTCCCATCAACCCAATTACTAGATCGCTACCAGAGCGATAGATTCCATCCATCTGATAATGCAATGGAACTGGGGTTCCTGAAATCTGACCAGTTGCAATATCAATTTGGTAAAGTCCTGCACTTGTTGTAACCCACAAATCATTGTTAATTGGCAGTATTTCATTGACTATATCCCAAACAAATGGATACGCATCTATCCACCCAATTGTCCCATTTGAAAGAAGTTCCCCATGTAGAATAGAGGAACCTGAATATTGTTGGGAATCATCTGCAGATGTAATCCAAACATCTGTTCCGCTGAAAGTAACTTCAAGCATTCTCCCACTAGATAATCCTGCTAGAATATCAACTGCACCTTTGTGTAATCCTGTTGAATTAATGATGTCAACTCTGTTATATCCAGAATCGCCTCCTGGCCTACCTATTACCCAATCAACCTGATTGCTGTTAGAAGGTATGATTTCCATACTAGATGCCTGAGTGCCAACATCCATTTTCATTCCTGAACCAAGCTGGCCGCCAGTTGCAGCAATTCGAGAAATACCACCTGTCCCACCACCTTCATCTGTGTGTGAAATCATCAAAACACCATTCACCCATCTCATCCCATCAGGGAAAACTTGGTCGGGAATGATGCCATTTGTTGTCTCAGAAATAGAGGCTAGCCAACTTCCAGAAGTGTAACTATATCGTGAAATACCTACATTATTTTGTTCAAAGCCAACATAAATAACGTCACCAACTTCATCACAAGCTAATGCAACAGCATCATCATCATCTAGTCCACGATTTTGTGAACTACCCTGAGTCCAACCTGCTAACCATGCATTTGTATGCAAATCGAATCGAGCAACCCCGCCTTGAGTACCAAACCCTTGGTATCGAGCCATTGCAATGTGCATTATTTCATTACATACTTCCATTGAGAATCCAAATCCTGGAGGAATATTTGTGCTCCCTGCTGCCCAACTACTCCATGCCTGAGTTGTACCATTGTAACGGAATATACGACTGTTACGATTCCATCCGTTGTTAGCCATTGTTGTATACCAAAGGTCATCGCCAACAATTTCAATATCAAAAATTGTATCTTCTGAATTTGAAGGGAGACCGCCATTATCTGCTGTAAGCGTGGTAACCCAAGTATCGTTATACATATCATACCTAGCAATTCCATCGTATGTTGCAAAGTGGATCAATCCTTGATACAAATCAATTGAGCGAATTGGTCCCTGTAACACATTGTCATCCCATTCATTGAGCAGGTTACCATTGTAGTCAAAGTGACGATGTACCTTTTCACCATAAGATGCAAAGATGTGGCATGCTGAGATGTTGAGCGGTTCACATTCTCCTGCATATACAGAATTAACACGCAGAATTGAACCAGTCGCATCAAGTGCGTTACCCCAAGTATTGTTTGCATGGTCCCAACGTACGACACTACCCGCATCAAGACCGAACCAGCCAGACGGTGTGACACCAATCCACAACATTCCATCAGGACCTTCTCCAATCCCATAGACTAGACCTGATTGGCTGATCTGTTGACCAGCATCTAAAGATGATAAGGCTGTCATATTATCTATATCATAACGATAGATATTATCGTTTGATTGGGTCCCTGCTCTTTCTTCTGAATAGTAGAGCACGTTGCCAATAATAACGAGTTCACCAGGGGCATTCTGACCATTTGCTCTGCTAAAAGTTTCTTCCACTGTTTCATTAACAAGATCAATTAGGCGAAGTCCAAAATCACCACCAATCCATATTCGATGAGGTAGACGGTCGGGAATTAGAGTAGTAACATCATTATCAGTTACTAGATTATTCGAATTTGAAGAATCCCACTCTTGAAGCCAAACATCGTTAATTCGGTCATAACGAGCAACCCCCATACCGTTCAAGCCGATGTATGCAACATCATTGTATTCGTAAGTTGGTGCATTCCAAGTGGCTTCTCCTGCCACCCATACATCCACAACTGTATCATTTACAACATCAATGATTCCAGCACCATAATTGGTTCCAGCGTAGAGATTACCATTACTGAGAATGGACACAGCGTAAACCCATGAAGATGGCAAGCCATCTGGATTGGTGTAATAATTCCAACAATTCTCTTCGTGTAAATCTGAAAGACGGTATTGACAAGCACCAGCATTGGTGCCCGCATACAGATAACTTGAATCCGAATCTAAATCATAAAAGTTTGAGGGATTAAATCCTCCTTGTGCCTGAATGTGAGTCCATGAAACGCCATCATACCGGTCAGCACCGTCAGCAGTACCAACCCACATTGAACCACCACTATCGCGGTGTAGTGAGTACACATTATTGTTTGAGATACTATTAGCACCTCGATTTGCTTGCCACGTATCTATCACATCACCTGATACCCGGTCAAAGATGAGTACGCCATAGCCGTACAACCCTAGATACATGTGGTTGCCATCAGTTTCTACTGGCATATATGCTACATTATCCATCCCAGTTGAGCGCCAAGAGGATAACAATGTGTCATTGGTGATATCAATGCGGATAACTCCTTGATTAGATGCGATGTAGGCGATTGCTGAGCGAGCCGCAACACCCCTGATATTATTCGTAAAAGCATCAGAACGCCCAGATGACCATGACGAGGAAACTGTTTGGTTGATAGCGTCAACTAAGGTGACGCCGGCGTTTGAATGGCCAACTACGATTGTATCTGTAGTTACATCAAAGGCTAGATAATCAGCATCATTTGAGTTTAGATTATCACTAATCATTAGATGGGCTATTTGGCTTCCATTGAAAGCAAAATTATAGATCCCATCATCGCTAGTTGCTACCCAAACCGAATTACCATCGGTTTCTAATGCCTGATTGATTGTACCTGTTTCGATTGGAGTCAACCAACGATTCAATTGTTTATCAAATCGGTCAATGACTTCATTTCCAGCAACCCACACTACATTGTTTACTTCCAATGTGTCATGCATCACTGCGCTAGTTGGCCCTGAAGCGAGCAACATTGTAGATGAGTGGGTCGGGGGAGTTGCTGGTTCGAAAAGTGCGAAACTTCCCCCGCCATCCCCTACTAGAATAGTATCTACACCGGGTGAGCGAGCGCCACCGTTTGGCCAAGCAATCAAATCAAGTCCATCCCGAACTAATCCAACATCCTGAAGCGCTTTGCTTGTTGAGAAAGCACCCATAGTCATGTTGTAGAAATGAAGTGTATCACCTGCCAAGATGTGCAACCATTCACCACCTTGAGCCATTCCATGAACATCATTTGAATCGAGCCAGTTAGTATCTGTCCAAGTTGCGAGCCATGAGCTAGTTGCGACATTATAACGAACAATCCCAGCATCTGCTAACCCAATCATTAGGATACCGTTCATCAATTCTAACTGGACTACACTATCACTTGGTAACGAGTTTTGAGTATCCCAAGAAGAAAGCCACTGACTGCTTGATGTGTCATAACGCATGACGCCAGCACCATCAGTAGCGAGATAGACTACACCGCCGACCTCTAGCATATCAGTAACAGCATCAGAACCTGCGGAGGGGTTGCTTGTAACGCCAACACCAGCAGCCATCAAATCTGCTTCGTTTGTTCCAGCCCAAACTAATCCACTCGAATCTGTCATCATCGCTGTCACTATCTGTGAGCTATTTGCATGCATACTTGATTCAATTGAAAAGGGGCCTGTTAACTCAGTAGAATCTGTAAGTGACCAAGCGCGGAATTTTGTCACACCATCATCAACCGCAACAAGAATCATGTCATTGGCACTATCTATTACAATCGTGCTTGCGCCAGTAATGTTCTCTGCCAACTCAATAACTGGTGGATCATTTGTTGCATCGAGTTGACCTAATGTCTCATCAATCAAAAAATACATGCGACCATCAGTTGGATGGATTGCTGACCCATTCACCTCAAATGTAAATGGAGTGAATGTGATGTATGCATCTGCCGGCCTCAAAGCTTCAACTACCAAATCAGTAACTTCAGCATCACCCGGAAGTAACCAAGATGCACCAGCATTAGCATTAGGAGTTAGACGAGAAGAGTAAGGATCTGCGCCCATCAAGTCATTCTGTTGACCAAAACCGCCTAATCCTCTCCAATCCATGATTTGTGTTTGAGTATCAACAAATGAGAGTTGAGGTTGTTCTACCCAAGTACCATTTGAACCGTTAACGCGGACTTCAAATGACAAGTTCTCAACTATTGCACCCGGTGCTAGTGTGAGATGTAAATCACCTTCAGCAAGTATTCCGCTTGCTGGGTCTGCACCAACAGCATCAAGACTAATCCAGCCAGTATCATTGAATCCTCCTGAGCCCCATTCAACCGCATTTCTAGGGTTTACCACTGCCCCTAATTGCAAAACAGGAGACAAAGATGCGAATAGCATAAGCCCGACAAGAAAAATGGGTGCATTCGTTCTATGACTTTGATTCATGTTTACAACGCTTTCTGCATTACTTATGAAGGAAATGGCTTCATGGACCATTCTTTATACTACGTATACATCGATTAATCATACCTAAAACATATCTCAAATAGTTGGGAAATACAAATATCATAGTAGTGAGCCGATTCAAAGTAGCATAGGAGAGGGGTAACCCGTGAAAGAGGAAAAAATTCGCCAAGACGCGCTGGATTATCACTCGGCAAAGCCTTTTGGAAAAATGAAGACTGTCCCCACTAAACCACACGCAACACAGCGTGACCTATCACTCGCTTATTCACCTGGAGTTGCCTATCCATGTTTAGAGATTGAAAAAAATCCGAACAATGCGTACCGATATACTGCTAAAGGAAATCTTGTAGCAGTTATCACCAATGGGACAGCAGTACTTGGATTAGGAAATATTGGTGCTCTAGCGAGCAAACCAGTCATGGAAGGTAAGGGATTGTTGTTCAAGGCATTTGCTGATATTGATGTGTTTGATATTGAAATTGATGAAACTGACGTAGATAAATTTGTTGAAACAGTGAAACGAATTGCACCAACATTTGGTGGCATCAACCTAGAAGATATCAAAGCACCAGAGTGCTTTGAAATTGAGCGCCGTTTGAAAGAAGAATTGGATATTCCAGTAATGCATGATGACCAGCATGGCACCGCAATCATATCTGGAGCAGCCATGCTGAATTCTCTCGAATTAGTCAACAAAGATATTTCACAAGTGAAAGTGGTAATATCTGGGGCAGGGGCATCAGCGATTTCTTGTGCTGAACACTGGTTACAACTCGGAGTGAATAAGGCCAATATCAAGATGATTGATTCTAAAGGAATCATCACTAAAAAACGATCTGAAGCGGGTGAACTTTCTGCTGAAAAAGAAAGATTTGCTCGTGATGAAGAAGAGGGGGGTCTCTCCGACGCCATGGTAGGTGCTGACATATTCTTAGGTCTTTCAAAAGGAGATATTGTTAGTCCAGATATGCTGCGTTCAATGTCTGAACGACCCATAATTTTCGCGTTGGCAAATCCTGACCCTGAAATTATGCCAGATATCGCTTTAGCGGCCCGCCCAGATGCAATCGTTGCTAGCGGGCGCTCAGATTTCCCTAACCAAGTAAACAATGTTCTAGGATTCCCATACATTTTCCGTGGTGCACTTGACTGCATGGCTACAAAAATTACTCCAAACATGAGAATGGCTGCAACCCGCGCACTTGCCGGCTTGGCTAAAGAAGCCGTTCCAGAAGAAGTCAGCCAAGCATACGACCTTGATTTTATTTCCTTCGGAAAGGACTACATCATTCCAAAACCATTTGACCGGCGTGTACTCGTAAGCGTCGCATCAGCAGTTGCAAAAGCAGCAGTTGAAGACGGTGTAGCAGGGATTCCTGCATCAGAATTTCACATGACAGCGTATCAAGAAGAACTTGAAGCAAGGTTGGGATTGACCCATTCAGTGATGCGTACAGTAATGAATCGCGCTAAATCTTCTCTCAAGAGAATTGTCTTCCCAGAAGGTGATGACCCACACGTATTGCGGGCTGCATATGAGTTGGCCCATGAGAATGTTTGCACCCCCATTCTTTTGGGGAGACCTGAAGTTATTGATGCCCTAAAAGATGAATTCAACCTCGATTTTGAATGTGAAGTAATTAATCCCATTCATGACCCTAGAAGAAAAGGTTCCTACCGTGACGCACTGTTTGAGATGCGAAGTCGCAAAGGGTTGACTGTCATTGATGCTCAGAGAATACTAAAATCTCGAACTTACTTTGGTGCAATGATGGTTGAAGTAGGAGACGCTGACGGTTTTGTTGGTGGCTTGACTCGCGCTTATCCAACATTCCTCAAGCCTTGTCTAGAAGTGATTGGAACCTCGGAAAATTCACACAGAGTTGTCGGGATGTACATGATGGCTGTCAAAGGCAAATTATTGTTCATCGGCGATGCAACGGTAAATGTCTATCCTGATGCTCGAACTTTGGCAGAAATATGTGTTCAAACAGCACGCGTGGCGAAACGCTTTGGAATTAAACCGAAAGTTGCGCTACTATCTTTCTCTAACTTTGGCTCAAGCCGTGGGCTACGCTCAACTCGGCTTGAGGATGCAATTGATATTGCTCGAGAATTAGACCCAAATATCTTGATTGATGGACCCATGCAAGCTGACACTGCTCTTCTAGAGGATATTCAAGACCAATATCCATTCATGGAATTTGATGGAGCGGCAAATGTTCTCATTTGCCCAAATCTTGCTGCCGCAAATATCGCATACAAATTACTTGATCATCTTGGGGATGCAGAGATGACTGGCCCTATTCTTGAAGGGATGGCAAAACCTGTACAAATTCTTCAACAAGGTGATGGAGTACGAGAAGTAGTTCACATGGCGGCGATTTGTTCTGTAGATGCACATCGGCACGAACTGGAACGACTTTAGGCAATCATTGAAGCCCTTGTTGCTGTAGCCCCGGACTGGAGATTTGATGGCGGACGACAGTGACGTACTCTCCGACTTTGATGAGAGGTTGCTCCAAGGAGTCTTTGCCCGTGTTTGGCGCTATCTAGGTGAGTCTGCTGATTCAACTTTACCAGTAACAACATCTAAGTCTCCTCAAGAATTGAAAAACAAACTCGAATTGGCTGTTGGAAGAACTGGAATTGACGTTGACACTATGCTCTCCGATATTGATGATTATCTAGATGAATCAGTGAAAACCAGCCACCCTCATTTCATGAATCCATTATGGGGTGGTACCAATGTCGCATCTCTTGCTGGAGAATTTATCACCGCCCTTACCAACACCTCAATGTACACTTTTGAACTCGCTCCAATGGCGACATTAATTGAGAAGGAAATGGTTGACACTATGTTGAAATTGGTTGGTTACAAGGCTGGTGAAGGTATCTTCACAACCGGTGGCTCCAACGGAAACCTCCTTGGATTATTGTGCGCCCGCGACCGAAAATTCCCTGATGCTCAGCGCGTTGGTTTGGGTGGAAAACAACTAGTCGCATTCATTTCTGAAGATGCCCATTATTCTACTGTCATGGCAGCAAATGTACTTGGCATTGGATTGGACAATCTCATTGCCATTCCTACGGATGAATATGGAGCGATGATTCCTGAAATATTGCAAGATGTAATTGGTGCTGAAAAAAGAGCTGGGAATTTCCCCTTCTGTGTTATCGCTACAGCAGGCACTACTGTCAGAGGCGGTGTAGACCCGATGGTTGAACTTGCTGAAATTTGCCATCAAGAAAAACTCTGGCTTCATGTAGATGCTGCTTGGGGTGGGGCTACACTTCTTTCACCAAAAACTCGCTCGTTATTGCATGGAATAGACCTCGCAGACTCTATCTGTTGGGACCCACACAAAATGATGGGAGTCCATCTATGTTGTTCGGTTTTCCTTGTCAAAAATAGTGGCACTTTGGGGAAGGTTTGTGTACATACTGAGAAAGCCCATTATCTCCTTTTAGAAGGTGGGACAAATGTTGACTTAGGACACATGAGTTTGCAATGTGGAAGGCGAGTAGACGCCCTCAAACTGTGGCTTGCCTGGCGGGCAAAGGGTAACGAAGGTTGGGCAACTCAAATTGAACGGTACTTCTCTTTGGCCGAATATCTAGTTACAAAAGTAAAGGAACACACACGCCTTGAACTCGTCGTTGAACCTTCAATGACAAATGTATGTATTCGCTACGTTGGCTATGGGATAAATGAAGCACGCGAAGATTCTATCACAATGGGAATCCGAAATGAATTAATTTCTACTGGGAGATTCATGGTGTCGTCATCACAAATAGATGGAAGACCAATTCTACGCGCTGTTATCACTAATCCAAGAGTGGATGAAAAAGTCATAGATGAACTCATTTCCTCAATTGTTGAAATTGGCGGTTCTCTAGCATCTCAGTGAATAATTGGGTAGCGACTAGAATGGCCCACACAAAGCCCATTCAAACAACAATTGCATTCGGAAGGGGTTTCAGATGACCCTTGCAACTTATCCGAACCCGATTAGTCGATGTAAACTTCAGAGATTAATTTCTCAAGGCCAAAATCTAGGATTCATCATCTCTTACAAGCTCAAGTATTTGCTC
>DUDF01000015.1:0-38226 GCA_012959435.1 Candidatus Poseidoniales archaeon
TGGCCCTTTGCCCTGTAAAGAGCATAACCAACACCCATCGTCATAAATCCGTATGCCATATCTCCAAGCATTAACCCGAAGAAAAGAGGGTAGGTGAAGAACATGAATAATGTCGGGTCAACTTTACCATACGAGGGGCGGCCCATCAGATCAGTAATCAATTCCATTGGTTTACTTGTATGTCGGTCTGCAAACTTAATTGGAGGCATCTCTAATTCTGGACCATGATGACCATGGCCACCACCACCTGGTGTTATTTTGAATGCCTCGGTTTCTACATAGAGGCAGGTTCCTGAAAGGGCTGCTTTCACTTCATCACTTCGAGAGGTTTCAACCCACCCATCAAGCATGAAAGTGTGCTCACTAGTTGCGACCTTAACTGGGCCAAGGGCAATTGCCATATCTCTCTCAAGAAGTTCAACGCCACCTTGCAAAGATGCGCCATTATTATCCCCCCAACTATCTAACTCTGATTGGAGGCCATCCATCTCATTTGATAGGATTTTACTTTGTGCTGCTAAATTAGAAAGTCGTGCACCAATGCCACCTTCTCCTGCTGGAACAGTAACTGAAGAGAAGTCTGCATCATCAAGTGCTGATTGGACGGTGGATGCATTCTCATTTCTGCAGAATACAGCGGCAACTTTTTTCTTGTCGCCGCCAATGATTGCAATACCATCACCTGCTGCTTTCTTAGTTGCAGGTGCACTACTAACGTTGCCAACAAATACTGTCACGCCTTCGTATCCCGAAAGCAAATCAAGATCAATTCCTAGTGGCTTAAGTATTTCAAGAGCCGCAGACTCTTCTGCGATTACACCTTGCTCGCCCTCAATTGCATCTATTCGGTCAGAGGAAGTTAACATCTCATCAACTAGAGATGGCAAATCAGCAGCCATCTTCAAGCGAATTGGTTTGGCTTCAAGGGGGACTTTGACGTCATTTGTATTGATTTGTGAGATTACGCTCCGGTATCGGTTTAAGTTGCGCCCAATTCCTTCGGAAGATGGATTGGGCTTGCCCAACTTAAGACCCTCTTCATCACCTGAATAATCAATGATGTGAATCGCTTTCAGAGTGGAAAGTGCTTCAATGGCGTTATCGAGCTCAGGTAGTGTGCCAGCGGCAGTTAGCCGAGACATACCTTGAGTCGTTAATTTACCCATATCTACAACTCCCAAAACTCACATTAGTTACTCGGTGGTAAAATTGTCCAGAACCGCTTCAATTGCTGCTGAACGATTCTTCTCACTTTGGCTTCGAATTGAATCAAGGTCTTTCTCTCCTTTTGCACGAACTTTGTCAGCCTCTTTGTTAGCTGCTGCGCGTGCACCATCGAGAACCTCTTGTGCGGCAACCTCTGCATCCTTCTTCCCATTTGCGATTACTTCAGATGCATCAGTACGAGACTTACTAACAATGCCACTAGCATCATTTTGAGCCTTGACAAGCTTTTGATTAGCCTTTTTCTCAGCATCCTTTATTGAACGAAGAACTTCCTCACGAGACATCAGAACCACCCCTTGGGTGAATGGGCGACAGATAAACGGTTTATGAGTGTAACCGACCCATAAATAAAACGATTCATGCAGGTTCCTGAACTACACCGAATATCAGTTGGTAAATCAATGAGTAATTTGAGTACTGAAATAGGCACATATTCACTCTTCTTGACAAGTGGTTTAGCCAAGTACCAGCCATCCGACGCGTTGAAACACAAAACCCCTGACCCAAGGTATGGGGAGAGTCATGGACAGCGAGCATATCGGCGACTCCGACTGGTCTGAATTGCAAGCCAATTTAGAAGCAACTATTCCTGTTTATGACCGCATCAATCGCTTTGCTACACTCGGCCAAGACCAACGCTGGCGCAAAGGCGTGAGGGCACAAATTCCAGCCGGGAGTACTGTCTTAGAAGTTGGTTGCGGGCCGGGAACTTTCGCTGAGCGAATTGTCGCTTGCGAAGTCACCTGTTTAGACCCGATTCCAGCGATGTTAGATGTGGCACGTACTCGTGTCAATGCTGCCCGTGCCGAGCGCCAAGAAACAGCGGCAACATTTGTGGCTGGCACAGCAGAAAAAATACCACTTCCCGACAACTCATTTGATGTCGTCTGTTGTATCTTTTCATTCAGGGATTTTCAAGATAAGCGGAAAGGATTGGAGGAAATTCTAAGGGTCTTGAAACCAGGTGGGAAACTGGTAATCTGTGATGCTGGGAAAGCAAATTTCCTACACGGATGGCTTGGTTGGTTGTGGATGAAACTGTGGGTTGGAACCTACGCTCGTCTAGTCTGTAAACAAGATGAGCACCCGTGGAAATGGCTGACTAAGACCTACGTTCACTTTGGCACAACACGTCAATACAAACGAATGATGCGAGAAGTTGGTTTTGCGCCGGTGAAGGGGAGACTATTGTTCCCTGGAATGGCAGTGCGTTTCATCGCTGAAAAACCAGAGTAATTCGGTGGCTGCAAGCCATTCTTATTACATCAGATAATAATCAACGGGCGCCGGCAATCAACAGCACGACGCAACCCATTTGTTCCAAGCAACCTCATTGCAACTTCGGTTGAAAAATCGTTGCGGCAGAATGTCCAGAATAGATTTTTTGAGCGCCGAGAAATGCGCAACTGCTTTGCCATCGTCTTCTTCAAAATATTATCATAATCAGATAATGAGGTGTCACCCATTTTGTTGGCAATAATTGCTTCTGCAGCATATTTCCCAGAAATTATTGCTTGCCCGATACCACCACCATTTGATGGCATAACCAAACTAGCCGCATCACCGACTGACAAGACATTATCATTCACAGCTGATTTCACCATCCCACCGAGTGGGATCCAGCCACCTCCATAAGAGTGGATTGTCAACCCAAGGCCATCACAGAATTTGTCCAATCGCTGTTTCAGTGGTACGTCAAGGTGATTATATCGCACACCAATCCCAACATTTGCAATGTCTCCTTTAGGGATTATCCACGCATATCCACCGGGCGCTACACTACCCATGAAAATATCAAATGAATCTGAATCGTGACCTGACACTTGACCATAGATAGTTGGCAACTTCCCGCCGGGCCTATATTTACTACCTCGTAACCGCCCAACATGAGCCAAAGCGCCTGAAGCATCTATCACATAATCAGCGGTAAATGAACCGTTGTTTGTACGATACACTTCTCGATTCAACTTTCTCTGGTTTTGCACCTTTCTCAACTCTGTACCAGTCCTGATTTCTGCACCCATAGAAACCGCTCTGTCAGCGAGGTGCCCATCGAATTGAAGGCGGTGAGCCCCATAACAATCAATCTCGAACCCGTATTCCTTCATCGATGGTGTGTAAAGCCTCATCCACTCAAGGTACTGCCCCAACACATGGTCAGGGAAATCCCAATATTCCTCAAGCCAAGGATCTTTTTTGATTGCTGGAAATGCATCGCTCATTTCACCCCATGCCGGGATACATTCCCCACATTGAGCAGGGTTTCCTACAGTCTGTCTCCGCTCTATGACAACGACATCCATGCCTGCTTCTGCTAAACGATTTGCTGCTGTTGAGCCACCTGGACCTGCCCCCACTACTAGCACTTCTCGATGTTCTGGTTCCGACCCTTTACTCATGTCGGTCCATCACCTGTCTCGTGAGCCACTCTAGGGCATCCCTTGCTTCACATTTTGGAAATTGGAGTAGAGCATCAATAGCCCGTTCAAGATGGTTATTCGTAAGAGTCTGTGCATAACCAAAACTCCCTGCACGATTAAGCAGTTCAGTTAGTTCATCCCACAAACCATCATGAAAGCCGGCGATGATGTCGGCTAACCTTCGGCGATCATCGCCGTGTGAAAGGGTCAATGAATGGATTAATGGCAGTGTCATTTTCCCCTCAATTACATCAGTACCACGTGGTTTCCCCATACGTTCATCACCTTCAAGGTCAAGCAAATCATCAACGATTTGGAAGGCCAGCCCCAATTCTAGCCCAAATTGTCCTAGGATATCTGCTAACGCTGAACTGGCACCAGCAACTAAAGCGGCTGCTGTACATCCGGCAGCAAATGGGCCTGCAGTTTTCCCAGATATAATCTCATAGTAATCTTCAGGAGTTGTTGCTAAATTTCCCACATGACGAAGTTGCATCAATTCCGCAGAGGCTATTTGTGCACAGTAACTTGCTATTAGCAGAACTATCTGTTCCTCATATCTGCCTCCAAGTCCAAAACCTTCAACGAAAAGGTAGTCTCCGGCTATTAGCGCTCTAGCAGAATCATATCGCTCATGTAATGTTGGTACATTGCGCCGAAACTTTGCCCCGTCATTGATATCATCATGTACAAGAGTGGCAGTATGAATCATCTCAAATGCAAGGGCTAATGGCATTACTTCACTTTCATCCTCTCCCCCAGCCAATTGATAGGAAAGCAAGAGCAAAATTGGTCGCCAGCGTTTCCCACCAGCCATCAGAACTTCGCTTGCAAGAGCCATTGTTTCGGCATTTTCACCTTTACTAGCCGCCTCAACATGAGTAAGAAGAGCAGATTCAAACTTATCTCGAATATTCTCAATAAATGCAATGTGATTCTCTGCTGATTGCATCCGACTCATCTGTTGCACAAGGGTCGGATATATCAACGGGTGGCTGTGGGGAACCGATACAGGAAGTGCAATAATGAGCGAAGATGAGCCACTGTTGATTGCTCGCGCCCCTACTGATTCGGCTGACCTCCTCGGAACTTTTACTGGATTTGAGGATACTGAAATCGAATTCACAGAAGTATCAACTAACTCCCTTACTGAGGGATTTGAAAAATTACAAAATGGCGAGACAGACCTCTTACTAGCCGCGGCAATAGATATCTCTGAATTGGTCGAATTGGAACAAGGATTGATGGTAGTGGGTGCACTACCTCTACGTGACTGGAATTATGTCCTAGTAAGTGAGGACCGTCCAAATCACCTACCTAAAAGTGCAATCATCTTGAGTCAAAACCAACTGGTACGGCGGCAACTTCGTAGATTCCGCCCTGATGCAAGAGTGCGATCCCCAAAAGCACACCTTGGGATTACTGAAACTGAAAAACCTGAATCACTAGATTACGAAGACATCTATTCATTCGTCAATTGGGCTGAAGAATTACGCCAATCACAAGAAATTGATGGTTATGCAATCCCACGCCACATCCATCGCCTAGCTGGTTTCAAAACCCGTCGCCACGCACTCACCCAAGATGTTGCCGAAGACGAACTTTTCCGATTCCTCCCCCCACCTCACGCAGGCACTATCATTGTCATCGGCAGAACTGGATTTCCTCGTAATAAAATATCTCCTATACTTGACCTAGAAGCAGAGACTTCATGGCAAGTAAATGAAGCACTTCTAAAAAATATGGATTCAGATGTCAAGAGTAAAATCGGCATTCTAGCAAGGCACAGGCAACCTGGAACCCTGATTCGTGAAGCAGAACGAAAACGAGACCTATTAACTCGAAATGCACTTATCAACCCTGAGGGAGAAATTACTACTGATGAAGTGAAGGTCGATATTCAAATTGAACTTGTAAGCCACCGAGGAAACTCTACCATCAGTATGCAAAGAATAGCAGATTTGCAAGATACTGTGGTCGTAACAAATTTCCTCTATGATGAATGGGAAAAATTTGTAAAACTCGGAACTCGTGATGGTAAATTCCTTGACCTCTAAAACTGTAATCCAAGGTACATGAGTGATTAAGTGGCAAATCACATTTGAAACCCATCTCGGTTTATCTCATAAGCCACCACAACTGCCACTTTCGCGTACTCATCAAGCGCAACATAGATGATTGGAACGTGAAGACTACACCATAGGTGAATGGGGTTTGGCCATCAACACAGAGTTGCTGAATTCGCTTTTTCAGGCGAAACTCGCAGAGTTAAGGGACCTTGCTGTTGAAAATAACCTCCCAAAAACCGGTAATGTTGAACAACTGCGGGCAAAATTGATTGCAACACTAGTTTTGAACCAATTTGACTTCACAGATTCGGGCATCCACAAGATGCAAAATAATGATTTGACAGAAGTTCTTGGACTCTTTGGAGTAAAGAAATCTGGCTCGAAAAAAGCAAAGATGCGTAGACTATGGCTTCACCTAAATGGCGACCCGAAAAAACTCAATGTTTCAACCATTGGCGATATGACTCGCGAAGATTTACATGCACTTTGCATTACATTTGATTTACCACGTTCTGGCAACAAGAATGTCCTAATGGGAAGAGTTGCCGGAGTGCTATCATCAGAAGAGAACTCTTGGGGCAAGGTGAAGAAAAGTTTGCGGACTGGTCAGAAGACTCTTGGCGCAAATGTAGGTGTACCTACAGGTGACCCTGCACCAGTCACACCTGTGGAAGTAATTGTACCACCAGTGATTGTGGAATCACCCCCGGAATTGGTTGAGGAAATATTAGACACCCCAACACAAACAACAACACCAGTCACATTAGATGAAGGGGCAGGTGAAGCATTAGTACGCCTTGAATCGCGTAAAGCAGAACTCACTAGCCATCTAAGAGAATTCTTGTTAATCGGGCGAGAACAAGATGAGGATGATGTTTCCGCATTCATTGAAGATTTAGGCCGCTTAGGGTTTGGAATTGAGCACGAGGCTGTCCGTGGACAAATATTAGATGAATTACAACAGATGATTCAACTAAAGCAGCAAGAAGATTCAGCCCGCTCTGCATTACCAGGTTCTTGGCGTGAAAAGCAAGCATTACGCCAACTAGAAGATGCCCGCTCCAACTTACTTGACAGATTAGATGAGATTCTTGAAAACCGAGGTGGTGAAATTGCGGCTGCTAGAGTTGATTTTGAAAATGCTGCACTAGATGCAGGCCTTGATTTAGAATTGGCTGCGATTAGTGGCCGAGTACATGGCTTGTTTGACCTGCAAGTATCACTACGTGCTAGTGAGACTGAACTTGACCCAGTTACTGCAAGACGGCATCGGGCAATGGAAACTCTCTATCGCCGAAGCCACGAACTTAGTGATGAGGCAATGGCTCAACTTGGAAAGATTGAGACCCAGATGGAAGCGTTTGAACGAGTTGTTGAAACCATTGTACGACGTTCTGAAGGTGAATTTGGGCCAACTGAACATGCACTTCTTGTTCGATTCCTTGAACGTAGGGGATGGGATCCAAATCAGCCTGAAGTTCGACCAAGATTACTAGCTGCTGCAGGTATTTTAGCCGCTGAAATGGGGTATGTTGACGCTGCCGACATCCCGTCTCTACCAACTTCAATCTCCCTAGATGCCGAAAAGGTATCCGATGTTGTTGATTCAATGCGGGAAATCCTCACAGAGATGGGAAGAGCCCCTCCAACAATTGAATCTGTAACTTCCGTTGAAGTAACTGGACAACTAGAAACTGATAGAGTAAAGTCAAAACTTGACGCAGCGGATGCATTACTGCGTAAACTAAATCGCGGTGATAATTGAGTACTCAATCATCGATGCCAATGAGGAGGAGACATAGCAGCTATTCCTGCTATCAATAAATTAAATAATTTTGTAAGGTATTTCATCTCACTTCCATCCTTTCAAGAAGCGCATTCCTCTCCAATTTGCAATTGTACGCTGACGACGCGCTTCACGCGCTTCATTTTCCTTCAACCTTGCACTTTCACTATCCAACCATTCTTCAAACCAAATATCCATACTCATAGCCTCCGTTTTTGCCTCTTGGGCAATTAATAGGTGTTGCCCGGTTTATATTAACCATGAAGTGAAATAGGATATATCTAAGTGCAATGGCTACACCACATGAGTTTAGCAACACCGGAGTTGAAGCCATGCCAGAACCACCAATGATTCTCAATAATGACGAATATGATGAAATTGAAAACGCGATTATTTCAACAGAAGAACTCGGTGCAAAAGTTCGCCAACTTTTCCGCAACAATTCTGATGATGATGTTTACGACATTTCGTGGGAAGTAGATGCCGCGGTAGAAGCGTTAGATGTCTTTGCATCACGTTGGACAATTGAGATTCTTGCCACACTGTACATTGCTGGTGAGCGCCGCTTCAATGAACTGCGCCGATTACTAGTAGGAATTTCTAGCAGAACTTTGTCTGATAAGTTAACTACCCTGAGATTGTCTGGATTTGTTGATCGTATCGTGATTGATGGCCCACCTGTGAAAGTCACCTACAAACTTACAGACCATGGTCGACGTTCAGGACGCCTTCTTAGTCCATTAGTTGCATATATGAAACTCAACAATGAAAGCGTCAAGAAAGCGTGAAATTTGGTGAAAAATGCTGGTCACCGCACCAACACATACAATAGGGACCGGCAACAGAAGTAATCCTATGGCATTACTGAAGCAGTTAGGTGGCCGTCATGCTTTGTTTGGTGTCGCGGTTGCTGGATTAACTGGATTTGGTTCGTTAGCCGCAGGCATATTACCTTGGAATTGGTCAATTTCCGGTACTATTAGTTCATCTCACAATCGCAGTTGGGAGCACCCACTGCGAAGTAAAATCCTCGACACCCTCGGCTCAAACCCAGGGATTTGCTACCGCCAATTACAACGTAATCTCGATGTTGCAAATGGGACTTTACGCCACCATCTTGATGTGTTGCAAACACAAAAAACTGTTACCACAATGCCAGTTAATGGTAGAACTTGCTACTACGCGGGGGCACCAAGTCAGATTGAGATTCTTCGAGACATGAATATCAAGGATGAGCAAGCAGCAGAGATGCTACCTGTTGGGCTATCACAAGTTCAGCGAGAAGTTGTCACACGCCTAGTTCAAGACCCCTTGCCAAAATCCCAAGCCTCACTGGCTCGCGACATCAGTCGCAGTCGTGCTTCTGTAAACAGCGCAATACTCGTGCTCCGCCGACGAGGTATTCTATCATGCCACGACCTAGATTTGGCTGAACACCTACATGGGCTACGTACTGGAACTCTTGATTACGAGTGGATTGATGAGCGACCTATTGCCGCATGAACCACTAATTCGTGACTGAATTGACTTTGAAAAATCGCTTTGATGGAAGGCACTCCGCGTTAAGTAGTGCTGAATCAGCAAATAGTATCAATAGCACTTAGAACCGACCCACTTCGCCAGTCACTAGATGTTGAGACTTCGTCTTGAGCAACACCCAGCCCCTACAGGTAAGAAAGATGCTGACATGCTTCTAGCTTGGCTCCTTGATACACTTGGATTGGTGCGCCGACGCAATGATACTAATTCTACAGGCGCAACTCAACGACCACTTCACAGGTTAATGCGAGACCATTTGGTAAAAGAACCAATGAAAGGGGTTGATGCAAAGACATTAGCGGACCAACTAGGAATCAGTATGACCGCTCTTCACCATCATCTGAAAGGACTTCAATCTGTCAGAATTGTCGCCTCCAAAATTGGTGAAAATGGATGGCAGATGCACCACCTTCGTTGCGGTTCTCTTTCATCAGCCATCGACCTCCTACATTTGGAAGTCCGAGGAATACTCGCTCTACGCCTTGCCCCACTCAAAGAATGGCAAACAGGCTCAGTAACTCAGGAAGGTGACACTGACACAGATGTCCCAGACCTCAAACTGCGAATCTGCGAACCTCGCCCTCTGCAAGGAAAAGAGGATGAAATAGATTCATTCCTGAATGATTTTGGTCTACGGGGAGAACGCCCTAAGCAAATAAGTGGCAACGATCTCACCCGCCTTATTTTTGAAAAAATGCTATCAGCAAATCACCCAATTTCACTGGACGAAGCGGTCGCTGAATGGGGGGCTACTCGCCCAAGACTGGCTAGAACTTTTGACCGCTTCAGGGCTGCTGGTTTGGCAGAACGAGTACTTCGCCATGACCGACTTTCAGTAATTCTCTGGGATGGACTCTCGACCCAATATACTCGACGAGGGGAACAGTGGTTACTCACTAAAGGTGGATTAAGCAGATTAGACAAGAAAGTGGTTAAACAGATCACAAAATCTCTGCGAGAAAACAAATTTGATTCAGAACGATGTGCTGAACTTTTCTCTTCTGTAAGCATTGAGCAACAACGTTTGGCCATAAATCTCCTAGGGGGGCGCCTTCCTTACGGATACAGACTCTCTGGCAGTTCAGGGGAAGATGTAGCCCGCCAAGTATCACAACGGGTTGAGAGCATATTCAGTCGATTAAAGCGAGTTGCTTCAACCATTGATGACTTGTAAATCATCACTGATTTATTTGAATATCTCTAACTAAATTTGAGAGGAATTTTTCAACAGATTCTGACACCTGTTCTGCTTCTCTATTGACATGTAATTGAGTACGAAATGCCTTGCCTCCAGGCAATCCTTTAGTGAAAGCAAATGCATGACGTAGGCGATTTTTACTGCTATTTCCAATACTGACTTCCCTGTCAAGTTCAACATATCTCTTCCAAGCCCACAATCTCGCTGACATCGTTTCATGCATTTCGTCGCTGGATTCTGCCTCAGCCCATACCGGCTCAGAATTATCCCAACCAAGATCACTCTTGATTTGGTGGAAAATTGTTGGGCGACCAATTGCAGCCCTGCCAATCATCAATCCGGCCGCCCCAGTAATCGCTAAACAATCGGATGCTGATTTAGCATCAACAACATCTCCATTTGCAATTACAGGAATATCTACTGACTGAACAATCTCAGCAATAGCCTGCCAATCAGCTTCCCCAGAATATCGCTGACGTAGTGTCCTACCATGTACACATATTCGCTCGGCCCCGACATCCTCGCAACGTTTGGCGAGTTCTAATGCGTTAGTCAATCCATTACCAGTTCCAAGCCTCATCTTCACCGTGACGGGAACTCGTGAAGCCTCAACACATCTCTCGACCATGCCAACTAATTCATCCGGTTTGCCCATTAATGCGGCGCCGGCACAATGTCTAGTCACGATCGGTGCTGGACAACCAAAATTCAAATCGATAATGTCGGCCTTCTCTTGAAGAAGTTCACAACTTTTTACCATCTCATCGATATTACCGCCAAATATTTGCGGAATGAATGGTTTTTCTCGTTTATCGCTTTCAAGTTTCAACCAACTTTTGGCATCTTGGCGCGTCAAAGCAGCAGCAGCGGTGAATTCGGTAATAGTAAAATCAGCACCACATTCTCTTGTTAACAGGCGATATGCAAGTCCTGTGACGCCAGACATCGGGGCGAGAAACAATGGAACTTGTTCAACCTCCACGACCATTAATCGGGGGGAGGGAGTGTTATGCTACTGAACTTACCCGCTCATTTACAAAAAAAGGATGATAGAAGCGGTTATGAATGGTTGTCCGGTCGCCGAGCCGAATGGCTGAACAGAGTGCTCCCCTGCTGGCGTACGAGGACTATGAAGCGAACGCTGTGCACATAGGTACTCAGACTAAGAGTAAGGACATGCAGAACTTCATCTCCAAGACTGAAACCGACGGTGCAACAATCCACCTTATTGATGTCACTAAGACTGACGAAAGAATTGGGTTTGCTGCTAATTTCATCAACAATTACGACGGTCGAGACATACTTGTTGTAAGCGCTCGTCAGTATGGACAGCGCCCTGCTCGCATGTTTGCTCAAGCAATCGGTGCTCGCCAAATAGTTGGCCGATTTATTCCTGGAACCCTTACCAATCCAAATCTGCGCACTTACATAGAGCCACGAGTTATCTTCGTGACCGACCCTCAAGCAGATGCACAGGCACTTTCAGAGGCTGTCAAGACTGGTTTACCTGTAATTGGCATCTGTGATACCAACAACCACCTTCGAAATGTTGACTTCTGCATCCCTGCTAATAACAAGGGTCGCCGCAGCCTTGCACTAGTTTACTGGCTACTATCCCGTGAAGTGCTCAAAGCTCGTGAAGAAACTGATGATGCTACTTGGGCACATCACCAAAAAGTTGAGAGTTGGGAATCTTCCTTCTAGATTTGAATCTAGATTCATACTATCAAGCGAACAATAGCGTACGCTATCTGTAACATGCAGGCACAATGCTCTTGACTGAGCCCACTTAGTCTGTCGTAATGGGTGACTCTTCATCAGCCAGTGCCGTCTCTTCAGACGGCTCAAACACAGGTCGAAAATCTAAATTATTCGATGCATCACCGAGTGATGATGGAATTTGGCGAGACTCAGAAGGAGTCGCACTACCAGTTTCAGCAAGCGACTTAGAACGTCATGCTTATTGCCCGCTCTCATGGAAATTAGCTCGCTCGGGTGTAAAAGGTTCAGGCGATGCTATTGAACTCGGAAAACAGCGACACAAAGAAATCGAAATAGCGATGACACATTACCAAAATCATGATTTGAAAGCAAGAAGAGAGATGGTTATCTGGACATGGTGGTTCGCAATTGTGGTTACTTTAACCATTGACACTACGGCATTTTTCTTTGTGGAGGAGGGAATGATTACTGATATCAACTTTGGCCGCTTTGCTCGCTACCTTGCTCTTCTCGCCTTTGTTTGGTTAATCTTGGCAATACTTCTATTGCTCATCCCATGGAGAAGATATCTTGGGACACCTTTTGGTTTGGCTCAGCCACCAACACCTTCTGAATTTAATATTGTTGACCTTGAACTATACTTATTTGAGAAACAAGACTCACATCCTGGTGGCTGGTGGGCTGGAGGAAAGGTTGAGTTCACAATCCTACTCGGGAGCATGACAATTGCTCTGCACGGATTAGCACTGTTTGTGGCGCAACAGCGCTCAATAGCAACTTTTGTCCTATTGGTGGCTACACTAGGTTGGACTCTTATCGCATCTTGGCAACTTCACAAAGGATTGCTTGCAAATATTCGTGTTGAAGAAAAAGGCAAGGAACTTGGAATTGATAGTGGTTCTGTACTAGCATACAACGATGACTCAACTTCATCTGATCTTCTCAAAGACGACACTACAGGAATTAGAGGTCGGCCGGACCAAATCATCATCTTTGAAAATGATGTGGTACCAGTAGAACAAAAGACTGGAAAAATCCCTTCACAAC
This sequence comes from Candidatus Poseidoniales archaeon, assembly GCA_012959435.1. GTDB lineage: Archaea > Thermoplasmatota > Poseidoniia > Poseidoniales > Thalassarchaeaceae > MGIIb-Q1. Next base: position 13,009 of record DUDF01000015.1, read on the forward strand.
CACACTTTAGTCATAAATTACAGGTATACGCTTATCTTCATCTTGTATCAAAAATAACCAATAATCAACTCAGGTATGGCATACTCCGTTACGGAGATGATGCGATTCACAAAATTATTTGGGGAGATGGTGAAAGTAAAGTCCTGATGAAACACTTGAAAGAAATTCAAAGATTGATGGTAGAGGATGATGCTAAAAGAGACCACGATAGACCGGGGAAATGCCGAAATTGCTCTCGACGGCATCGCTGCCCAGAAGCACTTGACTAAACGGGGATGCATTCGTCAGGGTCTGCACGCTCAGGAAATTCAATACAAGGACGGATGATTGAAACCGATACTTCAAACTCATCGTGGAAGGAAATTTGGTCAATTGGAGTATCTAGTCCATACCCTTGGGCATCAACTTCTAACTCCCATACCCCTAACTCAAACGGAGGGGAAAATCTCTGTAATGGTGGATAACGGTCTGTCGTGGCATTCTCTTCCCAATACGGTGTGTCTGTATTTTTATTAGCACCTGGCTCCCATAACATTGCGTGAACATATCGTACTGTACTAGTTAGATTACCAGTCTCAAAACCAGCGATTTCGCTGAAGTCCATCTGCACGCGGAAGAAAACCTGTATCTCTTTAACTTCAGTGTCAATACGAATTTGATGTGGTTGTGGATGGTAAATGATATCCTCAGGGTCTGTAGAATCAAAAACGCGGTCAAAACCGTACACATCAACAGCCTCATCGGTTTCTGGAACACCTCGCACCTTCTCCATCAATTCTCGGCTAACAACCAATCCAATACAACCTGAAAAAGTACTCATAGAGAGTAAAATTACTGCGAGGAAGATGGGTTTGGCGGCTCTCATCGTATTGCGTTCAGCCACCCCTTTCATTTCAAGGCGATGGATGTAGGGGCGGTTGGGCGGCTAAGTTTGCCTGTCAGCACTCATAGGGGTCATCACGCTTGAAGCAGCTTTGACTCGTCATCATTCAGGCAATCCACCCTAGTAAGTGACTTGATTTCAATCTTCACTATCTTTGCGGCGGCGTTTTGGACGGCGGCGTTTATTGGTGCTTGCCGGTTCATCGGCAATATCAGAGGTCTTTGCAGACGGCAGAGGGTCTGCATCTCCTACGGAGAAGTCTGTAACATCTTTTTTATCCTTCAACACATTACCGACTACAGTATTATCTGTAATAAATTCAACTTCAACCTCTTGACCAGGCAAAATTCCTTTCTCACCCGTGATCTCAAAGATATCAGCACGGATGTCTGCATCTGACGCGCTTAACTCTACATCGGAATCTTGGATATGACGGCGGCCCTCTTTGTCACCAATGATATCGTCAAGGTCAACTCGGTCCTTTTCATGTGCCGTTCGCATTGATGTAATCACCAATTCATCCTCTGCCTCTCCTTCAGTCAATTCAACTTCTTGGTCGCGGTCAGCTATTGCAGCATCAATTTCTTGCTCAGCCTCTGTAAGGTGATCATCCCAATCGGACTCCAATTGATCCTCTGCATATCCCATTTCAGAAATTGCATTATCATAATCTTCAGCGCCTTGCACAATCTCATCATCATCTTCCTGAATCTCATCCTCGGCATCCTCTTGAATGATTTCCTTCCGAGTACGGCGCTCGTAGAAGGATGATACATCCTGAACATCCCCACAGTATGGGCAGTACTCCATTACATCTGGGATGTTAGAATTACAAGATTTGCAATCATGGAATTGTGATAAGCCTTCAACCAGATTAAACTCACAGTATGGACAAACCTCCTCATCCCCTTCAATCTCCCCATCGCACGATGGACAGTAATCGTAGGTTTCTCTCTCGTTTTCTTCAGAATTGACCCTTGTCAACTGAATTGCCGCCCCTAGAATAATGATTAACAATAGACCAGCAAATACGAACATGAATGTTGCCGCTGTGAAATTTGATGATTCAGCCTGCGGACCATCGTTACCAGTGGCTGAAATTGACCATGCTGCAGTCCAAGTTGCTACAGAACTCCCTGCAGGAATAATATACAACTCAAAAGGACCTGTATTAACCGCTTTAAAACTACAAAGTACCGTATTATTACCATTTGATGTAGTGAAATTGAGTGATGTTGTGCTCAGCACCTCCCCTTCCACATGGTCAAGGCAGGTGAATACCTCACTCCCCGTACCCTCATCAGAAACAATATCAATTGTGTATGTGTATGTGTTCCCAACTACCAATGGCGTGTGAGCAGGAGTCCAGCTCTCACTTTCTTGGAGGAATCTCAATCGGAGATTACTGTGCAAGGATACTGAACCAAATGCAGTATTATCGTTAGTATTTGAATCGTAACTAATAGCATTCGCTTGCCAACTTGCACTAAATTGCAAAGACCCTGATTCCCCACTAGAACCTACTACTGTAAATGTGAAAGTACGCTCTTCTCCGCCTGGAATTCCCAACCCCAACAATGGCTGCAATGAGTTCCCATCAAATGAAGCTGATAAATCACCAATCACAGTGATTGAGCCGGTATTTGTTACTGTCACATCAAAATCAACCTGTTCACCTGATAGAATAGAATCACTCGATGCTGAGGCGTAAGGTGACACTACCACATTAGGTTCAGGATGGATTGTGAATTGAGCGTCAAGTTCGTCATTGAACTGTATTGATTGAGGAACTTGCCTACTTGGGTCAATACGCACTCTCAATGTGTGAATACCTGGCTCAAGTAATGGCATTTGAGACAAAGACAATTGTTGTTCCCATCCTTGAACTGTGGCACTATCACTAAAAGTCAAATCAAAGGTAATTACGCTAGTTTCGATTTCACCATCAATCAGATAGATTCCTACTGCGATGGTACTATCTCCACTTCCACCCATTCGAAGAATTTCACCATTAATAGTCCAAGGCCCATTAAGCGTACCAAGATCTGAAACCACAGTAATCTCAGGATTTGGTTGCTGGTGGTGAAGATAATCAGGGCTAGATATGACAGTGAATTGTGCAGGTGTTGCCGCATTATTACTGGTGTCTGATTCAGCAATTCCATCAGCCGCTGAATTTGCTATTGCACTAATCTGATGATTCCCAGCCGCGGGCGCATTGAATGTAGTTTGGATAGTTGTTGAGATACCAACAAGTAAAGGCGATATCTGAAGTTCTTGCAGAGGAGCCCCATCAAGTTGAATCAGTAGGTGCGATGATGGTGCACCAAGGTTTCCTTGATTAGTAACATCAATTGAAAGATTTACAATATCTCCTTGGTGTAAATCCGCTGATGGAGTGAGGATAATATTACTGGCAATTAAATCGGTTTTTCCTGAAACTTGGAACTCCTTAGATACTGAATTATTTAACCCGTTATGTGTGACAACAAGAACAACTGAATGAGTCCCAAACGGAACATTTGACCAAGTACCTGTGACTTGAACAAACCCATCGCCAGCGATACCCACTGTCTCAGTATGGAACGCAGTATTTGCTTGACTATCCGGGTGTAGGGAAACTTCAACGTTTATGATACTTGATGAAATATCATTTGTTAGTGTCGCTGTAACTTCAATATCATCGCCTTCGGCTGGAGATGATGGCGATATTGCAAGACCATCAACGCTGAAATTGACATCCCCAGCACTAACAGCACCAATAACTGGAACCAACAATAGAAGTAGTAAAATCCCAGATGTGGTGATGGCTGAAGCCCGCCCCATATACACACAAGACAACATACTGCACTTCAACCCTGCTGATTGATGCCGTAGGCCATCCGTCGTACACAACAAGGTATTCTACAAGTAGAATACAAAGGAAGGGTTGAAGACAAAGGTGAGTTGTCCTCAAGTTGGTGACCATGCGACGCACTGCCGTGATTGTTGCGATTAGTGCAACCTTGATGCTCGCCTTACTTCCTATTGTTGAAGTCACTGCAAAGGGTGCCAAGGTAAATCCACCAACATTTGGAACTGGGCCCACTCAAGGTGAAATTATCAGTGGGAGCGTTACAATTTTGGTTTCTACTACCACCGGTCTAGATGCTGCTAGCCTCGAAATTTTTGATGGCTCAACGTGGTCAGATGTAACAAATATCACCTCTACTACTTCTTGGCTGTACAACTGGGATTCATCTTCAGTTAGTGATAGCAGTTATCAATTTCGACTTGAAGGATGGGCTAGTGGCCTATCTACTGGTGTAACAAATGGGGCAAATTTTGTAGTAGATAATACGGTACCAAGTAATCTTGCATTCGTAACTGAAAACCCAGATTATGGTACTGGCTTGGCTATTTCCACCAGAGCTTGGTACGCGACCCCTAGCACTGGGACCCTCTCTTTCGCATGGGATGCTGTGGATGCAAACCTTGACCATGCAACCCTCACAAATGTCCCTGGACCTGGCTCTCCATCTAACGATGGACCAGGTTTTCTAGCCCACCGATGGGACTGGGCGACTGGAAGTTTCCCTGTACAAGGAACTTGGGATCCTGTTTTGACGGTATACGATGGAGCGGGACTTACTTCAACTGAAACCCGATATATTGGCATTGACATGGTCGGGCCAACATTAGGAACGCCAACACTATCACTTTCTAGCGATTGGAATAATGCACAAAATCTTGTGTTCTCAAATCTATTCAATGGCGCATCAGATAGTAGCGGTAGTGGAATCGCTGGATACGAGGTTAGAGATTCCGCTGATGCAACTTGGAACTCTATCGGTATCGGTGGCTCGGGAACATTAAGCCTACAAGAAGGGGTACGGACAATACAATTTCGAGCGGTTGATAATGTGGGTAACCGTGGCACTAGTAGCGATTATACAGTTAGGATTGACCACGTGTCACCAGTTGCAGGAGGATGGCTCGTCCCCGAACTAACCACCGCCCTGTCAGGAACAGTTGGCATTACAGTTCAAGCAAGTGATGCATTGTCTGGAATTGACTCTACTTTAACCAAAATTCAATACGGCTTTGACTCAGATGGAATCGGTCAAACACCAGATATTACTGGCTCTTGGATAGATGTCGGATATGGATTATCAAGTAGCCTCTCATCATCGATTGACTGGTCAACTAAACAAGGACAATTCCTCTCCCTGCGCACAGTCCTAGTAGATAATGCCAGTAATTATGACAATTCTGCAACTCAACATTTCATGGTTTTCCCAAGCCTTGACTTGTCATGGAATAGTGCTTCCGTGGACCGTTTAGTTGTGCGCGCTGGTACTGAAGGGCGAGTAAATGTGACATCTATGCTTGTGAGTAACGAAGCCTATTCCGGTAGTATTGTCGTAAGATTACAAACAGCCCCTGCAGACCGTAACAGCAATGTCGCTTGGACGACAATTGAGACTAGAACTTTACAACCGAATTCATTAGCAGATTTGCAAGAACAGATGCTTTGGACAGTCACTATTTTGAACCCTGGAGAGATTGATATTCGCTTGACGGCCGACTCTTCTGATTCAATTTCAGAAAGGGATGAGGCGAACAATGATGCCTATATGGTGGCTCAAGGCGCAAATCAAAAGATGGTGGGTTCGGTACCTTCATTTTCACCGACTTTAGTGATGACTATCCTTGCTGGATTATACTTTGGATTACATATTTCTAGGCCTAAGCCTGAATAGTGCTTGAGTTGAAGCAGTTCTAAATTTGCTATGAGAGTAATCACTCTTCGGCATATTGAATCGTTTCATCGTCTGCTAGTTCCATCATCTCATTGACTGCTTCTTCATCATCGGGATCAACTTGAGCATTCTTGTAACGACGCTCACGACTTCTTGCATCCGCTAAACCAGGAACTAATTCATCGAATCCTGCGATTGCTGTATCACCCTTTTCTTGAATGTAATCAAGGCGGCGGGAAGCTAACTTTTGCTCTCTACGTTCCCGCTCTAGTGCTTTGATGACTGTTCCATGCTCAGAACCTTGTAAAATCCGCTCAACTGCATGACTGGCTAGAGGAAGGGCTTCCTCATCACCAATCAATACGATGGTACTCCCATAAACAGCCATTTCACAACCTGAATTCTGTTCAATAAAACGGCGTATTTTGCCATCACTGCCAATCAATCTTCCTCGCATGCGCTTTTGTTGGAGGTATTGTTTACCAGTCCATTCGCGCATATCAATGAGTTTGAAAAAACAATCATCTTCTAACAACTTGATTGCTTTTTGAGGTGACATACCTCTGCCAACCGCTTTAACAAGTTCAGGGAATTTCATCATCTTTACTGGGTCAGTTGTTTCTGGATTCCAAATGATTGAAACATCACCGCTTTCAGAATCAATTTCAAGAGCGACATTTGCCGCCTTTTCAAGTGATTTACGGGTTGCCCCTCTCTTACCAATCAGCACCGCTACGCGGTCCATTGGAACCCGAATTGAAACCTCCATGAAGCGAGCCGACCTGCCACCCCCCTTTCAATCCAACTATCTGCATCTAAGCAGAAAATATGCCCTGAAATGATGAAAGTCATTCTTCAATGACGAATAAAGTCGCTTCAGCCAAATCAGCCTCAACTCCATTTCTCTGTGCCCACTGACAAAGCCTCGTCACATCTCTTACCAGAAATTCCTTGGCTTTTGGATGATGATGAACCACTGATTGCCCCGCATCAATAATCCATGCCTCACCTTTGTGAATCATAATATTGTAATCTGAAAAATCTGCATGCGCTAACCCTGCATCCTGCCAAATCATTCGCAACTGTCTAAGTAATTCTTTGAACAACTTTTCTGGATCATCTACTTTCACATCTCGTAGTCTTGGGGAAGGGCCGTTTTCATCACCCAGATATTCCATGACAAGAACATTATTTCTCGTCACCAAAGACTCAGGAACTCGCACACCATTCTTCCTCATCCGCATCAAATTTCGATGCTCTTTATGCACCCATACATTGACAAGTTCTCGATGCCTTCTACGCAATCCACCAAACCTTGGGTCACCCTCAATATACTGCATCAAGCCCTTGAAAACCGCATTTGAAGTGTGGAAAATTTTGACTGCAACCGGACCTGATTGTGATTTAGCAAAGAATACATGCGCTTCTTTCCCCCTCGCAATTGGCCACTCTATTGTGTCAATATGGCCTTGTTGCATCAACTTGAACACTGACATTAGAGTAGATTGGTCAAACACCTGGTCAAACACACGACGGTCAACCCAATCGTACTGACCGCGGCCAAGAACGCCAGTCAATTTATGCTCAATTGCAGAAAACATCGAGGCATATTTCTTCTCTTTCATCCAATGATATTTTGATGAGTCTTCATCAAATTTATCTAGAGATTTGTTAATTAGTTTTTCATTCTTTTCAATTTCCGAGCGTTCATCATCAGCCTCAAATTCCGACCAATCTTGCTCTGGGAAATCTTCTAAATTTGCCTTGGCCCGTTCTTCTGTAATGTCAACCCATTTACGCTTCGAGGAGCCGCTTTTGACACCCTTTTTGCGAGATATGTCAATCCCTCATGCCTCATCGACAGTATCGTCATCAGATTCTTCGTCGCTTTCTTCTTCGACTTCCGCGGCTGGCTCTGCTGTATCCTCTGCACCCATATCCCAAATACCGTCATCATCCCCACTATTATCATCGGAACCCATTCCGAAGACGTCAACAATTTCTGGTAATACTCCCTTACGTGACAGATATAGAGCCTGAGTCTTTGTGTAACGCATTTTGACATCTGCCTTTGAAGGTTGGAAATCCCATGGCTGAATGATAATTAAATCACCTTCACGCACCCATTGACGGCGTCTCATCTTACCTGGGATTCTTGTAATTCTCTCTTCACCGTCTGCACAGATGGCTCGGATTCTACGACCACCCAGTATCTGGTCAGCGATTGCGAACATTTCATTCACTCGCTCGTTAGGGACTTTAACGCGAATTTTCTCGTCACCAGATTCCATCTTGGCAAGTAATTCCTTGTCTACAGTCTCCTCTCTTCTACGACCCACTATTTATCCGGTAAGCCCACCATTGATAAACGGTTTGAGCAGGAAAATGGAGATACTCGCTTGCGCGGTGCTAAAATCAGTTGCCATCGTCTGGCATTTAGGGTGAGCGGGTTGAGCAGTGTCATACTTGAACGCGAACAAAGAATTGCTGCCAAAATGGGTTGGACCCATCTGAACGGTGCACATAAGCACGAAGGTTGGGATATGGTAACCCCAAATGGTGAAAAGATTGCAATTCGATTTGACGAACTTTCCTTGGAGACTAACGCTCATTATTTAGAACTTGAACAGCGTCCTGACCGAGACTCAGGATGGAAAATTTCTGCCTTTGGGTTAGCAAGAAGAAATGCTGACTGGTGGGTAATGGTAAATTCTGAAAAAATCTACGTCGCTCCGACTAAAAAACTCTGGAAGATTGTCAAAAAGGCAAAGGGTTCTGATGAAAAACACTCACGACGAAACCTAGATGACCCTGACAAGCGGCTTTTCTCTCGAGCTTATATCCTGCCTCTAGATGAGTTTGCAAATTGTTGCATCCTAATCGCCAACCAATAATACAGATTCAGTGTATTATATCCAGACATCATTAGAGGCTGTTAATTCACCTTCTGTGTCTCCTGTATTTACAACTCCACGAGGTTCAACGAGTAATACTTTGCACTCGTTTTCTGCAAATGGTTTGTGCTCAACACCTTTTGCAACCACATACATTTCGCCTTCATCCAACTCTACAACTCGATCTTCAAACTTGATTTTCATAGAACCTTCAATTACGATGAATACTTCGTCAGTATCTTCATGATTATGCCAAACAAAATCGCCCTTGATTTTGACCAATTTGAACTGATAATCGTTCATCTCTGCAATCACCTTTGGTGACCAGTGGTCTGAAAATTTAGATAATTTATCCTTCAAATTAATTTTCTCCATCCTTTCTCTCTCCTTTGTATACAGATAGAGGGTTCTACTTCTGCTTATCTAACATAAATGAATGACTCATAGAAGCCCTGAGTAGCGAGTACCGTTTCATTGGCGAGTATAGAAAGTTTGCAGAATCTGTGCAACACTTTCAATGTCACGAATACCTCTTGAAATCATATCCATCAAAATCTTCTCTCGTTGCCTGACGTGAGCCTCAAAGTCTGCTGGACGGCACCCAACTGCACTGCAAATCAATTCTCTCAATTTACTTGGCACTCCTGTTTGAGTCGTTGTATCTGTAGCAGGATCATACTTCCAAATAGGGTTCAAGCGAGGCCGGTCACCTTCCATCCCAGCGATTTCAGCGATTTCCATAATCCTGCGTATCTGCTTGCCACCCCTGTTAATTCGGCTTTGTACAATAATCAAGTCAAGTCCACTCATCATGATTGAAGGCACATTCATCGGTGGACTAGTCATCCTCGTGACCGTTTCCATCGCTGTATTTGCGTGGAGGCTACCAAATGAACCATCGTGACCAGTATTCATTGCAGTCAGTAGAGTAGATGCCTCTGGACCTCTTACTTCACCGACAATGATTCGGTCAGGTCGCATTCTCAGGCTTGACCTCAAGCAATCATCCATATCGACTTCGCTAGTACCATCAGGCCGCTCGGAACGAGTCTCCATGCGCAGCCAATGGTCGTGGAATAATTGTAATTCTGCGGTATCCTCAACGGTCAACAATCTCTTATCCCAAGGAATGAACATCCCAAGGCAATTCAGAGTCGTTGTTTTTCCTGAACCAGTACCACCTGAAATAATGAAGTTCGCTGGTCGAGAACCAAGACCATCAACCCAGCACCACATAGTAGCAGCAAGGGATACGTCAATTGTACCAAATTCAATCAAATCAATAATTGTAATAGGGTCTTCTCGGAATTTTCGAATGGTTAGCGTAGGTCCATCTGGGGAAACCGGTGGGATAACCCCGTTCACTCTACTCCCATCAGGTAATCTCCCGTCAAACAGAGGAACTTTCCCTGGCCCATCACCCAAAGGAACATTGGTAAATGCAGCGATATTTGCTGCAATCTTCAACCCTTCATCATCTTCAATCCAAATATTAGTTCGGCACATGCCATGCTCACGGTGAGCTACTTTCACACATTGTTGCCCACCATTGTACATCACTTCCTCAAGTAAATCATCATCTAAAAGTGGTTTCAAAGCACCATAGGGATTTGCAGGAGTATTTCCGTCAACATGATACATTGGGCTAGGATGATTACTCTCCATGTAAATCGTAACGCTGTCATATCTTGCCATGATGTCTTCACTCATTTTTTCACTTCCATTTTCAACCAAACAATGATGATACCAAATATGAACCCATGTAAATAATCTGTGAGAGTAATGCCCATGGTGCAATCCACCAAATAGATGAATTAAGAGATTTACCCAACATTACCCCTGATACCATTACTGAAAATGCTGAGCCCGCCGTAAAATAAAGTAACATTGAAGGATGGAATAGACCCATCGGAATCCCAGACTCTGGGCCTGCAAAAAGGCCAAACATGAATCCAATTGTTGATGGGAGCAAAGCGGCCATTAGAATCTGAAGAGTAAGTGCGTGACCTTTCAAATCTAGAGCCCTCTTGTTTCGTAAACGCATTAATCGGTCATACTCAAGGCTCATTGAGAAGGTTACATCTGCCAATGGGGCTTCATTTTCATCGGCCGTTTGTAGAAGATTGAAAGCCCTTTGAACTGTTGGTGAGCGGGTATCAAGTGCAAATTCCGACATCGCAGCATCAAATGTAGTAACCCGACTACGAGCTAATGCTTTTCGCAACATGAGTCCTAGCAAGTCATCTCTCTGATTAGCCATTGTAGTAATCGCTTGTTGTAATCCAAGACCTGCTCCAATAGATGTGGATATTCCTTCAAGTAGTTCAGGTAAACTTGATTCTATTTTATTCAATCTCCTACTTTCCAACAAAAATGGTAATCCACCACCCATTGAAATAATTGTAAGTGGCACAAATATGGATATAAGTAGTGAATCAGTTACCATATCAAAGAGACCAGGTATCCCAATTGCCATTTTCACACCCCAGGATCCTTCGCTTTGGCACCAAGTAACATGAGTACAAGTAAGACAATCGTAACTAGTAGGCCGCCTTTGTAAGCAAACATCATCTTGTCAACAGGAGGAATGGTTACTCCTGGAACACCTTGTAAACCACCTAATAAGAAAGGTGAAATTGCTAACAGTCCGAGAATTAACGGAGCTAGAAATCCAAGAATAAGTGCTTTCTCTGGCAGACCTGACAAATCTTCGATGTAACGCTTCAATCGGTCTGTTCGGTTCTCTTCTGCTCTTGAGGCTTGTTGCTCAAGAGATGCTGCCAAATCGGTGTTTGAAACGACATTGTTTAGCATTGATGTGAGTAAACGTTGATAATCAGGGCTTTTTGATGATTTGATGAGACGGCGTAGTTCATCCTCTAATCGCTGCCCTGAATTAACACCTGATAGAGCCTTAGAAAAATCAGATGAGATGATTCCATAACCACCTTTTGCGATATGAGTCATTGATGACTCAAGCCCAACCCCAGCACCAATTAGCACTTGTATACCTCTGAGTGCATAAATGAGGTTGATTTCCTCCTCTTGAGCACTCATACAACCAATTACTCCTTCAGACTACATCCTCAATGAGTAAAAACTCAAATTCATTGCTGCCACTATTATAGCGAACACGTGCAAAGCAGACTTTAATCTCCTGTTCTTCGAATGGGTCGATAAACCAGCAGGTCCCAGAACGGAATATTGTCTGAGCCTTTAGATAAGTTGGCATATCAATCCGGCCACTCAATGAGAATTCCATACTCTCAGACCCTTGGTCGATTAAATCGTCACCTTCACCATCACGAGCGATTTCACGTTGAAATCTACGCCTAATTTCAATCTCCACGGTGCAACCATCTAATTGCAACCAATCACCGTCTAAAGAGCGGATGAAACAGGAAAGACCGTCCGACATTTGAGTTCCCTCGGTGGGCACACGTACCGGACTCTAATTGAAGGTAGCGCGTAACTACCTCAATTTGAGTCAATGTGGCCAAGGAATCCGAATGATTGCTCAAATACCAAGCCGTCCTCCATTAGTAGGTCAACTGTTACTTCCCCAACACTTCTCGATATCCCTTTTGATGCTAAATCATTCATGATTGCGTCGTAAGGTACCCCATCCCCAGGGTTATTGGCTAGCAAGTATTCAGAAATCCATTCTTTCACCTGCTCAGTAGAGGTTTCTGAATCGTCCGTTGATTCATCCGCTGAAGACTCTGTCTGCAACGAAATCGTGGAAAGATTACCTTCTGAGTAATCAAGAGCTCTCAATACACCAACCATGTATACATCTGGATCAATGCTAGAGTAATGGCCTCTACCAGTAATTAATCCCGAAATAAGGTCATCTGGGATTCCTACCTTGCGGTATACATCAGCAGATGGTTCTAAGTCACTGCTCTTTTGGAAGAAATCAATGCGACGAAGAGTTGCATCTGCTGTTTCAACTAGCCAATTAGCATACCCCTCGCCATTAATCATGGTAAACTCCTCTAACCTCATGCCGGTGAACACACCGCCATCGTCGGTTTGATATGGACTAGCCTTACCTATTGCGAGAAGTAAAATTGGTTCTTCATTCTGGTCAAATTTTGCAACTAATTCCTCTACTTGTGCATGGATTTCTGGTTGAAAGGATCCTACATTGAACATGTGAAGCCCCGTTGGGTCTCGAATTGAGCCACGATAATTTGCTCCACTATCACCATCTCTACGTTCCATACGCTCAAGTAATCCACCCACCATCATTCGGTTCACTTTAGCACCCAGTTTGGTGATTACAAAGGTGGGGTCATATTCCCCAGAACCTTGTTCTATGAGGTCTGATTCAAAGTATTCTCTAGCAAATAACCGAATTGCTGGTTGACGTGTGAAACGGCTCAAATTGCCACCCCCCACTTTGCTCTAACCGCTTTAGATTTATCCGCGGGAGCAGTGCTTGACACCTCTATTTCAGAAGCAAGGAACATCGCCCCCTGCTCATCAACTAAGCAACGGCCTCGTGCAATCACAGACCTACCAAGAAGGTCTGCACGCAAACCTTCTACGAAGGTTTCTGCACCAAAATCATCAATTTGAGAAGTTACTTGGTCAATGTCTTTGCCAAGATATCCCTCTGTTGATATGCCATTCAAAAGTATCGAGGCACTCTGAGCACCATCATCAATCACCATCCTTAGACGCATATCTTTGACACCTTCAACTGTCCCATGGTCATTACAAGCATGATCCCTGAGTACTCGGCGACACTCTGGGCAACGGTGAATAATACCACTATCTGGCCGTACAGATACGATACAACCTGTAGTTTCAACTCCATTCACAGAGCTACCGTTTACAAGTCCCCCTAAGTCGTGCTGCACCCAATGGTTGGAAGCATCTATCTCATCCCAAGGTGGGCTCCCCAATATTTCTACTTGATCTGCTCGGTCAATGGTGATGTCAGGTGTCCCTTGCCAAGACCGGACCCTCGCACCACTAACAGATACAAATACTGGTAATTTTTCGGCATTAATTGGTAATTTGTCCCAAGCAGTCATTCGGCATCTGCCGGTTGGGTCAATTATTTCCCCACCCCAAAGTGTCTTCTCTTCACCATCTGAATTGGTGAAATTTCTTTCAGTCCATTCAATCACTTGAGCGACTACTGAAACATCCCGTGAACCATCTGTAAGTTTTGAGATATCTAATCTTGATGCACCTTCCAATTCATTCGTCTCAGCGAAGTTGCTATCATGGAATACCTCAACTTTTGTTTGGTCGCCAATATTCAACTCTGGAGTATCTCGGAAACGTCTGATTGAAGCCCCTTCAATGCGAATTAGAGACCCCACTTCGTGGTCAAAATCTGACCAACTAACAAATCCAATTGCACCAGAAGAATCAGCTACTTTGCCCTTGATAATATCTAAATCTCCACTACCATCTTTTTTACTAATTGTCTGTGCATTGACTGCCATCAAACGACCAACGATAGTCACAAACCCATCACGTTTCCCGGCTTCCTCAATTGTGATTGGGTCGCTAGTTGCTAACGAAACTGCAGGGCCGCCCTCTTCAAGAACAACTATTCTACTACTACGATTGATATTGATTGACTTCTTTCCTTTCCATTCATTCACGCTGACACCTTCCATCCGTACCACTGAACCCGGAGCCATGTTTTCAGCATGCTCACCCCAATCTTTGAAATCCCAACGCTCAGATTTCCCAGATTCCCCGTAAGGGACATCCTCAATCCAGCCGAATGCAATTTGTTTTTCTTCCCCACGAACGGTTTGTATTCTAGAAACATAAGTAACTACTTTTACATCAATGGTAACATTACTATCTTCGTTACCTAACTCAGCAAAGCGGTCAACCTTTTTCGTCTCTTTGTAAGCAGTTCTAGCTGCACTTTGCACCTTCTCTTCACTGACTTCAAAGCGCCGCAAAACTGAACGGAACGAATCCTTGGGTGGTAGTAAAAATTCTTTGAGATATTTCTCAAACTCTTCTCGCACTTTTTCTGGATCGGCATCCTTTGCCTGCTCCAGTACTCTCTTAACATAATCATCTATTTCATCTGTCGCCATACGCAATTCCTCTTGCAATTGGAAGTTCAAAAGTACTCGACTAACCCAACCGCTTCAGACAACTCCGAACGCGCACGTCTCCGTGTATATGCATCCGAGGCAACAGTCTGGCGTGCGGGTTGGGTAAGACTCTGCACTCCATCACCTCCGGGAGTCAACACCGATACCCGACAGTTCATAATAGATTGCCTGTAAATCAGGTAATGGTAGTGCATGAACTTAGAAGCAGACACTGGTTGCCTCAAGCCAATGGGTGAATGGGGCGAATTCGTTTTTAACGGCCAAAAAGTAGCCCCGGGTAACCGTTTAGAGACCGCCTTATCTGTTGGAAAAGACCCTCTGGGACAAAGTGCGGACATCCCTGTACAAATTCTTCACGGGGCTAAAAAAGGACCAACAATCGCAGTAACCGCTGCAATCCATGGTGACGAACTAAACGGCACCGGAATTATCCATCACCTAGTGTATGGTGTAGACCATATCCCTGGCACTCCCGATGACCACATCGACCCAACTCAATTATCAGGCACATTGATTCTTGTTCCTGTTGTAAATGTTGAAGGTATGATGATGGGAACGCGCACAACACCTGATGGCCGTGACCTAAACCGCCTATTCCCCGGCTCAGAATCGGGTAACCAATCTCGCCGCCTTGCTCACGCACTTTTCACCAAGATTGTCAAACGTTCTGACTACCTGATAGATTTGCAT
The DNA here is from genome assembly GCA_012959435.1 of Candidatus Poseidoniales archaeon. Lineage (GTDB taxonomy): Archaea > Thermoplasmatota > Poseidoniia > Poseidoniales > Thalassarchaeaceae > MGIIb-Q1. The sequence goes on from DUDF01000015.1 coordinate 28,319, forward strand.
ACAGCACCAATCACGCGCATGAATGTACCACAAATCAGAGCTGACTTAGATAAAGCAAAATGCAAAAAAATTGCTCGTGCCTTCGGAACTAAAGTTATCATGAATTCGAAAGGCCCTAAAGGCAGCATTCGTCATGAAGCCACCAAGGCTGGAACTCCTACAATTCTGCTGGAAAGTGGTACATCTCACCGATTTGAACCCGATGCCTTGGAAAGTGGAGTATTGGGGATTCTCAATGTCCTAGCCCACCTTGGCATGCTAAAACGAGATGTCGTTCAGCCAGATTGGAGAATAATAGTCCGCAAATTCCGCTGGGTTCGCGCCCCAGTAGGTGGTATATTACACACCCTAATTGTTGGAGGAGCAACTGTCAAGGAAGGTGAAACCATTGCCTATGTTACTGACCCATTTGGTGCCCGCGTTGATGATGTAACCAGCCCTGTCAATGGTTATGTGGTGGGCCTTGCGACTACACCTTTAGTCCGTCCCGGAGACCCCATTGCAAACATCGTATTTGTCAGAGAAAAAAAGATTCAGGAAATTCTTGAAAAAGAGGGGGATGAGAAAGTATCTCAAACTACTCGTGGTGAAGATATAGCAGAACAAGATATCGATGATGAAGATGGGTCTACGCTTGATGAAACTGAAGTATCCGGGTAATTTTAGACAAAAAGTGCGATAAGTCCGAAGAACCAGCACTCTAATTTTTCGATAATCTAGATGTCAGGATGAATGAAAGAAGTGCGATAGGCCGGACTTGAACCGGCGGCTTCCAGATCTTCAGTCTGGCACTCTCCCAGCTGAGTTACTATCGCTTGTGCTCCGGCGACTCGGCCTCGCTCTTCAAGCCTTTTGGCCTAGCCGATTCATTCTACGCCGTCAAGAGTCGCCTTCTGGAAGTCATGTATCTGCTTCATTCCGATTTCAGCCAAGTCAACAAGCGCATTCAATTCTTCACGAGAATATGTTGATTCCTCGCCTGTAGATTGAACTTCAATGAAACGGCCATCAGCAGTCATTACAACATTCATGTCAACATCTGCATTGCTATCTAGAATATAATCCAAATCAAGATAGGTTTCGCCATCAACAAGCCCAACACTAACCGCTGCAATATCGTTAGCAAGAATAGATTGCTCGTGTGCTTTACGCGCATCTGAATCAAGTTCGGGCGCTTTCCAACCAGATTTTTTCTCATCGTAAGTTGGACGTAAATCCTTTGGTAAGGAATCACCGCTTGCAATTAATCTACGAATCCCTAACCTTAGAGCAATATTCGCGGCAGTAATTGAAGCGCAGCGAGTCCCCCCGTCTGCATTGAGTACATCACAGTCCACTGTTAGAGCAACTGGGCCAAGTGCCTCTAGGTCAATCGCCCCACGTAGTGAGCGAGCGATGAGCCTCTCAATCTCGTAAGTACGGCCTTTAGCACCTCTCCTTTCCCTCTGAAACCTTGAGTCTGTTGAACCCGGTAGAAGAGAGTATTCTGAATGAATCCAGCCACGGTTTGCATCCCGCGGGAACCAACGTGGCAGTGCATTCTGCTTGGTACAGCAAGCTAGCACAACAGTGTCGCCTTGCTTGTAAAGAACCGATGCCAATGCATTCGGTGTAAAATCTAGTGTAACTGAGATTTCTCTCATCTCATCATTGTCTCTTGAGATTTCAAGGTCGGTCTTCTTCAATTTCGCCATTGAGCCGCCGACCTACCCCTCCCTCTTAAGCGCGTTCGTAGCAGAATACCTGCCATTCTTAGCGGCGAGCGTGTTTTGGCCTGAATGCATCTACAACTGTGGGGTCTGTCTCAATGTAAGGCCCGCCAATCAAGTCAATACAGTAAGGAACTGCAGCAAAGATTTCGTCAATCGTTTCACGGATTGCCTTTGGCGCACCTGGCAAATTGATGATTAGCGCTTGACCACGAATCCCAGCAGTTTGACGCGATAAAATCGCTGTAGGCACATAACGAAGTGAAACCGACCGCATTTGTTCACCAAATCCTGGTAACATCCTACTGCATACCGCTTCGGTCGCATCTGGCGTCACATCTCTTGGCGCTGGGCCTGTTCCACCAGTAGTAACAACCAGATTACATCCTTGTACATCAATCAAATCAATGAGAGCCCCCTCAATAGCCTTCTGTTCATCTGCAACAACAACAGAAATCGCATCCCATTCAGAGAGTAAGGCCTCTTCAAAGAAACCACGAATTACTGGTCCACTTAGGTCCTCGTACTCACCACTACTAGCACGGTCTGAAGATGTGAGTATCCCTACTTGGATGAACTCACCTACACCAGCCATACCAACTCCACCCATCACCTGCATATCAAGAACGCCCCGAAAGTAGACGCCATATTAATTGCGCTGAATAGATTATTTAACCCACCACACCATTGAGTGGATTGGATGGAAACAACTATTTTTCTTTTTCTGCAATCTCACTGAAAAATTGTTTTGCTTCATCTAACCGCTCTTTTCGCTCGGAAATATCGATTGATTTTTTCCTTGCAATCATGCCGGTGGAAGCATCTAATTCTGACAACTCCTTTTCATCATCTTGACGAACTTCTGCAAGCCTTTTTTTGGCGCTCATAAATTGAGAATCCGAGAGGTCCCCTTTGTCATGAAGTTCTGTAAGGAGGTGAAGTTTGGCAATAAAATCTTCACGTTGTTTGTTTCTCCACATCTGATTGGAAAAGAATAGTTGAGATAGCGTAGCAGCTAATGTACCAAACATTCCAATTCCAACAAAGAGTAAGAATGTAGCAACCACTCTTGCACCAACGGAATGTGGGAAATATTCCCCATATCCAACCGTAGTAATCGTCTCAACTGCATACCAAATAGAATTATCAAAAGTCAGTACTAGTGTGGCCTCATTACAGGTGGGGTCAGCAATGCATTTGTCTTCATACTGAATCTCAAACATGAGAGTTAATACTGCACCTGCAAGGGTTAGTAGTAAAACGATAATGAATAAATGAGTTATGCGTTTTTGAACTGAAACTTCTCCGCCTTCAGCAATATTGAGCATTCTCAAAATTGCTTGTATTGCCGGAACTAAGAGAAGAAATCTGAGCACACCAGCGCCACCCAACCCAGGGATTGCAGTCCCTAACAAAGGGAACAGGGCAATCACCTGATAGAAATTCCATTTCCACCACTCTATGCGATTATCAGTTTCAGAGTGTGATTTTGCTAATACTGTGACAAAGTAACCTAGCAGAAGAATGTCAATGATCACTAAGATTGTCCATTCGGATTGGTTTGTATTGCGTAAATCGTTGATTGAATCATAAACTATGATGCCAATTGCTAGTAAAGATGATGTGAGAAAAATAATCTCTTGAGTATTGATGAGTGACTTCGTGAGTGGTGTATACCACGCCTTCTTCTCACCCATATAATAGCGGCCAAGTAAGAGGGAATATCACGGTTGCCTCGCTAATGACAACTGAGAACCGATTTGTTGGTGTTAATTTATTTCTTGGAAGGGTGAACGATTCTTGATTTCAGAATATATCATCGTCATCGTCATTGTCATCAAACATGTCGTCATTTTTACCCTTGGATTTGCTCCCTTTAGCCTTAGATTTAGCAGGTTTCTCTTTTGATTTTTCTGCAGGTTTCTCAGCAGGTTTCTTAGCGGGTTTCTTAGCAGGTTTCTTACCTTTTGTACCCTTGCCTTCCGCTTCCTCCGCTGCCAAACGCTTCTTCTTTTCTTCTGCTTCTCTAGCAGCCAATTCTTCTGGGTCAAGACCCTGTTGTAATGCCAACTTTATCCTACGTTCATCACGAGCTTGCTTCTCAAGCAATCTGTGTCTTGAACGGTCATATTGCTGTAACATGAACATTGCATCGTGCTCAAGCAATGGTGAATCTGAAATCACAGTAACATCTAGCCAATCGCCATCTTCTGCCAAAAATTCTGCTAAAGGCTCAAACTTTAGATCAGACTTTTTGACTTGAGTATAATGTAGAGCATTACCCATGCGGTGTTCAACTCCAGAAAAGTGGCAGTAGAATTTTTTACCACCCAGTGTGTCACGCACCATATCAAATAATTCCCCATAATCTTCACTGGTTCTTAGACGGCCGTGGCCGCGGGAATGGATATGTGCCATATTGAGCACAGGAACTGTTCCTTCAACGTGATTACTAACCTCCAAAACTTCCTCTAGAGTGCCCCATAATTCTTGACGTCCACTAGTCTCAATACCAACCAATGCTGGAGTATCATCGTTCAACCAAGGGAATGCAATATGCTGTTCTTCAAGTGATTTGTCGCCCCACAATTCACCAACCCGCTCAACCACACCGGCCATTATGTTAGCAACTTGCTCGTTGGCTTCTTTGCCTCTGCTAAACTCCAAATAAGGACCAACATGAAAGACAATATGCCTAGCATTTATGACCTTAGCTGCCTGAATTGATGCTTCCATTTTTGCTAAGGTTCTGCTTCGTTCTCGGCGATTACCGAGTAACTCTGCGTAGTAAGGACCATGCAAGTTCATCTCAAACTTGGTTTTATGAGAAAGTACACCTGCTTGCCAGTACTGGTCAAAGTGCTTTGGTTGGACGGTTCTGACAGTTTGAATCTCCATGGTTTCAAGTCCAAGAGTGGTGATATCATCCATCCCTTCAACGATTGTTCTACCCTTACATGAAAGCGGAACACCCGCCGGACCTAGTTTTAGTGACACCTCATCATCCCCTCCGACCTCCCGGCCGAATCGCTGTTCTTTGTTAATACTGTGTGCAGACAGGCTCTTTCAGGCTAATAATTTGCTAAAAAGTCCGCCGCCATTATCAGTTTGTGACCCGCCCTACTTGAACCAATTGATTAATCTTTAGAGGAATTTGAATCAACTTCACTTAGGGCGGAATCGTTGCGAGTTCGAATTACGAAGATACCCCCTCCGAACCCAAGCACTAAAATCGCGATTGCTGTTAAAATAATCCACAAATCGCCTTCAACTGATGGGGGTGCCTCCTCTAACACCACTAATGTCTGGTCAATAGTTACATTATGAATCACTTGAACATGGCCTGTAGACCATTTTACACGCACTTCCTTGACCTGTGTTTCACTACCCAATCCAACATGGACTACTGGATCCCCTGAGCCAAGATAACCTGAGCCAGCATAGGTTTGTTGTGAGATTACACTACCGTTGGGTAATTCAACCTCAACCAACATTCCAATACCATAACTGTTTGACTGATTTCCTTGTAATTCAATTTTGAGCCAGTGATTACCCGTGATTTGGGCAGCATTATTCTCAAACAGTTGTAATGGCCCATCAGAGTTAGCGACTATTATGTCAATATCCCCATCACCATCGAAGTCAACCACTGAAGCCCCCATACTCTTTTTATGGCCGCCTAGACCAACTTCGTCGGTGATATCAGTTAACCAGCCATTGCCATCATTACGGAACAGTGTGTTTTCCTGAGTCGGAACATATGTGTTGATTCGACCAGCAGTTGTGAATAGGTCAAAATCGCCATCAAGGTCGTAATCAAAAAAGTGGCAATCCCAATTGACCGTGATTCTCTTATCGTCATCATTATGAAAATCACTATCTAATTCTCTCTGAAATGATTGCCCATCTTGATTATACCAAATGAAATTAGGTCCGAAATTTGTCTGACAAAGGTCAAAATCCCCGTCACCATCAATGTCAGCAGCATGAGCACCCATACCAGTTCCTTGTAGTAACAATCCCACTTCAATCGTTACCAAATCAAAAGTACCATCGCCATTATTTTCGTATAAGGGGGAAATACCAAAGTCACTGGCAATGAAGAGGTCTTCCCAACCATCTTGATTGTAATCAAACCATAATGCAGCCCAAGTAACTCCTGTGCCCGCAGGTGAAAGGACATTTCCATTTCCAAGTACTACATTTCCACCACCGACCCCAGATGGTGCTTCATCTTGTGATTCATTCGAAACTGCTGGGATGAAGTCCTCGCTAGGATTGAGTTCTTGACCAGACAGGCGGCCAGCCTCAATTGTCTGGTCACTAAATTCAGGAACCCCATCACCGTCGGAATCACCCTCATTCCGGTACAGGATGTTTGTCTCCGGCCACATCTCAAAATCTCTCTCATCAACAATACCCGAATTGATAGAATACAAATCAAGGTCGCCATCATGGTCATAATCGGCCCACACTCCACCAGTTGAATGGCCTGGGTTGCCAAGATTAGTAAGTTCTGTCACATCACTAAATGTGCCATCGCCATTGTTGGAAAACATGATATTTTCTTCACCGCCGGAATGAATAGCAGATGCTGAAAAGTCTGCAGCCCCGAAGTTAGAGATGTAAAGATCCACATCACCATCCCCATCAAAATCTGCCCAACTTGCTCCAATTGCTGTTGAATTTGCTAATTTCACACCTGCTACTACTGAAACATCAACAAATTGGCCACCGTCATTCCGCATCAAAAATGTCTCACCAGAACGATTCTCAACTATTGCCCCATCAATTACTGACTGAGCAGTGCCTTCTGCAAAACTATCTTCAGTTTCCATCCCAAGTTGGTCAAAACGAGCAGTGACATAGAGATCTAAATCGCCATCTCCATCATAATCACCCCATGATGTACCTGGGCCATAAGATGCCCAGTTAGAAAGCGGCCCAGAAGAGATATTGGAAAGCCCTGTGATATTACTAACATCAGTGAATTCAACCCCTAGTGGGTCAGACCCTGAACTCTGTACGGCCCCTCCAAGAGCCGGAGAAAATGCAGAAGCGAGCAAAACCAACAATACTAGAGTTGGTAAACTGCGACGGCCACTTTGATTCATCGGCATTCAACCTCTTACAGGCCTCGGGAGAAGTTATTGCATGAATAATCTCCTCATAAAATAATGAAAAACTAACCGACCGAAAGTAACGGGTATCTAAGCCCCCTCCGCGATACATGAGCGAATCGGCGCTTGCTGATGCAATCTCTGCATTTCGTGACGGAAATCCGGTTTTAGTCTTTGATTCTGACTTTAGAGAGAGAGAAACCGACCTACTTTGGCCAGCCACCGCCGCAACTCCTGAAGTAATGCGACAATTACGCAAAGATTGCGGCGGCTTACTTTTCCTTGCAATTGGCCACGACGTGGGCGAACTTTTCGACCTTCCTTACCTCCAAGACCTACACACTAACACTACACTTGTAGGAGAGCACCCCGTTTTGGATGTCTTAATCACCGACGATTTACGATACGACACACGTAGCGCTTTCACCTTGTCACTAAATCACCGAAAAACATTCACGGGAATAACTGACCGCGACCGAGCCTTAACCACTCGCCGTTTTGGAGAATTGACTGGTGAACTAATCGAAAGTCAAGTAAAAGGGAAAGAGGCAATTGCAGCACTTGGCTCAGAATTTCGTACACCAGGACACATCCCTCTATGTCGCGAATCACCTGGAGGACTTGCTACGCGGCAAGGCCACACAGAACTTGCAGTTACGATAGCGCGCTTGTCTGGAAACGTTGCTTGCACCATCGGCGCAGAAATGCTACAACCAAATGGCGATGGTGCCCTACCATTCGAAGAAGCAAAGAAATACGGCCAAGAACGAGGGATTCCAATCGTTAGTGGAGCTGACTTGTTAGCAGCAATGGACAATCAATGAGTTGAAGTGGGGCGACCAAGGAGTTGAATTTGATGTCACGGGTTATGGCAGTTGGAGTCTTTGACCTGCTACATGCAGGTCATCTTCACTATCTTGAGCAAGCAAAGGCTCTCGGTGAGCATTTGACGGTAGTAGTTGCTCATGATGAAACCGTCCGAAAAAGGAAGCATGAACCGGTTACTGGAATGGATTTGAGAAGGCGCATGGTTGAAGGATTGAAACCTGTAGATGTGGCCATCATCGGACTTCCACCATCTGAATCAATGTTTGACATTCTTGATGATGTAAAACCAGATATCATCGCATTGGGGTATGACCAAGACCACGCGGAAGAGTGGATCAAAGGCGAGCTTTTGAAGAGAGAAAAAGACCACATCCAAGTATGTCGAGTTGAAGGGCTCTCAGACGACCTTGATGGTACCCGTAAAATTATCTCTAGGATTCTTGAATTATCATCAGTTCAAAAGCAGATAGATGATACTGAAGGGAGTGAGGATTAATGTTCAGTGGAATCGTTCAGGGAACTGCTGAAATTACTTCAGCCACCCAACGTGATGACGTCTTAACTATCGAGGTGAAGTTGAGTGGTAATCTGATTAAAGAATTAGAAATTGGCGCCAGCGTTGCAGTAGATGGAGTCTGTTTAACAGCAGTTGAAATCACCGAATCAACAGCAAAATTTGATATTATCGAAGAAACCATTCGTTGCACTACCCTAGATATGGCGCGCAAGAACACAGAAGCAAATATTGAGCGCTCACTAAAATTTGGTGACGAAATAGGTGGCCACAATGTATCTGGCCATGTCACAGCCACCGCAACAATTAGTGAAGTCTCAGAAGGAGTAAATGGGCGCACATTGCTATTCACTTGTGGAGAGAACGAGACACCCTACCTAATGCCAAAAGGATTTGTTGCCATAGATGGAATCAGCCTAACAGTTGGTGAAGTCAACCGTGGTGGCAACTCATTTGATGTCCACCTAATCCCAGAAACTCTTGCAGTCACCACAATTGGCAAAAAAGGAATTGGAGACCAAGTTAATCTTGAACTTGATTCAACAACAGTTGCCGCTGTTGAAGCGGCAAAACAGATGCTAGCAAACCAGTAATAAGAATGAAATCCAAGAAGCCAGCCGAAATAAATGGAAGTGAAGAGATGAGCAACAACATCGGCATCGTTTGTGGAGAATTCCACCGCGCTGAAGTTGAGCAGATGCTCGCTTTCGCAAACGATACTGCACAAGAACTCGGCCTATCAGTCACAGAAGTGGTCTGGGTGCCAGGCTCAATGGAAGCACCATTAGCAGCCACAAGACTGCTTGAACAAGATGACATCGTAGGCGTAGCCTGCCTTGGAATAATCGAAAAAGGGGAAACTCAACACGGTTTGGCAATGGGGCAAGCGGTCATCAAATCACTAATTGAAGCCCAACTCGCATTTGACAAACCAGTTGGTCTTGGAATCATTGGACCGGGCGCTGAACCTCAACACATTGCACCTCGACTAGAGCCACACGCTCGAGCCGCAGTAGCAGCAATCGCAAAGATGCTGAAATAATTTTTATTCTCAAGGTTGATGAGGGACTGTCTCCCCCGCCACCACATGACAGATGTTCACAACGTCATCATCATCGGCTCGGGGCCGGCAGGATATACCGCAGGATTATACACGGCTAGAGCAATGCTTGAGCCGCTGATGTTCGGCGGCTACGCCGCTGGCGGCCAACTAATGCTAACATCTGACATCGAAAATTTCCCAGGTTACCCCGAAGGAATCGCAGGCCCAGAAATGATGACTGAATTACGCCAACAAGCTGAAAAATTTGGTTTGAAAGTTGAAGACAAGAATGTTGAGAAAGTTGATTTTTCTTCACGCCCCTTCAAAGTGACTGTGGAAGGCGAAGAACACCTCGCTAAAGCCATCATCATTACAACTGGAGCAGATGCAATTTGGCTAGGAGCAGAAGGTGAAGATGAACAGAAAGGAAAGGGTGTCAGCACCTGTGCAACCTGTGATGGATTCTTTTTCCGAGACCAAGAGGTGTTGGTTATTGGAGGAGGAGATTCAGCAATGGAAGAGGCGCATTTCCTTACAAGATTTGCTTCAAAAGTTACTGTCGTTCACCGAAGAGATTACTTCCGCGCCTCACAAACAATGTATGACCGTGTGGCTAATCACCCGAAAATTGAGATCGCACTACACCGACAAGTCAAGCGCTGGTTATCCGACGATTCAGGACTATCAGGGGCAAT
>DUDF01000015.1:38276-46318 GCA_012959435.1 Candidatus Poseidoniales archaeon
CACAAACCCAACACCCCATTCCTTGAAGGCCAAGTTAAGACTGATGAGAGTGGTTACATCGTTCATTCTGAGCACACCATGACCTCAGTACCCGGAGTCTTTGCTGCAGGAGATGTAGTTGATACACGCTACCGTCAAGCAATCACTGCTGCCGGCATGGGATGCCAAGCGGCCATGGACACTGAAAAGTGGCTTGAAGAAAATTAGTGGCAAACCGAATAGGTGAGTAGCACCTCGCACATTCCGATGAGTGACCTGTCAGCAGATGAAAGAGGTCGCTACGCGCGCCATCTCATCCTTCCTGATGTTGGTATTGAAGGCCAGCAGAAATTGAAGGCTGCAAGCGTCTGTGTCATTGGTGCAGGTGGCTTAGGCTCACCTGCACTTCTCTATCTTGCAGCGGCTGGAATTGGTCGCATTGGAATCGTTGATGATGATTTGGTCGATTTGACCAACCTACAGCGCCAAATCATCCACTCAAACACAGCGATTGGAGAAGCAAAAGCTGAATCTGCTGCCCGCAGAATATCTGAACTCAATCCAGAAATCACTGTTGATACCCACAACTGTAGGCTCGGCATTGAAAATGCCCTTGAAATTCTTGCAAACTACGATGTCATCGTTGATGGAGTTGACAATATCCCAACCCGCTACATTATTTCTGACGCCTGTGAGATATTAGGGAAACCTTGGGTCTATGGAAGCATTTTCCGATTTGAAGGACAAACCTCTCTGTTCAACCACCTTGGGGGGCCCAATTATCGCGACCTATTTCCTGACCCACCACCACCTGAGGCTGTACCCTCTTGTGCTGAGGCTGGGGTCCTAGGAGTATTACCCGGCGTCATCGGGTCAATTCAAGCCACTGAGGCTCTGAAAGTGATTCTTGGAATCGGCGAAACATTGTCTGGGAGATTGCTCATTTATGATGCGAAAAACCTCGACTTCAAGACCCTGAAGATTGGTGATTTGCCAGACCGTGAACCAGTGACAAAACTGACTCTCTTGGATGCATATTGTGAAACAAAGCCAACGACCAATTCTGACTTCTCCTCTTCTGACACCCCAGGCGCGGGATTAGGCTCAATTCGCCCAGATGAATATGTTGAAAAATTGAATGAAGGATGGCACCCATATTTGCTAGATGTTCGAGGTGCCAATGAAGCAGAAATTGTCACTTTGCCGAACACCGATGCTAGAATTGACATCATGTCATTGATGGGAAGAATCCATGAGTTACCCAAAGACCGAGATATCGTAGTATATTGCCGAACTGGTGCGCGCTCTCTTACTGCAACTCACGCCATCAAAAATGCTGGGTTTTTACACGCCATTCTCAATCTCAGCGGAGGAATCCACGCTTGGTCAGACCTCTTGGATTCCACTATCCCGAAGTATTGAAGGCTGTAAGGTTGAAGGCATCCCGGCTGTACGCTCCTCTTGAATGGCATCTGTCATAGTGGCTGATGAGAACGAGGGGCGGCGTAATCTGCTTGCTGGTTCCATTGAGCGTGAGGGTTACGAAGTCACCCGAACTGCGACTCTTAGACAGTGTGAAGGCACTGCTTTGGCAACTATGCCAGATGTAGTATTGATGAACAGTGATTGGAAATCAGGAGATGCTGTTGATACCGCAAGTAAAATGACTTCAGATCCAGAATTTGACTTGAAGTGCCGTGTTGTAATTATGTCTGACGACTCTGGTCCTGATTATCTAATGTCAGCCGCACAAGCCGGAGTTGCCGAAGTATTAGCAAAACCTGTTGACATGAGTAAACTACTCACCCAACTGACAAAACACGCTAACAAGTTGTTTGTACCGCCGCCTGCAGATGTCAACAAAGGTAAACAAGGCGGCTATTTTGACATCCAAGTAACTGCAGGCGACCCATCTTGGAGCCTACCAATTCTTGAGCAACTACTCGGTGAAGATTCACTAGACGACGATTTCGTAAGTGAAATCATGGCCAAGGTCGAAGGCCAGCTTGATGGTTTTAAAGACCTTGATTCAGAAACCCTGAAAACTATTCTCAGAACTACTTTTGACGCACTAATTTTAGACGCTACTGAAGAGCATGGTGATGGTGAAGAAGCACAACGCATGAGCCGATTAGAGGAGGCTCTAGACCGGCAGGCCGAGCACATTGAAAATGTCTTAGAAGCGGCACTTGACCCTGTGTTAGACGAGCAACCAGAAAAAGTAGCAATACTAACTGAAGAAACTGGCCTAATCCCTACAGACCCAGACGCGCTCAACATGACTGTGCGCACTCTTGAGATAATCCATGAACTACTTTGGGAAATTGGAATACCAGGGAGATTATCAGACCCCACATTAGCACATCGGGTTGAAGATGCAGTGATTTTGACAAAAGACGCAAAGGAAGCACTTGAGGGCTTCCTGCCTGAAAATGAGGATTAACTTGCGAATGAATTGAAGGCTGACTTCACCTCGCAGTTGTTAGGAGGAATGAGTTGTGGGTAGACAAGATGGCTTACCACCGATTTGGGGTGCCGACTGGCAACCTAATTTTCACCTTGAGTTTTCTTCGCCACTTATAGTGGCGGATGCCCGCTCAATGATGATGGCTGAAGTCGCTCAACAACAGGATGGGCATCTGCGTGTTTTCGCCTTTATCTGGGATGAAATAACCACTGATATTGATAGTTGGGATGGCAACGAATTCCACGAATTTTCCACTCAATTATGTGAACGAATCAGTGGTAATCTAAGCCGCCGCTCTGAAGAAGACTTGACGGAATCAGTTTCGACAGATGAAATAATTCCGAGACGTAGTGGAGAACTACATCTTAAGCGGCGCACAAAACGATTTGTCATTGACTTGCATCTCGCACTTCGCAGAATCGCTCACCTACAATCAGTAACCGTTGAACAGCGGCTTGATTGGCAACGTTGGATGCAACGCACTAGAAATCTTGACAATCATCTCAAAGACCTATTTATGAATGGACTTGATACACCAGATGGTGGGAAATTTGGTGGTAAGGGTTTCCGCTCAACTTGGCAAGAAGCAGTGGTTGCTTGTGCCAGTGCATTGAATCGAGCAATCGACCAACCATCTGGCCAACGCCATGCCGGTGATATTGTGGCACCAATGATTCGCGATGTTGGCCTTGCTCTAGCCATGGGTCAAACTCCAGCAGAGGTTTTTGCTGCTCAAACCGGAAAATCACAATCCTTGATGAGTGGAGGCCATGACAATGCTGGTGGACGTGATTTGCATATTGGCAATTGGCAAATTGGGATTCTCCCACCAACCGCTCCCCTACCAATTGCCTCAGCCACTACTACAGGAATCGCCCTTGCGAGCCAGCGAATGGGACTCGACCGCTTCCAACTAGCACCAGTTGGTGAAGGCTGTTCAAGCAGTGGTGAGTTCTGGGAGGCACTCAATTTTGCTGGCGCTAGAGGATTACCAATAGCATACATGATTCAAAACAACCAAATTGCATTGGATACTTTTCCATCCGCTCAGAACAATGCTGAATTGTGGGCTGACAAAGGTAAGGCAGTTGGACTGCCGTCATGGACAATTGATGGTTCAGACCCAGCCGCGTTCTACGCTTCCACCGCCACCGCCCGTGAATTTGCACTAACAGGTGGCGGGCCAACTCTCATCCATGTTGAAACAATGCGTGGCTGTGGCCACGCACACCATCATGATGACCTATACCTAGGTGCAGAAAGTGGTAATCCCCCTGGATATGTAAACCGTGAATTGTTAGACTACTGGGGAGAGAAAGACCCACTCCCTAACCATCGCTCATTACTCAAGAAACTCGGAGTTGAGGGTGAAGAACTAGAGCGCATTGAACGGGAAGAGAAGTCCAATGTTGATGACGCACGTAACACCCTAGATGACATGCCATGGCCAGAAGGTGAAACTGTCACTACTGGAATAACCAGCTTCCACGACTCTGACAGCCACGCTGACCAACTCTCACGATTAACTGGGCGAGGAGATGAATCGCCCGAGAATAAAGTTACTTCAGGTGAAACCTATGTTGAGTTTTCTTCTGAAACCGGTTCATCTTCTTTCAGCCGAGCAATTCAACAAGGCATGGTAGCCATTGCTGAGCGTTGGGGTAGCCGAACCGTTTTCATGGGCGAAGACATGGAAGTTGCAGGCGCCTTTGGCATGAATTTGCCTTTGAAAGCCAAAGGCCATGGTGATTTATTGCTCGATATGCCTCTGTCAGAGGCGATTATCATTCATGCAGCCACCGGCGCTGCATTGGCTGGAATGCGGCCGGTGGCTGAAATCCAATTTGGTGGATTCGCAGCCTTAGCGATGAATCCGCTGATTAACAACGCCGCTCAACTACGATGGCGCTGGGGCGCAGATGTCCCACTCGTTGTTAGGATCCCTCTTGGTGGCAAAACTCGCTCCGGTCCATTCCATGCAAACATGATTGAGTCATGGTTCACCAATGACCCGGGATTAACAATTCTGTTCCCATCAACACCTCAAGACGCTTACGATATGCTAGTTGAAGCGGCAGCATTACCAGACCCTGTCATGTTCCTTGAGCACATTGGAATGTATGGGCTTAGAGGTGGGTTAACTGGTTGGGGCGACAACATCAATCAGATGTTAGACAAAGATAGTGTGCTTAAACACCTTGATTCTGGCTCCGGACAATACAAAATCGGTAAAGCCAACATCATACGAGGTGGTGAAAATGCAACTATCATCACTTATGGGGCAATGGTTCATGTCGCCCTTCAAGCAGCACAAATATTAGCTGCAGATGGAATTGAAATTGAAATTATTGACCTTCGAACAATCTTACCTTTTGATGCTACTACTTGCGTACAATCGGTCAAGAAAACCGGTCGTTTCATCGTGCTACAAGAAGCGCAATACACTGGCGGATTTGGTCACACGATTTCAAGCCGAATCCAAGAAGAAGCATTCTACCATCTTGAGGCTGCACCAATAGTAGTCGGAGCATTGGATACTCCTGTACCATTTTCACCGACCCTAGAAGACCACAACATCCCTGATGTTGACTTGGTGATTCAACACCTCCGAAATATCTGTTCAAACTAAGAAAAGTCAAGGCGATAGTGTATTGTGGTAATGGTGTTAGCGCAGGATGGGTTTGAGGTATGTCCGAGGATGAGAAGAGTGACCTTGAGCAGAACGCAGAGACGGTTCAAGGGGCTAGCCCTCGTAACCCTAAGATGAACAAAAAAGTGCGAGGGATTCTCTCACTTTTTATGTGGAACCACGTGCTGATAATCGCTTCACTGTTCCTCGCTATGATTGCTTTACAGACAATTACAGCAGGGGAACACACTATTCCAGGAATGGCTGTTAGTGGCTTCTTTCTCCTGCTTGCAATTGGGCTTCTAATCACTTCAGCAGACTTCTTCGTTGAAGGTGCAAAAGGATTAGCGCGGCGTGTTGGAATTACTGAAATTATTGTTGGGCTGACAATTGTATCCCTAGGGACTTCGCTACCAGAAATTTTGATTTCAACTCAGGCTGCATGGGAAGCACACCTGAACCCCTGTGTACAAGGTGTTACCGACTGTGCTACTGATTTTGCCCTTGGCAACATCTATGGTTCTGTTTTAGTACAAATTACATTGATTCTAGGAATCGTTGTGATTATCAAGCCAATGGAGGTAAAACCAGACTGGATCAAGCGAGATGGAACAATGATGTTTACTGCTGTCCTTCTGCTTTCAATGCTGATAATAATTGATGGTGATTTAAATCGTATCGAAGGCGCATTACTCTGTTTGCTATATGTGTTCTATATCACATATTTAGTCCAACATCGCGATAAAATACGTGCTGAAGAGTTTGAAATGATTGAAGACATTCGTACCGAAACTGGAATTGAGATGAATTGGACCGGTGCAGCATATTTAGTGATGCTAATTATCGGCCTTGGCCTAGCAATGTTTGCTTCATCAAGAGTTGTCACATCAGCGGCCAGTATTGCTGTGGAATTGGGAGTGCCGTCTGCAGTGGTGGGGACTACCTTGGCAGCAGTGGGTACTTCGGTCCCAGAACTAGCGGTTGCTATTTTGGCCGCACGAAAAAGCACCGGAGTCGCTGTTGGAACCCTAATTGGTTCAAACATCACCGACCCGCTTCTATCAGTTGGATTGGCCGCATTAGTAAACCCAATTACAGTTTACAACACTAGTCTATTCTACCAACTAATATTCCCCGCAACCCTGTTTTGCACAGCACTTGCATTGGTATTCATGTGGACGGATTTCAAATTTAACCGCCAAGAAGGTGGGATTTTAATTGGTTGCTATGCAGTTTTCATAATGTTACTTTACTACCTATCCTAGCGTAGACCCCTTGACGAATAAATGCCAATAGTAAAGGCAGAATGGCCTCTCCCATAACCATGGTCGAGTTCTCTCTGTCTGAAGAAGAAGAGATGTTACGTGACCTTGCTCATGAATTTGCAGAGACTGAACTGCGCCCAAACTCGGAGCACTGGGACAATAATCGCGAATACCCACGTGATGCAATACGCCTATGCCACGAAACCGGGCTAACAAATTTACACATCCCTGAAGCCTATGGTGGAATGGGGATGGGAGTAATGACAGAAGTGATTGTCCAGGAGGAACTTGCATGGGGTGACTCAGGATTTGCAACTGCAGCCTACGCCAATGGATTGACTGGCGCACCAATCATCACCGGTGCAACTGAGTCCCAAAAAGAAAAGTATCTTGGAATGTTGGTCAATGATGGTGCTCTTTGCTCTTATTGTGTTACTGAACCAGTAGCCGGAAGTGATGTCCAAGGAATCAATACAAATGCAGTATTGAATGGTGACCACTACGTACTTAACGGTACAAAAATGTTCATCACAGGTGCAAAATATGCAGACTGGTTTTTCGTTCTCGCATACACCGATAAGGAGGCTGGCTACAAAGGAATGTCCGGATTCATCGTTGAGTCAAATTGGGACGGAGTCAGTATTGGCAAGAAGGAAGATGTCATGGGGCAACGTTGCTCAGACACTCGCTCGGTGATATTCCAAAATGTGAAAGTGCCAGTGGAGAACCTCGTAGGTGGCAAAGAAGGAAATGGATGGTTCAATGCAATGAGTGCATTTGACCTCTCAAGACCCTGTGTGTCCGCACATGCGGTAGGAGTTGCTCGAGCCGCTTACGAACATGCACTCGCTTACTCTCAAGAAAGAGAGGCTTTTGGTAAACCAATTTTCAATCACCAAATGATTATGGCAAAACTCGCTGATATGAAAACCAGTATTGAGGCTGGGAGATTATTGGTATGGAAATCTGCTTGGCTCGCTGATAATGGTCAGCCAAATACTGAAGCGGCGGCTCATGCCAAGCGATTTTGCGCTGACATGGCAACTGAAATAACGATTGAAGCCGTACAAATTTTCGGTGGATATGGATATTCTGAGGAATATCCGGTTGCTAGATTGATGAGAGCCGCAAAGGTCTTCCAAATCTACGAAGGGGCGTCTGAGATACAGAGACTAATCATTGGTCGTGAAATCACTCGCTAATTAAACACGATTGAAATTATTGATTTCTAGGGTTAACACCATCAATAACTGCCTATTCGCAAAAATGTGGGTAGCACAAATGTACGAGTTGTATCCATTGCAGAATGGTTAGTTCTAGCAATTGTTGTTCTAGCAACGATAACCTTAGGGGTGAAAGAGGAAACTGAAACTACGTCTGATCTTGAAATCTCAAATATCTCAGGAACCATGATTCTCTCAACTAGAGCATCAATGGATGCTCTTGGATTAGATGATTACGACCGCGGGGCTATAGCCACTATCAATATGGATTCAATTTCAATCATCAGTGAAGGTTGTGCAAACTGTGTAAATGCACCCACTGGCTTACAGATAAGTGGTAATGTGAATCTTACTGAACTGATTGATGATGCAGGCCGTTTAGGAAGGATTGAAGCGGAATTGGATATCAAATATCTTCGAGAGGAACTAGATAATGGCATGATTGCAAGAGAGTGGTTAACCATAGACTGGGATGCAGG
>DUDF01000015.1:46339-46762 GCA_012959435.1 Candidatus Poseidoniales archaeon
ATAATCCACCAAAATGGGAGCCTGAAGGGAGATACGATTCTTCCTTTGTTACAGATGATGGGAATCAACGTAGTCGTACAGGACCTTGGATAATAATAGAAGAATTAACGAAAAATGTTCAGAACACTCGTGGCTGCCTTCCAGACAGTTTCACCTGCAGTTCTTTGACTACACATGAAATAAATCTGACTTCGACATTCAAACAAGTAACAATACCAGTCAGTATTCAACACCCCAATACTTGGGAAATTATTGAAGGGGAACCGCAGACAAACAATTCTCCAACAGATGTGGGAGGCTTTCGAGAAATGATGGATTTAGGTGGCGAAGTTAACGAGGATAGCCCTTGGTGTATTTCGACTGAGGAAGAGATGATCGCCTCAAAATCTTGGGAAATTGCTGATTCAAGTGGCCCAATTATCT
>DUDF01000016.1:0-4323 GCA_012959435.1 Candidatus Poseidoniales archaeon
ACACTAGGCATGATTTGAACAAACCTGAGCATGCCGCCTTAGGAAATCGACTTTATGGAGGTGATGATTCTACAAGACTACGGCAAGAATATCTGCTTGGTGTTGGGGGTATTAGAGTCCTAAAGGCCATTGGAGAGTGGCCGTTGAAAGGATTACATCTCAACGAAGGGCATTGTACATTTGCTGCTCTAGAGATGATATCTCAAGGATGGACTCTTGCTGAGTTGTCAAGACGAACATTGTTTACTACTCATACCCCTGTTCCTGCAGGTCACGATAGATTTGCTTGGGAGGATGTAGAAGATGTGATTGGCAATTTATTACCCGAAAATGTACGTACCATTGATGGGTGCCAAGAATCATGTTCAATGAGTCATCTTGCAATTGCTTTGGCAGGTCAAGTAAATGCTGTTTCAAACCTAAATGCATGGGTTGCTTCTACAATGTTCGAAGGAACACACATTGAACCCATTACTAATGGGGTTCATCACCTTACTTGGACAACTCCTCCAATGAAGGAAATTTTTGACGAGTATTTGCATGGTTGGCGTAATGACCCAGCAATTTTGGCACATGCTGGTAAAATACCGGATGCTGCTTTGATTTCAGCGCGTCAACAAGCGAGAGCAGTTTTACGTGACCTTGTGCATGTGAGCACAGGTGTAGAATTACATGAAGATCGCTTGACAATTGGGTTTGCTAGGCGTTTTGCAACCTACAAAAGAGCAAATTTAGTGTTCAGTGATTTGGAGAGATTAAGAAAAATCGGTACCCACAAGATTCAGTTTGTTTTCGCAGGTAAGGCACACTCAAGGGATGAGGGGGGAAAACAACTCATTCGCGACATCTTTGCTGGTGCTGAACAGGTTTCAGATGAGATACCAGTTGCATTCTTGGAGGATTATTCAATGGCTACCGGTCTTGCGATGACCGGTGGCGTGGATATTTGGTTGAATAACCCGGTTCGCCCAATGGAGGCTTCGGGAACCAGTGGTATGAAGGCGGCCATGAATGGAGTTCCGAACTTCTCAATTTTGGACGGATGGTGGCCTGAAGCCTGCGAACATGGAGTTAATGGGTGGGCCATTGGAAAGGCGGAGGATGACCGAGATGACCAGAGAGATGTGGATTCACTTTACTCAGTGTTAGAAAATGAAATCTTGCAGGCTTGGTCTGTTGGAGAGGAAAGATGGGCCCACCTCATGCGAGCAGCAATTGCGACAAGTGCTAGATTCACGGGTGCAAGAATGATTTCCGATTATGTGCGCTTCTATGAATTATTCAGTCACGACGAACCTGAGTGATGATTGCAACAGCCCCGATTGCAAACGCTATGAGGATAATCAATCCTATTGCCGCTATAGTGAGGAAACTGAATCCACCCTGCATTATTTCAGAACCATCGTTTACAGAGTTGCCGCCCTCAATCTGCTCGCATGGCTCACAATCTAGTGGGCCGATTGCATTGCAGCCAATTGATACTGAAACCTCAACCGTTTCACCACAGCATGCGTCACAAGTGACCATCTCATCCTCTTCTGGTGGTTCTTCCGTTTGGTTTCCTGTTTGATTACCCGTTTGATTACCAGTTTCATTACCAGTTTCATTGCTAGAATTATCATCAGGGCCTGGATTATTGTATTCACATGTACCATCATCGACCTCTGCTAGAATATCAAAATTAATTGCCTCAGCATCGGTACAACCTTCTTGTGATGGCTCCTGATATTCGCAAGTACCATCATCAATTTCGGCGAGCGGGTCAAAGTTTGTTGCAATAGAATCTGTGCACCCTTCTTGTGGTGGCTCCAGATATTCACAGGTTCCATCATCAATTTCAGCGAGTGGATCAAAGTTTGTTGCAACAGAATCTGTGCACCCTTCAACAGGAGGTGTTGTGATGTTTTCATCTTCAGGTAAGAAAATAGCAACACTATGTGGAGGTAGAGTGAATTCGTGTTCATCACTCATCACAATGCCGTTTAGTGAATCGTTTGCAAACCAATCTAGTGACAGGTTGAATTCTGCAGATGTAGTACCACGATTCATTGCAATCACCGCTTGGTCTGATTCGCTCGTCATCGACCAAGCAATCGTATCTGTTCCGTTGGACAGGGATGCGTATGTACCTCTGCGAAGTGCATCTGAATCCAGCCTTAATTGGCCGATAGCACTGATATTTTCCATTATCGATTTTTCCTGTAAACTGTGATTGGATATGTCACGCCACATATGGCGATTGTCAGGGTCGGCTCCCCCAAACTCACCATATTCATCTCCTTGGTATATCATTGCTGAACCTGGCGTTGTAAGTAGCCACGTGTAAGCCTGCAAAGCAGTTTGGTACGGGCCATCAATCCCCGGTTGTCCTGGTAAGCCATCCTCAACCCATTGATTCCAAGCATCTGATGTGCCAGTATCTGCTCGGCTTGTGAATCGAGGTACATCATGACTGCCGACAAAAGGCACCATTGTTGCACCTTCGACATATTGGTCTTGGCTTCGAGCGGTCCAGTAATCCAAATGTGCGTAATCCATATTGCCTGAGGTGAACACATTGTCTACTACCGCATGATAGAGGACAAAGTCAGCTTGTCCATCAAGTGCATTTGGTCCGATATAATTGTTGATTGTTCCATACTCATCGGCATTATCATTCAAATTGTGACCAGCCCATCCCATTGCTGTTTCACCTTTCAGATAATAATCGGTTCCAGCCGTTTCAAATCTCTCATTGATGCGTACTGCTAGATTTGTAATCGCAAGGTCTTCAACATGCTTGACAGCATCTATTCGCCCACCATCAAGATCGAATGTTTCCATCCACCACATCACGTCAGAAATGAATTGTTCACTAGCATTTCTCTCACGCCAATTGACATCTGGCATGTATGATCTGAACAAGCAGTCAAGGCGGTGTTCAGTCCAATCACAATTTGCTTCACCACACAGGCAGCCTTGGTTGAACCATTCTGGATTATCGGAGTAGTAGGGATGGTCTTCGTGCACGTGATTTACAACAAAATCACCCATTATACGGATTCCAGCGTCATGTGCAGCATTCACTAATTCATGCAACTCAGCATCAGTTCCTAATCGTGAATCAATTCCACGTGGCTCAACAGGCCAATATCCATGATAGGCTGAAACTTCGTGCAGTCCATCTGAACTTGTACCAGTGCCATTTGCTGCTGAGTTGAAAGGTGTCAACCATAGTGCATTGACACCAAGACTTGTGAAATGCCCTGAGCGAATCATTTGAGTAATGCCCGCGAAATCTCCACCCATCCAATCTGCGCCTTGGGCAGCACCCGTTGAAAGTGGGTCATTTGAATTGTTACCGTTGACAAAGCGGTCGGTCATTATCATGTAAATGAGGGCATCTTCCCAAACGAAATCTGCTTGTGGCCCATTCCAAAATGGTAGTAACAAATCATCGGCTATATTTCCATCAACATCCTCTCCGTTGATGTGTAGGGTATTCTTTCCATTAGGTAGGCTTGACAGGTCAAGGCTCCATGTCCATGACTGAGAATCCCACGTACTGTTAGTCAAAGCAGATGGGGTATAGTCAGGTCCGCCGCCGCTAGTTCCAGCATGCCAGTAGACAGTCAAATTTTGATTATTAATTTCATGGGTGAACATCGGGATTGAAGCATTTTGCACTCTAACAATACTATTCTCAAATGCCTCGCAATAACCGCGGTATGGTTCGGAAGGGTCGAAAATCCAATTATTATCAATGATAAGTTTGTAGCAATACATGCCGGGGTTAAGATTGAGTTCAACACTCCAAGATCCATTATTCTCTACTAAATCAGTTCGTACTTGCCAATTATCCCACTCACCTGAAACTTGCACGGTTGTTGCCGAACCTATCCAAGTAAATTCAGTCATGTTTGAGCGTTGACGAACTGGGTTTTCATCTGCTGTTGTGGGACTAGGTAAGGAGGCAATGATTAGCAGAATCACCAACAAAGTTGCCTTACGCATTGAGTCTCACTCCTTCTGGAAGATATTGTTTGCTGTTTCAACTATTTCGTCTATATGCTTACACAAGAAACCCTTCACAAAATCATTTGCAGGTTCATTGTAAGCGGTTAGCGGCGGTGCATGTTGTTGTAATTCGCCGCCATCCATTATCGCTATTCTATCCGCTAATGTCATCGCTTCAATCTGGTCATGCGTGACATAAACTGTTGTTGTCCCTAATTCATCATGTAGGCGCCGGATTTCAGTTCGCATCTGATTTCTTAAATCCGCGTCAAGATTTGATAGTGGTTCGTCCATTAGCAGAACTTTTGGGCGCCGAACCAATGCTCT
>DUDF01000016.1:4333-8236 GCA_012959435.1 Candidatus Poseidoniales archaeon
CAGACAATTCCTTTGGTTTCTTGTCTAGTTGTTCAGTCAACCCGAGTAAACTCGCCGCGTCGTCAATCCTTACTTTAATCTCCTCTTTCGAGAGTTTTGCATCCCCTTTTGCCATCCTTAATCCAAAGGAGAGGTTTTCTGAAACAGTCATGTGTGGATAAAGTGCGTATCCTTGGAATACCATCCCTACATCACGAGCACCTGGGGCCAAATCATTGACTACATTCCCGTCAATTGTGATTTGACCATCCGTTACATCTTCTAGTCCAGCAAGCATTCTCAGACTAGTTGACTTACCACAGCCACTCGGCCCAACTAGCACTAAAAATTCACCATCGTGGACGGTTATACTCAGTTTATTCACCGCGACAGTACCATCATCATATCTCTTTGTTACATTTTCGAATTTCACTTCGACCATTTCATCACCCCTTTACTCCTCCAGCAGAAAGACCCTCTATCAGGAATCTTTGGAAAAGAATGAACAGTAAAACTACGGGGATACTGACTAAAATTGATGCTGCTGCAAAGTCCCCCCATGCTTGACTGGTTGAGGAGATCATTGATGCAAGACCTACTGGGAGCGTGTACATTTCATTGGATGTGTTGAAGGTTAGAGCGAGGAGGAATTCGTTCCACGCCGCTAAAAATGAGAACAGCGCAGTGACAGCAACTGCAGGTATTGAAAGAGGGAGGATAACTTTTCTAAACACTTGAGCCTGATTACATCCATCAAGGATAGCCGCCTCTTCTAATTCCTTAGGGATGGTGTCAAAGAAGCCCTTCAACATCCAGACACAAAGAGGCAAGGCAGTAACTGAATATGCCAAAACTAAACCCAGCCATGAATTAAGGAGGCCGAGTGATTTCATTACTAAAAAGTAAGGAACTAAGATGATGATTCCGGGGAACATCTGAACCAATAGGAAGGAGAACATTGCTGGTTCACGCCCACTAAATTTGAATCGGCTGAAGGCATAACCAGCAGGTATTGCCAATGCAAGGCCAAGTATTGTGGTGCCTACACTAACAATAATTGAATTACGTAACCAAACCCAGAACGATTCACCATGTAATATCTTAGAGAAATGTTCAGTACTAAATTGGTCAAACAATGCACTGCCTAATGTGTTTCCCGGCGATAGTGCAATATCAAGAATCCAAATGACTGGTATGAGGACTAATACAACCGCATGTAGTAAGATGATGTGGACTCCAAGAGCTGATAGTTTCGGTGAGAGGTGTCGATTTCTTGCAAGCCCTTTAGCAGCAGTTTCAGTTGTCATTGTGCCTTTTACCCAAGCAGAAACATGTGGTGATGAAATCCACCAAATTGAAATCGCCGCTGGAATAAGAAGCCAACCTCTAGCCCAGAAATCAAAGATTACTAGGTCAGATGTAGCCAAGCGGAAAATCGCTGAAATCATTGCTACGCCAGCAACAAGAATTGCAAAATCGCGTTTAGCGGTTTCTTGCTGTTCAGGGAACATCATCAACAGTATTGCTAGAATTGCAACATCAAGAATTGAAAGCATTGCGCCATCACCTGTTCGTAACCATTCTATTGGGATGATTGCAACATTTACGAAAATAGCAGTAATTATCCAAGTTCGTAGAGTTGAGAGTTCTACCGGTCGGTAGTGCTTTTTCGCCAAATCCTCACTCATGCAACCGCCTCCGTTGCATTGGTTTGCTTCATGTAAACCACTGAGAACCCTAGTAACATCAGGAAGATGACAACCGACCATGCTGCGGCTACACCATAAGCGCCATCTCTGAAGGCAATATCATACACATAAGTGATGAGAATATCAGTTGAACCTGGCTCACCAAAGTAGAGATTAGGCCCACCATCAGTCATTAGATAGATGACGTTGAACATATTAAATGTCCAAATAAATCCAAGTAATGAAAGTGGTACCATAGCCGATTTTAAGTTAGGGAGGGTCAAATGTCGGAACTGTCGCCAACTAGAGATGCCATCAAGTTCTGCAGCCTCATACATTTCTTGAGGAAGTGATTGCAAAGCCCCACTAAGTGACATCATCATGAAAGGTACTCCAAGCCAAATGTTGACCATGATGACTAGCGCTTTTGCACCAGTTGGGTCTGCTAAGAAATTGAGATCCGTGCCAAGAATGTCATTGACAAGCCCAGCGGGTTCTAGCATACCACGCCACACTAGTACGGAGATGTAAGATGGTATTGCCCAAGGCAAGAGAAGTATGGTACGATAAGCAACCCTTCCCCTCACATGTTTGTTATTCAGGAGTATCGCAAGTAACAGGCCAAGTCCAATATGTGCGGTAACGTTTACAACGGTCCAAATCAGCGTGAAAAGAGTGACTCTGATAAATCCAGACTCAGTAAAAACTTCCACGAAATTAGCAAGGCCGACCCAAGTTTGTTCTCCTAAGTGGGTTTGGTCGGCATTGGTAAAAGATAGCCAAATCCCGTATAAAACAGGATAAAAAGTGAGAACTGCTAGCGCGACAAGCGCTGGTGCAACATAAAAGTGGGCGAGTTTAGAACGAGTTTTTCCAGCACGTGCATCACGCCAACGCAGGAATGAAAGTAGAGCGATGAGTGAAAAAACGATTGAACCCACCGCGAACAGAATAGGTGATGTATCTGCTGGAGGGGGGATTTCGTCTTGCACCTCACTTGACATATTCATCGTCAATAAAGTGGTAGATGCCGACGTTCCGTTGAGCCCCTCACCAATAACCAAAATATTGTGCATTTTACCTGGTGTCATTCCTGTTAGGTTGCAGTTCCATTGGCTTCCAATGTTGAAACAATCGGCATTGTTGGGATAGGTTGAATGCTCATCACCGTCAAAAGAAATACGATACAAGTCGTATCCACTTTCATCATTGAATGAAATACTGATAGTTCGATATCCCTCAACAAGTTGAGAAGGTTCTGCTTGTTGAGATTCTGCTAGCAAATTAATCAGTTCAGTATTTGCCCCACCCAATGCTTGTTGTGATGTTGAGGAGTCGGTGTAGACCTGCTCAAAGGCAGTTCCAAGTGGGCCATACACTAGAGCCATCCCTCTCGTTGTTGGTGCAGGTGTGCCAACCTGTGCTTGGGCTAAAAACCCTGAAATAACATCATTTCCGGTAATTTGTGGGTCGGTGTACAACTCAATTGAAGTTGGCATTGTGTAAGTATCAAGGGCAAAATCACGCTGGACAGATGGCGAAGATAACCACAATGCGAGGTCAGTAGAAGCGACTTTCTGAGTACTCTGTTTTGTTACTGACCATCCTTTGTAAGTGACCAGTGGTGAACTTCGCAGTCCACTCTGCTCAACAATTGGCAACAGTGATTGGCCTATGTTGAGACGGCTAGATTCGTATGTTGCCCAATTCCAAGGACCATCAACAATCATTGCTGCCTTGGATGTGATAAATTGGGATTTCATTGATTCTATTTGTGTACCGGTTGCAACCACATCATGTTCTTTCTCTAAATCGAATAACCAATCCACAGCCGCAGCAGAACCGTTGGAATCTAAAGTTGGATTACCGCTTTCATCAAACAGATGGCCACCAAAACCTTCCTGGAATGGGAACCACCAGTAAGCCACTTTAACAGGCAATGCAAGTCCTTTGACATCACCGTAAGTGAGGTTTTCAGCGGCTGAGAGAAGATCATCAGTAGTCCAAGTTCCATCGGGATAGTCCAGTCCTTGAGCATCAAAAATTGCTTTATTGTACAATAATGAAAGACAATCTTGGCTGGCTGGTATCCCTAGGAGGGATTCTCCGTAGTACATCCCCGTTACTGCTCGCTGGTCAAACTGGTCGCGTTGATTAGGAGTTAAGTGGGGCCGTAAGTCTTCCAATAGTGGATAACCATCTACTCTGACCTCCCCTATTTTCCCAAGTTGGTCAC
>DUDF01000017.1:0-433 GCA_012959435.1 Candidatus Poseidoniales archaeon
GTCAAATTTCAAATCAACAGTTTCAACATCAAGATTTGCATTCTTATCTGGGAACTCGAAGTAGTAGTAGTTCAGACCATCTACACTGATTTGGCCACCACGATTAGACGATTGATGCCAAAAATTGCTGATGACTAGGCTTGCCCATTCACCACTGCCAATGTTGCTTGAGATTGGCCCAACAACCTCAACCTGCCAAGAACGGTCATAAAATGGCTCAGTTAAACGATTGTAGCACCAACCCCATGATTCACTCTCCCCATCCCAAAGGAAGGCGTAGAACTGGTCCCCTCCGCTGCTTGAAGGGTAAGGAAACCAACCCATTGAGATGATATCTCCAGTTGTGGTTTGCACAATACTGCCTTCGCCAAGTCCTTCTTGTCCAGTGATTGTTGGCTTTGGCGTCCTACAACCAATTTGTGTCAACAATGAT
>DUDF01000017.1:633-42931 GCA_012959435.1 Candidatus Poseidoniales archaeon
CCCAGTCACCAACACTTAGCGAAAGGTCAGGGCTTACAACATCAAAATCTGCTGCTAAATCTAGAGTTGCAGGGTCGTCAATGTAGGTAAATCCGGCGGACCAGTCAGGTGGTCCGGTTGGATTGGCAGGGTTATCATCACCACCTAAGCAGCCGGCGAAAAGTTGAGTCAAAATAATCAGGCTGATGAGTACGCTACGGCTGGATAGCCGTGACATGGATGCTACTTTTCCACGACTCATCAAACAATCCGAGCCGCCCCGCCTATTTGTGACTGACGCGCGAATGCCTTTAGGCATTAAATTACAAAATGTCTTATTTTCGTATAATAGCAGATGATTGCTGTTTACGGGTAGTAAGAGCGATTATGAAGTGGTGAGGATGGTGGTATAGACATGAGAGGCCGACTACTACCACTTTTGCTCTGCGCGTTGATGCTAGTTGCCTTGACCCCACTCTCACCATCCAGTGTTGCTCACGTGTCTGAGGATGCAGTGCACGACCACATTATCATCTCTGAAATTTTGGTCAGCCCCAGTGGAGAGGATTACAACGGGACCGATTGGAACGGTGATGGGAAGTTTGGTTCATCTTCTGACCAATTCATTGAATTGTGGAATCCTACCTCTGAAACCGTCAACATTGGTGGTTGGTGGCTTGATGATGACCCTAATGGTGGCTCACCACCTTGCTCAATCGGCTGGAATACGAACATTACACCAGACGAAAGAATAGTGTTTTACCGCGATAAAACCGGTATTGAATTCAGTTACTTTGATGGTGACACCATCCAACTCTCAAATCAATATGATGCGGTGATGGATAGTTATTCATTTGCTGAACTTGATTCAGATTACGATGTTTCATACGGCAGATTTTCTGACGGCACTTGGGGCAAAGTAGGTAGCCCAACTCCTGGGTTAGCTAATGATCAAGAATGGCCTCAGGGAACTCACCGACAGGGCTCTTGTTACACGCCACGCGACCACATGCACGAAGGTTCGTATGTATTGACTGGAAGAGTAGTGACGATGACCTCGGAACAAGGTGTGCTAAACGATGGACATATCTACATTGTTGATGGCACAATTGTTGCGGTTTGGAGTGGCCCTACACCCTCTCATCTCAATCTTGAAGGAGTGCCGGTTTACGAAACCGAAGGAACCATTTTCCCCGGGTTACTTGACTTGCATAATCACTACCATTACAACTACCTACCACTGTGGGATTACACGCCTCCAAACGGGCAATTCTACACCAATCGTTACCAGTGGAAAGATAATTCAAATTACAAACCAGAAGTATCTTGGCCGAAAGTTTTCATGTTGCAGGGTGACCGTTGGGGACTTTCGGATGAAGCAGTCAAGTATGCAGAGGTGAAGTCAATAGTTGGTGGGACAACAGCCATTCAAGGTGGGCCATCAAGTTCAGGTGATTCTTGGGATAGCATCTTAGCGCGTAATGTTGAACACTACAATTTCGGTGAAGACAATATGAAAACTTGTGCGGTATGTGATGCTGCATACGACCCGGATTACGACGGGTCTCATCTGATTGAAGACCACGAAGATGGCTCACTTGATGGATGGTTTGTACACGTTGCTGAAGGCGTGGACGGCTCATCTTTGAATGAATTTCAACTTCTCAAAGACCAAGGATTGTTGTTCAGAGAAACAGTCCTGATTCATGGCGTTCCTCTTCGTGAATCTGAGTTTGCCGACATGGCGGCAGTAGATGCAACGCTTGTATGGTCGCCGATGTCTAACATGTTGCTTTACGGCGACACCGCACACCCTGACTTAGCAAAAGATGCTGGTGTGCGAATTACATTAGCGCCTGACTGGGGTCCATCAGGCGCAAAGAATCCCCTTCATGAATTGAAGATGGCAGATTGGTGGAATCAGAATAAAATGAGTGGTACATTCAGCGATTACGAACTTGTACAGATGGTTACAAGCAACCCTGCTGATGCAATTAAGTGGAACAATTATGTTGGCAGAATCCAAAATGGATTAGAAGCTGATTTCCTAGTTGTTGACAATATTGCGGAAGACCCATATCGCACAATGATAGAAGCCATTGACCCAGACATTAGATTGGTTACAGTTGGTGGATTAGCAGTTTTCGGCGATGTTGACATGATGCAAGCCATCAATGGCCAAGACCACGAATTGGTCAATGGTGACGGCTTCCAAAAGGCCGTTGACATCACCTACGACAGTATGGAAGATGGTGCTCAGTCGTTCTCTTCACTTGAAGAAACTCTGACAAAAGCAATGCGTTATGACCGTCAAGAAATGTTTGACGAGTGGGGTCAAAACACCCGTACATGGGAAGAGTTCAACTCATGGCTTGACCAATCATATTCAACATTAGGTGAAATACCTCTTGACCCAATTTTCACCTATGGTGATGACCGCTATTTCGATGTGCTAAATCGCTCTACTCCATTCAACAGCAAAGGAACAATTGACCTTTACACACGCTATTACGATGTTGATTTTGATGCCAATGGTAACCGCAGTGAGACATTTACTCCGCCTGACACAGATCCGGTTATCCCAGACCCGCCTGACAATGGTGACGGTGGTGACGGCGGTGATGATGTGGTTGTAGCCCAGTGCAATGAGGGTGACACTAAACTGACAGACGAAGGGTGCAATACCTGTGTTTGTGTCGAAGAAGAGTGGGTGTGCACTGAGATGGCGTGCGTCCAAGATGATACTGGATTCACTGACCCAGATAGTGATCTCTTTTCTTCTCTTCTTGACCCAACTTCACCACTTTATTGGATAATGATGTTCGTTGCATTGACGGTGATACTAGGTTCTGCGGCTTCGCTTTGGATGCTGGTTAGAAAACGCTGAAAGCATTTAGCAGACTCTACATCAAATGTCTAGGATTCAATCAGTAATTTTCCAAACAGGTCCATCTGCAGTATCTTGAACCGTGACTCCAAGCGCTGCTAATTCGTCACGGATTGCATCAGCGGCTGGCCAATCCTTTGCTTCTCTAGCCGCTGCCCTCTTGATGAGAAGTTCTCCGACTTTAGGTGCCAATTCAGTCCTGCGTGGGTCATCAGGTGGACCCATCAATGCTTTCTCACGAGTTGGCAGAAGTCCAAGCGCTTTGCCTGCGAATTCTTCTAACCACTCAACTGCGTAATATCCGAATGCTACACGGTCATCATCTTGAAGCCCTGAGTTTAGCATCTTTGAAATCTCACGGATGGCGGCGTTAATCTTTGCAAGCGCTTCTCGGGTGTTGAAATCGTCGTCCATCGCCATCGCACATTCTTCACCTAACTTTTCGAGCATCCCTAATGTGTGAGCCAATCCTTCTGTTCCAAGTTCAGGGCGTGGTAATTTGACAATTTGGTTATGCTTGACTCCATCCCATACCGTTAATGCGTCATGATAAGCATCCTCAAGCCTAGCTTGACTACGCTTCCCATCCTCAAGAAGTTGCTCAGAGAAATCAATTGGATTGCGATAATGAGCATTGAGGAGTGCATGACGCAACACCAATGGCTCAAAGTTTTGTAATGCATCTGTAATAGTCCAGAAATTGCCTAAAGATTTCGACATTTTCTCACCGTCTACATTGACGAAACCGTTGTGCATCCAGTGGTGAACTAGAGGTGAGGTTCCAGTACAACATTCTGATTGGAATATTTCCGCTTCGTGGTGTGGGAACTGCAAATCTTCTCCGCCGCCATGGATATCAAATTGTTCTCCGAAGAACTGCAAACTCATGGCACTGCATTCAATGTGCCACCCAGGTCTACCGGCTCCCCATGGGCTTTCCCACTGCGGTTCTCCCGGTTTAGCAAGTTTCCATAATGCGAAATCCTTGTGGTCACGCTTTCCACTTCCAGTGCCACCAACTCTACCACCTGCGCCAGCCCGTACAGCCTCAATGTTCTGTCCTGTCAAAAGTCCATACTTTTCAGGTGCTGACTCTACATGGAAGTAGACTCCATCATCACCGACGTAAGCGTGTTCCTTTTCTAAAAGGATTTCAACCATCGAGATGATCCCGTCTATGGTTTCAGTAACTCTAGGATAATGGTCAGCGCGTAGAACATTCATCGCATCCATTGCAGAAAAATAATCTTCAATATTGCGCTCAGCCACTTCAGT
Source organism: Candidatus Poseidoniales archaeon (assembly GCA_012959435.1). Classification (GTDB taxonomy): domain Archaea; phylum Thermoplasmatota; class Poseidoniia; order Poseidoniales; family Thalassarchaeaceae; genus MGIIb-Q1. The sequence goes on from DUDF01000017.1 coordinate 4,775, forward strand.
GAAGTCAATTCCTTCCTCGTTAGCGATATTGATTATTTTATCATCAACATCGGTGAAGTTCTGAACATAAGTCACATCATATCCTTTCGCTTCTAGCCAGCGATGAATAATGTCGAAGGAAACATAACAGCGTGCGTGACCGAGATGTGATGGTGAATACGGAGTGATTCCACAGACATACATCCGAACTTTGCCCGGCTCAATAGTTGTGAAATCGACTTTCTTGCGGCGACGAGTATCGTGAACTCTCAATACCATCCTATCATTCTAGGCGGGTCACTCGCAACACATGGTTTTAACCCCCTCCGGCAGGCCATGTCCATGGTTAAAGGGTCCAACAGTGATGAGGGCGTTGTCAACATGCAAGGCAAAGTGGTGCTGATAACTGGCGCTACCCGAGGTATAGGCCGAAAAGTGGTTCATGGAATAGCGCCATCTGGCGCTACTATGATTGTGGTTGGCCGTGACCAATCAAGGATTGATGAAGTAATTTCAGAGGCCAAGGCCATTGATGGCTGTGGCCCGATTTCAGGTGAAGTCTGTAACCTATTAGAGCAAGATGAAATCCACGCTCTTGCAGAGCGCATCAAGAATCAGCACTCACAACTTGACGTATTAGTCAATAATGCTGGAGCAATATTCACAAAGAAAATCAACACATCAGCAGGATTTGAGCGTACTTGGGCACTCAATCACAATGCCTACTTTTTGCTTACTAGCCTTCTCAAAGACCAATTAATTTCTTCCTCCGCAGCCAGAGTAATTTCTACTGCGAGTGAAGCACACAGGCCCGGCAAAATGAGGTGGGACGACTTACAATATGAAAAACGAGGAACTATGGGTGGTTGGTCTACTTATTGCCAATCAAAGTTGGCAAACATACTATTCACTAAGGAATTAGCACGTAAATTGGCTGGAACTGAAGTTACAGCAAATTGCATTCACCCGGGATTTGTTAATACTGGTTTTTCTAGAAACAATGGCTTAATCGGCCGATTAGTGATGTTTTTGACTTGGCCGGTTCAGCGCCGTGACAGCAAAGGGGCTGAAACAATCGTCTGGCTCGCCACATCTGAGGTTGCTCGCAAGCATAACGGTGATTACCTATACAATTGCAAACTTGGTAAGTTGGCGAAGGCAGCAAAAAGTGACGAAGATGCTGCTAAACTTTGGGGGCTATCCGAACAAATGACTAACACGAGTGATTTGTGGTAATCATCACATTGCTTCATACCATCATTGAAAAGGCAGGTGCCGTAGCCTTGCTCATGAGTGAAGAAGCAAGTGTAGATGCCAAGATGTTGGGTATGGCAGCGAAAGCAACTTTGGCAACAATGCTACTGGTATTGTGGCAAGGTGCAAGTGGAATTAGTGGATTAGGATATACTTTCGGAAATATGGATTTAGCAAGTTCACACGGGCATAGTGGAGAACTTGCTTTCGTAGTAGCAATCGTAATCGCAGTTCTTGTTGTAAAGTCAAAAACAGATTCTTCTCAATTGAAAGGAATGGCTTTCGGACTAGCAGGTATGTTGTTTATCCAGATCGGCTTTGGTTACATGATGCCTTCAATGCCTTGGATGGGAATGTTTCACGCCATGATGGCACTGGGAATCATGTCTCATGCAACGATTCTTTGGTATCAACTTAGTAAAACATCATCTCAATAAAGTGATGCATGCTTTTCTCTAGCCTTAGCAACTTTAGGGCCTACCACTGCTAAGCAATAGGGATTATTCGAGTTATTAGCGTAGTAATCATGATGATAATCTTCAGCAATGTAAAGATGTCCGAGCGGTGAAATTTCAGTCACAATTTCCTTGTCAAAATTCACTTGACATTGTTCAATCACTTCTTCTGCGGTGATTCTCTGCTGTTCATCTGCAGTGAATATGACACTTCGATATTGAGTGCCAATATCTGCTCCCTGACGGTTGAGTTGGGTTGGGTCGTGTAATGTGAAGAATACCTCAAGGAGGGTTTTGAGGGGGATGGTCTGTTCGTCAAATGTGACTATCACAACTTCAGCATGGCCAGTGTTTCCCGAGCAAACTTGTTGGTAGGTAGGGTCTTGAATTTCACCACCTGTGTATCCCGGGATGGCCTCAGAAACTCCTCTTAGGTTCTTGAGTCCACCTTCCACACACCAGAAGCAACCTCCGCCTACTACCAGTTGTGCCATGTGGTTGGTTTGGGGAATTATGCTTTCAACTCATGCATTGGGGTTGATATCTGAAAGTTGGATGAAATTGTTTAATCAATTCTACTCGGCTACAGTCACAGTCGCTTGAATTTCCTTATCTTTCGCTTGCATCTGCTCCCACAGAAGTTCAGCGACATCCATCACTTCCATCTCTTTGCCAATTGCTTTCAGTCCATCTCCAACCATTACAGAACAGAAGGGGCATCCAACTGCTACAGTATCGCAGCCAGTAGCGGCGAGTTCCTTGGCGCGAATTTCGTTTACTCTCTTGTCAGGGTCTTCTTCTAGCCACATTTGAGCGCCACCCGCGCCGCAACAGAATGAATCTTGGCCGTGTCTCTCAACCTCTACATCTACTCCTCCAATGAGTGAACGTGGTTCCTCAAGTACCCCACCAATACGCCCAAGGTAACAAGGGTCATGGTAGGTGATGTTGCGCTCACTTTCTTCCATTTGAGGTAACTTACCTTCCTTTTGCAGAAGTGCAAGGATCTCGCTGTGGTGCAGCACTTCTAAATCTTCAGCGCCGAAATCTTTGTACTCTTTTCCAAGCGTGTGGAAGCAGTGTGGGCATGAAGCAATAATTCTCTTGACACCCATTTCTTGGAATGTAGCGACATTCATTTCTGCCATCATTTGGAAAAGATATTCATTCCCCATACGACGAGCAGGGTCGCCTGAACAACCTTCTTGCATGCCAAGGATTCCAACATCTAATCCCGCTTCGTTGAGTAAGGAAATGGTGGCGCGGGCAACTTTTTGGTTTCGTTCATCAAATGATGCAGCGCAGCCGACGAAGTAGATGTATTCCGCCTTTTCACCGATCTTGATATCTAATCCTTCAGCCCAATCGGCGCGCTCATGAGCACCAAACCCATACGGGTTAGAATTTGTTTCCATATTTCCAAGAGCGACATTGAATTGCTCAGGGTATTCCATTGCTTCCATCATCAGATGACGGCGTGCTTCAGTTAATTTAGGCACGTGTTCAATGTAGACAGGGCAAGCATCAACACAGGCGTGACAAGTAGTACAAGCCCAAATTGCTTCAGGGGTGAAACGAGCAATAATACTCTCATTAGGTGTTTCACCTTTGAGAAGAATCGGTGCGTGCTCGTTAGCATAGTCTCTAACATTGTGAACAATTGTCATCGGGTTGAGAGATTTCCCTGATTCGTAAGCTGGACATACATCTTGACAGCGAACACAGGTGGTGCAAGCCCATCCATCTATCAGTTGGCGCCAAGTCAATTGGCTGTATTCACTAGCGCCAAAAGTTTCAATCTCAAGTTCCTCAAGTGGCACTGCTTTCCCATTTTCAGAAACCGCCATTGGTAGCATCTTAGCCATTGGTTCTGTGTCGTGGAAGAACACATTGGGGAAAGCCATTACAAGGTGCATATGTTTGGATAATGGTATGAGGATAAGGAATGAAGAGATTGCTAACATGTGAGCCCAGTAGGCTCCAATCACTACACTTGTGGAGAATCCTAATCCTGCTACCCAAGCGCCAATAGGCTCCCATGTTTGAGACGGTGATTCCATTGATTCAATGATGAATGAGGTGCTCGTAATTGTGAAAATAAGGAATAAGATGAAATTCCCTTCAATTTGTGACTTCCCTTTCAATTTCTCAGGAGTGAATACCGCTCTGCGGAGGAATGCAGCGACACATCCAAGGAGTGCAATAAAATATCCAAATTCAACCATGCCATTCCATGGCCCAAGTAGGATTGCAGGTAGGATTTTTGTTGAGAATAAATTGGCTGTTGCAAGGTCAAACATGTCACTCCCTAGCATTAGGAATCCCCAGAACATCATTACGTGCATTGTACCTACAACTTTGTCACTAAGCACCTTTTTCTGGCCAAGCCAGCCACTCAGCACTTCTTTGGAACGTACTCCCCATGAGTCGAAACGATTGTCGCTAGCACCAATCATTACCAATCGTGTAGCCTTTTGGACTTGATAGAGGAAAATACCCAGTGACCCTCCGCCAATGATTAGAAGAATCATCCAGCCAGGGATTCCAGAATAATTGAGCAATAGTGGATGTTCCATGTTCTCAACTCCGATTACCTGATGTTGGCTGCCTAGGACGAAGGGTAGTTTGGCCTTGAAACAACCGCCGTCACCCAATCGCTAATGGGCGTACCACTCACCGGCCTATCATGGTGACCGCTTCGGCCGCTGGTAAGGCGATACTATTCGGCGAGCATGCAGTTGTCTATGGCGAGCCAGCTCTCGCTGTGGCAATCGATGCTCGGGTTAGCGTTTCATTAGAGCCATGTGATGGCGATTGGAAAATTGATGGATACCCGTTAGATAGCGGCCGTCATCCTCATGTGGTTTATTTGAGAAACGCTATTTTAGGCGAAGATTCACAACCTTACTCTATTCATGTCAATAGCGAATTATTTCCCGCTGCAGGACTTGGTTCATCGGCAGCCCTGTCATCTGCTTGTAGTGCAGCAATGCTATCAACTATCGGCCAGCCGCTGGATCAAGAGAAAATAGCCACACTTTCTCATCTTGCTGAGGCAGCGGCGCAGTCAGGTAGAGCCTCTCCAACTGATACATCCACTGCTACACTTGGTGGTTGCGTATTTGTATCTGACAAAAAAGAAGAATCAAGTAAGTGGCGTTATACTAGAAGTTTGGATACACCAGAAGGTGAAAGAAACTGGGAAGTTCATTCAGTTAGCCTACCTCCTTCGGTTAGTGATTTATGGATTGTTGTGGGTTACACCGGGATCCACTCGCCTACTGGAGACATGGTCGCAGGGTTAGCAGAACTATTAGCAAAACATCCTGAAAAAATGACCGATATTTCTCGTATGGGCGAGGTGGCTAGAAATGGTGTAGATGCACTTTCTAGAGGTGATTTCACACTGGTTGGTGAATTAATGGATGAAGCTCACCAACTACTCGCGGGTGTGGGGGTATCATGCCAAGAACTTGATGTCATGGTTGAGGTTGCAAGGCGCTCATCCCTTGGAGCAAAGATGACTGGTGCTGGAGGTGGGGGATGCATGCTTGCATTAACGACAAATCCTGATGAGACTTCAGCCGCTCTTGAGATGCGCGGGGGGCGTGTATTAGTCACCCCGTTTGGCGCCCCGAGTGTTCGAATTGAAAATACCCCGTAAAATCGATTTTTCAATTGGAAAATTGATGGTTACTTATGAAGTAGGCCGTCAACCCCTTTAAATAGGGTTGGCAGGTGGCGGCGCTCATGGTAAGTGATGAAGAACGCCTAACAGTCGTCAACGTAGTCGCCTCAACAAGGGTGGCAGAAGAATTGAATCTACCGGACATAGCAATTCAACTGAATTGTGAATATGAGCCGGAACAGTTTCCCGGTGTAGTATACCGTGTAGTAGATCCAAAGTTAGCGATTCTAATGTTCCGCTCTGGACGCGCAGTTTGTACTGGTGGAAAGAACAAGGCCAACATTCACACAGGCATAGAGCGCATGATTAACGATCTTCGCGGTGCAGGTATTGAGACATGGGACAAAGAAGATGTTGAAATCGAAGTTCAAAACATGGTTGCAACCTACGCCCTACACTACCCTGAAGATTACGATGGTTTTGACAAGTGGGAACCAGAAAAGGCACTCGCAGGAGAACCTCGCAAATTGAATCTAAACAATTTGACATTCCACCTTCCATTTGACAAGGTTGAGTACGAACCAGAACAATTCCCAGGTCTAATTTACCGACTTGATTACCCTAAGGTTGTCTGTTTGATTTTCGGTAGTGGCAAGATGGTGATTACCGGAGCCCGTCACAAGGACGAAATTCTTGAAGCAGTTCAAATTATTCAAGATGAACTGGCTGACCTACTTTGAGTTTCAAATTGGTTCAAGGTTCTGCGATGACACAAGGGTCTTGCTGATAACATAAAACCTACTCGGGTCTATATGGTGCAAACTTCTCTCTCTGATGCTCTCGGGGATATTGAAAACCCGAAAACCCACCTCGTTCTGGCGGAGTTTGTGAAATGGTTCCATAGTAGCATAGTCCTTTTCACAGCTATCGGTTGGATTCTACCTTGGTCACAGTCGTGGATACTCCTACTAATTTTGGTTCCAGTAATGAAATTTCATTGGGTTACCAATAACGGCATTTGTGCACTTACTACATTGGAACATAAGTTACGAGGAAACCCCGGTGCAGGAACCACTGATCAAGTTGGATTTGTATTTCGTTTTGTATTTCTAATCTTAGGGAAATATACTCCCTCGCAAGAAAAAGTAAATAATTTTGCAGAATATTGTATGTACGTTGGATGGTTTATTGCAGCGTACCGACTATTCTTGTAATGAAGTGATTTCGATGAGGCCGATAGCGGCAAAGTTAGTGCGTATTCTTCATCTTCTAATTTTTATTTTCATAGCCATAGGATGGGCTCTTCCTTGGTGGCAAGTTTGGGTTATTCATGCCCCCTTCGTAATTTTCACTCGTATTCACTGGCGTCTAAATCAGCGCATCTGTATTTTCACTACTTGGGAGGTTCAACTCAAGGGTGAGGAACTTGTTGAGGAGCATGAGGAAGGATGGTTTGTCAAGGAGGTTTTTGAAAGTGTTACTGGCTGGCGCCCAAACACAATTTTCACTCGTCGGCTGATGGTGGTCTGGATGTACAGCGCAATGGCGCTCAGTGTTGCAAGATTATGGCTATTTTCCGCCTAATAACTCATTTTTTCGCTGTATTGTTTGTATTCCGCATATTTCCAGTTGAACCCATCTGGGGGCATCATTGATGAACACTAAACAGCCTGCCCATTACATGGGCAAAGAAAAGGTGCATGGTTTGCGGTTGAATTCTGCAATACTTTTAGTGCTGTTATTGTTGGCAAGTAATTTCACTAATTTCACCCAAAGTGAATCGCTACAGGATGATTTATCGCCCTCATCTTTCCTTGTATCTTCGAAATCCTCAGGAGGGGATATTGACGTTCCTTCATGGCGAGTTGGTGATAGTTGGGTATACGATGGATACTTCGATGTCGCTGCGTTAATTGCTAGTTCAGGTCAAAGTTCTAACATTCAGACCTTAACTGGTGACCTTGATATGTGGATTTCTGATATTGTCACTGTAACAACAGAAAACCAATCCACCCTAGCATACATCGTTCGCTCATCAGGACTTTTTGAGGCCAATGGTGTAAATCTTGGCGGATATAATGGAGATTTAGATGTCGACTATGATGGTACTGATTATGTCCGAGTTAGTGATCTTGCAACCATTTCAATGCAAATGAATTTGCTCGTAGAATTCTCTGCTTTTGCTGGTTTAATCAATATAGAGGTTGCAGATTTGCAGGTGGTTAATTCCTACAGCCCTCCAAGGGAAGATTATGATTTCCCACTAAGGGTTAGTGAGGCTTGGAGAAATAATTACACACAAACAACTGACTGGTCTGGCTCTTCGGATTATTTCACGCTCCCTGAAGATACATCATCCCACTCATCTAGCAATCATGCTGTTGTATCTCAAGGAAATCCAAATGTTGCTTATTCTGGATGTAGTAATTCATACAATGTCACAACATTTGATGCATCAGGAATGAATGTGACATCATTCAGGTGGTGGTGTGCAAATGCGATGAATGATGCACATCGTCATTTCCAAGATGATATTGGGCTTGTAATTGATTTCAAGTTGAAATCATTCACCCCACAAACACGCCAAATAAATTTGGACGTAGAGTTGGAAACCCCTGCATGGATTTTAGATTCACCTCGTGGAGCGTGGGTGAATGTGACAAATCCCGCTGGTTTAGCAGTTTCAGGCCAAGCACTGCAGTGGAGATACGAAGCATCTGGCGTTACCCATTCTTTGACCACCGCAGCTAACGGCTCTGCTTTCATTGAATTCAATACGGGTAATGCAACTGACCCATCCCCCACTAATTTTGATTGGGCTAGCCACGGAATTATTGCTTGGGCCTCTGCTTCCAAGCAGGTGGGCGTGGATACTTTTACTCTAGATGATTCAATAATCACATTAGATTACAGGCCAAATGGCCAAGGAGTTTCTGTTGAGAGAACTAGAGATGGAACAACTGTAATTTTGAATCCAACGGTGGGTTACAACGCTGTACCAGGTGATTCAGTAATATTTTCAATACCGGTAGAAAATCTCGGTATTTTAGCCGGTCCCGCTACAGAACTAATGGTGACGGGGCCTGACGGAACTACTAGCCGGTCATCAGTTTCCGAGATATCTGCTCTTGGTACTGTATGGGTACAGGCGTCTTGGATTGTCCCAGCCAATCAAGCGGTTGGAGTTGTGACGATTTCATTTGAAGTTGACCCAGATGGTTTGATGGTTGGTGACCAAAATCAATCTAACAACATTGACACTTTTGATATGTTCATTGGTACTCTTCCAACAGCGGATTTAATTCAACCACCAGCAACAAAGACGTTGACAAACATCCACTTTGATGCAAGGAATAGTGTAGACCTAGATGGTGGTACCCCAGTATGTACTTTCGTGGTTGAAACATCAATAGCAACCAATGAAACATTCGAGGAAGAAGATTGTTTACTTGAGAACATGAGTTGGTCAGATGATGGTACATATCGTGTATGGCTCACGGTAACAGATGATGAGAATGATCAAGATTCAACTGTTGTTGATGTTGAAATCCTTAACCGTGCACCTTGGGTTAATGTCTCCACACAAAATAGTGTAATTTCAATTCCTGTTGAATCTTCGGTGATATTCTTTGCTACAGATTCAGGTGACCTTGATACTCTGAATAACGATGCACCGGTAGATTTCCTCTGGCAATTGCCTACACGTTCTGATGGCCAATCCTATGTTTGTGAAAGCGGAGTTCAAGTTTCACCTACCTGTGAGGTAACTCCTATGGAAGAAGGGATTTTCACAGCGGAAGTCATGGTTCAGGATGATGATGGTGCCGTTACAATGGCTGATTTCAATCTAGTTGTCACAAATATCGCTCCAACTGATGCAACAATGACCATGTGGGATGGGGATGTGGAAATGACTGATGATAGAATCCCTGCTATCTGGCAAGTAAATGAGGACCAAGTAGTCACTCTGAATGGAACAGTTCATGATTCCTTCAACGATATGGATAGTCTATCTTGGGGGTGGCAACCAGACCGCGACATTGACCCAAATTGGTATGTTGAAACAATTGGAGAAACATCGGCCATTGATGTTAGTTGGAATGAAACAGGTACTCATGTAATCGCTATGGAAGTTCTAGATGATGATGGCGAAAGCAGTAATGTTGTGAACGGTTGGGTTGAAGTGACAAATGTGCGCCCAGTAGTGCAGCAGTTCGGCAACCAAATGCCACTTGGCGAAGACCGCGAGTTCTCATTGACGGGCACCTACAATGATACTCCATCAGATATTGATTCACTACAAGTTTGCTGGGATGTTGATTTTGAAATTGATTTAGATGACAATGGAGATACAATGGATGATTGTGATTTTGTGGGGGCTGATATCACCTACCATTGGTCAACTGCTGGTGAGAAAATAATCCGTTTCCATGTTACTGATGATAATGGTGATTCAGATAGTGCTTATGTCAATATTTCAGTAGTTAACTTGCGTCCTCAAGCAGCTGTATCAGTTGAGAAGGACAGCATCCTAGTTGGAGAGGAGTGGGTCGTTTGGACTAATGACACAACTGATTCAGTATCAGATATGGACCAATTAATTTACAGTTGGGATTTAGACATTTTTGTTGATGCAGATGACGATGGCGACCCAACAAATGACTTAGACATGATTACTGCAAATGGAGAACCATTGCGTTATGCATTTGTAACTGAGGGTGTGAAGAACATTCGCCTCACCGTTTCTGACGAGAGTGCATCATCATCCGTTGATATTGTAGTGACCGTGGAACCCGACCCTGTTGGCGTATTGGGTTGGATTGATTCGAATACTGCCGGTGTATCAAATGTGGTAGTTCTACTAGGATTAGTTCTCGTGGCTCTATTAGTAATTCTCGGTATTTCTATGACTAGGAAGAAAAGTGGAAGGTCAGATGAAGAATGGCTTTTAGGTGGGCCAATTTATGATGAAACCTCCCCAACTACTGCACCACCGACTTATGCTTTTGAACCGGTACCAGAGGGCTCTCCTCCTGCTTTGATGCAAGAAAGTCCGCCGGCCGTAGATGTTGGTGATACTGGTGCACAGGTTGGGCAGTTATTGACACCTGAACCTGTTTTGGAAGACCCACCAACCAAAACCGTGCAGGTTTTGGTCCCTGCCCTTTCTACAGACATTTCTGCGATAGACGATATTTTACTTGGTCAGACACAAACACCCCCAGTTCCTGCTACAGGGTTACCGGAGGGATGGACAATGGAGCAGTGGAACCACTACGGTGCTCAATGGCTCATTGACAATGAAGCAACAACCGCCTCAACAGATACCTTAGATTGGGATTTATGAGTTATTTATGCCCTTGATTCTTTAGCGCATTGTTGATGAAGGCAGAGCAGTCTGCCCAATACATGAGCAATGCGCGAGTGGCCACCTATCGTCGGCCGGAATCCTTTGCAATGTCTTTGATAATGTGTTTCCTTATTGTTTTAGGAACTTGGTCAGTATCGTTAACTATTGAGCCAATAGCACCGATGTCAATTGATCAAGAACAAACCTCATCAGCGAGCGAAAAGATGTCTGAAGGAGATGTCGATGTAGATATTTTACACGTGGGTGATAGATGGGTGTATGATGGCTTCTTTGATGTTGCAGAGATGATTACTAACGCTGGGGTTGAAACCGATGCTGAAGCACTAACAGGTGAATTAGAAATGTGGGTTGATGAAGTAAAATCTAACTTCGGTAGCAGTGATGGAATTAATCCCTCTAACGACCATTCTACAATTGGATATCGGATAAAATCTGCAGGTGCCTTCATTACAGAAAATGTGACTTTGACGGGAACCCTTGGTGATATCACGATTGATTACGATGCTACTGATTTAGTCCGTGCTAGTGATTTAGCCGTGTACGAGACTGTTACACACATGCATGTGAAATTTTGGATTACAGACACATCATTCATTGATGTGGCTGATGTGACGACTACTCATACATACTACGAACATGTAGAGGTCTACGATTTCCCCCTACGAGTTGGTGAAAGATGGACTAACGATTTTATTGATGTGGAAATGTGGGGGGGAAGTTCAAACTTTTTCACAATTCCAACTGATGAAACTCTGAACATTGAAACCAATCATTCTGTAGTAAGTGTTGGAAACCCAAATGTGCCTTATTCAGGTTGTGATAATTCCTACAATGTATCGACTTTTGATGAGAATAATTCAGTTTCCGAATTCCGATGGTGGTGCCCTGCCGCCAAAGGAGATGCTTGGAGGCATTACAGAGATGGAATGGGAATTTATGTTGATTTTATTCTCAAAGACTTCCAGCCAGCAGGTTCGCCAATTGACATGGAAGTTGAGTTGGAATATCCAATATGGGCGCTAAATATGCAACTTGGCGTGTGGGTAAATATTACGGATTCAAGTGGCGCACCTGTTTCAGGTTATCCATTCGTTCTACGTTATGAATATGAAAATTTGTGGGTTGAACTCACAACAGATTCTAGCGGAGTCGCATATTATTCACTAAATACTAGCGACCCAGTCGACGATACCCCTTCAAATCACGATTACGCAAGTCATGGCATAGTTGCCTTTGACCCAGTAAATGAGTATGTGGGGGTTGACACACTCACTTTAGACAATGAGTTGGTGGATTTGGATTATCGGCCGCGGCCAGGTGGTATCTCTGTTTCAAGAGACCGCGGAAATGATAGCATGACTCTGAATCCTGTGTATGGATTCAATGCTATTCCAGGCGATGTTTTACACTTCACAATTCCAATTGAGAATAAGGGTACCAATGGTGGGCCGGCAACTGAGTTGGAGATGGTCACCCCGGATAGTACTACAGAACGTGGTACAATTGCTGCTCTACCCCCTGTGGGCGAGGATACACTCTCATTTTCTTGGACAGTCCCCATATCTCAAACACTAGGAAATGTTGCTTTCACCTTTGAGGTAGATCCTGATAACCAAATGACAAATGACGTCAATCAGAGTAATGATATGGCAACTTTTGGAATTTTCATTGGTAGCATTCCTGTTGTTGGGTTGGCAGTTGTGGAGCCGACAACAACTTCCACAGAAGTTTTGTTAGATGGAACTGGCAGTACTGATGCAGATGGTGGTACACTACATTGCACATTTAGGGTAGAAGTTAATGAAGATAAATTCAAGACTTTTGAGGAACCAGATTGTTTGATGCTGGTGAACTGGACAGATGACGGTATTTTCCAGATAGACCTAACTATCTCAGATGAAGAAAACGACAACGACCAAACTTCAATGACTATTGAAATCTTGAATCGGCCCGGATGGATTAATATCACATCCCCAGAAACTGGTATTCTCTCTGAAACTAGTATCACTTTCAACGCCTTTGACAGCGGTGACCAAGATACGCTTGAAGAAAGTGCACCTCTTACTTTGTTGTGGGACCCGCCTAAGCGTTCTGACGGGGTTGCTTACGCTTGTGATGAAGGGCCTATCACAATGCTTTGCACAGTTACTCCTGTAGAGGAGGGTGAGTTCATAATGGAAGTACATGGGACTGATGATGATGGTGCTGTTACAACTGCTCAGTTTTCCCTTCAAGTTGGCAATATCGCACCGCGTGATCCTGTGATGTCATTATCCGGCGGGTCTGCGGATAACACTGAACCAGCTCCAGCAATTTGGCAAGTTGATGAAGACCAACAGGTGACTTTGATTGGCAATGGTGTCGATACCATGAATGACCAAAGTGCCCTCACTTGGAATTGGAATCCAAGCAGTAACAATAATGCTACATGGGTTGAATCAACTGTAGGTAGTAATTCAGAGGTTGAAGTGCTTTGGACTGAATCAGGAAGTCACACAATCAATTTACAAATTGTAGATGATGATGGTTTGAGCAGTGACATGATTTTAGGTTATGTAATGGTAAACAATGTACCGCCCACATCTGAGCCATTCAGCGCCCAATTCCCAGTAGGTGAAGACCGTTTGTTTGAACTAACAGGATTTTACTCTGATACTCCATCTGATGTTGATAGCCTACAAGTTTGTTGGGATATCGACCTTGAAAATGATGCAGACGATAATCTAGTCAACTATGATGACTGTGATTACATTGGTGATACTATCATCCATTCATGGCCAGAAGCAGGCGTCTATACAATCAGATTCCATGTAACTGATGATGATGGTGATGTGGCTGAATCATTAGTTGATGTGAACGTGGTAAATCTGCGCCCTAAAGCAGCATTAGAGGCTGAGAAAACTACTGTTGTGGTTGGTGAGGAAGTAGTCATCTGGACTACGGAGACAAGCGACACAATATCTGATTTGAGCCTCCTGATGTTTAGTTGGGATTTGGATACTGATACTGATTCTAATGGCGATGGTGACCCAGCCAATGACATGGACACTTTCACTCCTAGGACAAGCCCACTACGCCACACTTTTGATACTCCAGGAGAGAAGCACATACGCCTGACAGTTACTGATGAGGACCAAAGTTCAACAAAGGACATCACAATCTATGTGATTGAAGATAAGTCCGGATTCCTTGGTATGATGGGTGAAACTGCTGGGTTCAGTAATATGTTGATTGTATTAATCATCATAATTGGAGCAATAGTCGCTGTCGGTGTGACTATGGCGAAAAAAGGTGGCGGAGATGAAATGGGATTCTTTGAAGCAGATACATCGCTAGAAGATGCTACAGAAACAGATTCCGCAGAATTAGAAGAAGAATGAAAACCATTCTTCAACGCTATGATTTTGCATCACCCTCAAAGGGTGTGAGTCTGGAGCGATAGGGGAAGCAACCGGATTTGGTGATAGGATTGTCAAACATTTACTCATTTTTTGGCTTGCCCGACCCTAATGAGGGTGAGTCAGCTGCAAATGAAGCGACACATTCTGAAATTGAAGAAACATCGAGTATGAAGACATCTGAAGTTGAGGTTATCACGGGTGGAAAGTTTCACGATTTAGGTGAAAAAAAGTGGCAATTATGGACACATAGCAAATTACGAAGAGCCAATCGAGCGATTCGTTATATTCAGCCCGATGATTTACATCGCCTTCCTGTACACGGTATTTCTCAACGCTTGGTTTCAGGTGATATGGTTGTGGTAGATTTACGAGACCTCAAACACATGACTGCTCAACAAGATGCTTGCAGGCGAGAACTTGGGGGGATGTCAGAACGGCTTGGGGCTGCTGTGTTTGCCCTTGATAGCACTGAAACATTGCTGCTAGTGCCGGGTGCTGGCTCCATTGTTGACACTACTTCACATCACCTTGGCATCAATGATTGATTACTATTTTTGGTTGAACCAGTGGTTAAGGTCACCGGATTCAACTTCTTTCAGGGCATAATCGGTGTAATCTCTGTAAGCGAGCCACTTTGCTAGCCCCTCAGGGTCGTCAGCAGATTGAGTCTTTTTGGCAATGGTTTCATCAGCATATTCAATACAACGGCGGAGGAAATCTGCAACAGCATTTTTTTTCTGTTGTTCATTCAGTTCTTCATCACTCATTAATTCTCATCTCCTTCAATTTTTATCCTACTTGCCTCGTATTCATCTCTATTCATCATGAAACGTGCAGGGTTTCCAGCCCAAACTTGACCGGATGGTACATCCTTTGTAGCAACTGATCCGGCGGCTATAACTGCTTTTTCACCGATTGTAATTCCTGGTAACAGGGTTGCCCCTCCACCAATAACTGCGCCATCTTTGACAATTACTGGAAGCCACTTTCTGCGGTCTTGACTTGGCGGGTGTCGGTCGTTTAGAAGAGTTGCATTTGGGCCGACAAAAACATCATCACCCAATTCACAGATGGATGCAACATATACCCCACCTTGAACTCTGACACGGTCACCAAGTATCGCATCACTTCCGACATGGGCTAGGGCACCAACTGAACAGTCAGAGCCTATAACTGCTCCATTTCCAACATGGCAAGGACCCCATGCTACTGAACCGTTTCCTAGGTCATGCCGTTTACCGCTCAACTCCTCGTTGTCCAAACTCACACCATCACCTAACTCGCTGCTCGCAGTTACTTGATTCAAGCATTGCATTTGAACAATTTGGATGAAGTCACCGTTTTGTAAGGTCTAATTCTAGAGACAACCTTAGGAATTTAGGTCGTTCATTACTCTCTCAACATGGCCCTTGGACTGTACTTTGTAGCCAACCCACGCTAGAGTTCCATCTTGATTGATAGCAAATGTAGAGCGAATACAACCGAGAAATGTTCGTCCGTAGAGTTTCTTTTCAGTCCATGTGCCGTATAGTTGATGCAATGCGGTTTCACTATCAACAATCAATTCGAAAGGTAGCCCATGTTTGTCAATGAATTTAGTGTGGCTTTTTGCTGAATCCTTTGACACGCCTATTACTCTCCAACCAGATTCCTTCAAAGAATCAAAATTGTCACGGAAATCACACGCTTGAGTAGTACAACCAGGTGTGTTATCACGTGGGTAGAAATACAGGATGACTCCACTATCTTTCAGCATCTCAGAAAGTGTTACTTCACTCCCATCAGTCAATGTAGCCGTAAAATCTGGGGCGGTATCTCCCTCACTCAATACGTTTCTCATGGCTGGTGGTCGGGGGTGTCATACTAATACTGATGCATCAAATCTAAAATAATTTCAAATCAAAGAACAAATAGGGCACTCCTCTGGATTATGCCACCTTGCTGGGCAATATTCCCTACCAAAAAAGATGATTTGTAAATGACGACGTTGCCATTCATCTTCCGGAAATATAGCTTTCAAGTCACGTTCAACTTGCACCACATTCCTACCTTCGCTTAAGCCCCAACGCTTCGCTAGTCTGTGTATATGGGTATCAACAGGAAATGCAGGGATTCCAAATGCCTGAACCATCACCACGCTTGCAGTTTTATGGCCAACTCCTGCTAATTCTTCAAGTTCCTCAAATGTGCGTGGGACCACGCCTGAGTGTACGTCAACCAGTTGTTCAGCCATTTTCTTGAGGTTTTTTGCCTTGGTTGGTGCTAGTCCAATCTCACGAATAATTTCCCGTATCTCATCTATCTCTAGGTTAGACATTTTTTCGGGCGTGTCAGCCCTATCAAAGAGGGTTGGAGTAACTTGGTTGACCTTCTTATCGGTAGTTTGTGCTGAGAGCATCACGGCCACAAGGAAGGTGTAAGGGTCACGGTGGTCAAGAGGGATTGGTTGTTCAGGGTACAACTCATCAAGAATGGTTCCGATGGCAGATACATTTTGACCTGTTTTCACCCGAATCACTCCAGATCAACAGGGATGTCGGTTTTCCAGCCATAGATACTAGCGGCGAGGATGATAGCGGTTGGAAGTATGTAACAAGGAAACCACATCCAATCTGCCCAATCTTCATTTGCTCCACCTAATATTAGGAATAGAACCACGCCAATCAGAAGAGCAGGGAGAATTACGACTCCGCCAAAGACCACCGCTCTTGCCGCTCCCATATTCCTTGGGCGGTAGCCGGATTGAATGAACTTTAGGCTTGAGCATCAAGACAACAATGACTCAATTTCTTCACCAGTTTTACAGTTCAGTAAGTGTTGAGGCTCCAGCCATCCTTTGCGGGCGATTTGCACTCCAAACCACACATCTCTCAGACCAGATGTGTCGTGGGCATCAGGATTGATGCAGATTGGGACACCTTGGTCTCGTGCAAACCGCAAAAACCGCCAATCTAAATCAAGCCGATATGGGCTAGCATTGATTTCAACTGATTTCAGTTCCCCTTCAGCATTCAATTCACCCATACGCCGTAAAACCGCATGTAAATCGACATCAAATCCATCTCGTCCTTGTAAAATCCTACCCGTTGGATGCCCTAAAATTGTACAAGTAGGGTCCTCAATTGCTGTAATCAACGCCTCAGTATTTGTCACTTCATCTCGACTTTTCCAAGTTGATAACTGATGCACTGAGGCAACCACATGGCCAAGTTGTCGTCGAGTCTCTTCGTCGTAATCTAGTGACCCATCAGGAAGAATATCACACTCTGCGCCATGTAATAATCGGAAATCCTTACCCCCATCAGCCCACACCTCATTGAGGGCCCTCATTGCTTCACCTTGAGCCAACATATCTTCAGCATCAGCACCAATCTGTCGCCCACCAATGTTGAGCATTTGCGAGTGGTCTGCAATTCCTAAGAATTCCCAGTCCATATCCATCGCTGCTCCAGCCATTTGCTCAAGAGTGGCAACTCCATCTGATAGAGTCGTATGGTTATGGAAACATCCCTTCAAGTCGGTAGGCATTACTAGTCTAGGAAGTGTATTCGTTTCAGCAGCATCAACTTCACCCATGTCTTCGCGTAGTTCTGGTGGAACCCATGCAAGGCCCAAGTGTTGGTAAATCTCTTCTTCATTTGTTGCTGGTAGAGAGAATTGTGCTGCCTCCAAACCTTTCATATCACCTGCTTTTTCCTCAGGAATTAATCCGAATTCATTGAGTCGTAATCCCATATTGATTGCTCTTTGACGAAGAAGGATGTTGTGTTCTTTGCTTCCTGTAAAGTATGCTAGGGTGAATGCAAAAACTTCGGGTGGTACCATTCTAACTTGAGCGTCAATGGTTCCAGATGATTCCATACCTGAGTAATCATCTCCACCAATTGCTGAAAATACTCCACTATCAAGTGTGCCAAGATCCATGTGTTGTTCAAGAATACTTGCTTCCAAAATAACACTCACTTTACTGTCACCTGCACCTTTGACTTCAGCAATGTTTGGCATGTTGAGAATTGCTTTAGCGACGGCATCAACATTTTCAGGCCGCACAGCGGCAACAATATCCAAGTCTCCAATTGTTTCACGGCGACGCCTAGCACTGCCTGCGAGTTGAGCATGCTCAACCCCTTCTATACGGGCAACTAGTGCCTCAAACGCTTCGCCGTAAAGTAGCCCGACATTAAGGCGGCGGCGGCCTTGGAAGCGAGCCAGCAAGTCAATACCATCGAGGATTTTTTGCTGGCTCTTTGCTCCAAATCCAACTAGTTTCTCAACTGCGCCTTCGTGGCAAACAGTAGAAAGTTCGGCGATGGAATCAATACTCAATTCATCATGAAGTTGTTTGATACGTTTTGGACCAAGCCCTGGGATTGCTAGCATCTCTATCATTCCCGCAGGGGTGTCATCATACAATTTCTGAAGGTCACCCCAGGTTCCTTCACCAAGAGCTTCTCCAATCAGAGAGGCAATCCCTTTGCCAATTCCTTTGACAGCTGTCATTTTCCCAGATGTGTTTAATTCCCACAAATCTTGCTCAAGAGATGCAATCGTTCGGCTACCATTTTCGTATGCCCGTATTCGAAAAGGATTAGCGTCTGTTAATTTGAGTAAAGTGGCGACTTGTTCTAGCACAGTGGCAACTTGTGCTTTGGAATAATGCGGAGGTTCATCTCGCCTACTCTTTGGCAATGTCCACGACTTCATTGAAACCATGTTCTCCCCACTTCAGTTGGGCGGGTCACCATGCTTGAACCCTCGTGCGGTTGAAGTGCTACCCCGTCTTCGCCACAACATGGAGTTGGTCGGCCTTCTTGAGTCGCTGTCAGCATTGACTTGCTCAGGTTCATTCCTAATTTGGATGAGTATCGGCACCCTTTCAAGGACAGATAAGTCAGAAGAAATTGCTCAAAAGGTTATGACAATTCTCTGTTTTGTGGCCGCCATATCACTTTTCGGACTCTACTTCGCAGGAGGTAACCTATTCGATTCTCCAAATTTTGCGAGGGTGCTAGCAGTAGTTTGTATTGCAGTAGGGATTAGCGCAGGCATGAATATCAAAGGAGAAGATGTTCAGGGTGAATCAAATCCACACGACTTGATGAAAATGCGCCGCGAGTCAGAAGAACAAGAGTAAATCTCTCACTTTAGGTCAACACCGGGCCCTCTTGTGTGGCCCACTTTTCCGGGAGGTCGTTTTTTACTTCCCTTCTTTTGTTTCTTTACTGATTTACTAACCCCTTTAGCAGGAGTGGAGGTGGTCTCTGTTTCAGCAGTACCCACTTGTTTTTTCTCAACTTTCTTGCTTTTTCTCTTAGCTGTTTTTGGCTCATCATCAACCTTATCATTCAACTCGGCTTTGCTAGCCTTGTGTTTTGAGGGGACTTTGAAATCTGTCTCGTCATCATCTTTTGATTCATCAAGAGATGAATCCCAATCATCCCCTTCAATATCAGATTCATCTAAGGTTTTAGTTAGCACATTGAATGCATCATTTGGTGCTGTTGGCATGTCGATATCTCCAACCATTACTTCCACCATTCCTTCAGCAAGGACTCTTCCTTCAGCCCCCTTAACACCACGTTTTGGCTTAGTCTCAGGGACGTTTGGGTCGGTTGCCATATCTTCCAAGGAGAGTTCTTCAGAATCAGGTTTGACCTCCTTTTCACGCTCCTCTTCATTGCTAGATTCTTGTTCTAATGCATCTCGCTCAAGTTTGCGATTTTGCAATGAAGATTGTGTTTTTCTACCAATTACAAACAAAATTAATGGTCCGATAACTAGCAATGCCAGTACTGTTTGAACGTTGAAATTGTAACCAGTTTTGGCACTCATCCATGAAGCTAGAGAGTTTGCTTTCTCCCGCATTGGGTCCAAAGTGGGAGTAGCATCAGAACTACTGGCTTTGGGCGTTGATGTCTCAACAAGAATCCCTAATGCAACTGAGAATATTGGTACGGGGTCACTGCTTTCATTGAAGTACAATAACCCACCACTTACACCCGCTGATTCAGCAGTGAAATCTAGACGCAACTCGTTCTGGTCTCCACCCATCCCGTGTTCTTCTAAGTCAATTTTTGCCGGTAAATCACCAATCGACACACCTTCTTTAGTATGCCATTTAGGGGTTAATCGGATTGGTACAAGCCCCTCATTTTTCACGGTGCACAAAAAATAACTTGATTTGCCAATTGATAGAGTATGGTCTGGCGGATTGCATCCTACGGATAGGACGGCCCGGTGGAGATTCACATCATCAGGAAAATGGTCAATCAGAACAGCATCAAATGAACTAGTGTCACCAAAGCCATCACCGTCACGGTCAGCCCACTGGGTTTTTTCATTTGGAAAGGCGTCGGCTCCGTCAGTGGTACTCCATTCCTCATCTGGATCGGACCAGCCATCCCCATCTGTATCTAGACATCCATTTCTATCATAGGTGGAATCTCCGTTTATACCAGGGCAGTCATCATCTTCAGCAGCAAGCGCAGGTGAAGTAAATGCGAGTAGAGAGATGAGCAACGCTGTCGTCATCAAAATGGTGACAGACCTGCTTCGCATATTGCGAGGCTAGCCTGTTTCCTCTATCAATCCTCGCCGAAAATGAGTTTGACTTTCACTCAAGAATCTATCAATCAGTTGTGTGATTTAACAGTAAACCAACCACCTACGGAGGTGAAAGATAGATTCAAGGTTCAATCTTTAATTTATCATCAATGAACGCTCGCATATATTCTGGTAACTCGCCATTGAGGAAAATGACATCATTAACATCCTCAAGTTTCATCAGAGAGTAGTAAATTTGCATTGCGGTAGTAGGTGTTGCTGAACAACCAGTACATCCTCCTTCAAGTGAGATTGAGATAATTCCACCTTCTGTTGAAACAACATTTACCTCACCATCGTGGGCATCCAAAACTGCTTGAATAGGGCCCACC
The DNA here is from genome assembly GCA_012959435.1 of Candidatus Poseidoniales archaeon. Taxonomy (GTDB): domain Archaea; phylum Thermoplasmatota; class Poseidoniia; order Poseidoniales; family Thalassarchaeaceae; genus MGIIb-Q1. Next base: position 25,798 of record DUDF01000017.1, read on the forward strand.
GATGCGAGAATTGTTTCTCGGTCAACTTCAGCCATCTATCTTCCTCACTTAGTCCACAGGGCTCAACCTCTTTCAACCATCGCTAAGTTCTGACTTTCAAATGCCATCTACCGATTAGGTATGGTATTATGGTGGGTGGGATTCTTGGCAATCATTGATGGCATCTATGCCTTCCGAATGGCTATGGTAAGAGGTCTTAGGGTTGCACTCCTTGACCTCCTTGTTGAACGGTCAGAGTTTGGACATGGAGGCAATGTGGAGATACTTTCCCCTCTTGCTAAAATGTTTTCAAATCTAGATGTCTTGTTACTCACTCCTCAATTCCAGTCTTCAGATATAGGAGTACGTGCAAAGCAGCATTCCGATTCCGAATTAATTCAACTGGTCAAAGAAGATGTTCCCACTTGGGACGAAGATTTCCCTTTCGTCGCCTTTCCGACAGATTCTGAACTTCAGCAGGTGTGTTCTGGCGAGATAACAATGCAGAGGGTTGCTTTACCGCCTGCTGATACCAGCACCCTCAAAAAATGGCTCAGAAGCAACTCAGTGGATGTTGTAATTTGTACCGGAAGCAGAAGCAACGTCTCGATGTGGGAGCCATGGATGGAAGGTGCAGCAAGTTTACTGCGGGCCGCAGTGTCTTTGAAATTGCCAACATTAGGGATCTGTTTTGGCCATCAACTTCTATGTCATGCACTTGGCGGGGATGTGGTTAGGAACAAATCTCGAACAGATTTGGTGGTTGAATTACAGTTGAATGAGGTTGGGCATAATGACGAGATTTTCGCTAACTTGAGTAGCCCTGTATGTCTTTTCACTCATCAAGACCACGTGGTCGGACTTCCTAAACAGGCGGCGGTGCTAGGTTCTACAGGGCACAATCCGTTGGCAAGTGTGAGGATTTTGGGTGAACAAAATGAGTTACTTCCCATATGGGGTCTACAATTTCACCCTGAGGCTGCAAAGAATCTCATAGAGCGTTCGGTTCATCTTGGGCATATTTCGGCTGAAGAATCAAAGGCGTTTGAACGAGAACATGATGGGGCAGCAATCCTTTCTAATTTTGCCGCTGTAGTGGCTAAAATCTACTGATAGTTGTTGTAATTGGCTAAGTTTCCCCAGTCTCTAAGAGACTGTAGTAGTTGAATCGGTTGGATATCGCTTATATGGTGACCTTAGGTCGGCGGGCCAATCAGGTGTTAATGATGATGGAAAATATACCACTAATTGCAGCAGCAGCAGGCCTTTTAGGTCTTGTAATTGCTTTTGTACTGTACAAGAAAGTAACCGATGTAGAAATAACTGATAGCAAGGTTGCAGAAATAACTCAAGAAATACAAGATGGGGCAATGGCGTTCCTCTTTGCAGAATACAAAGTCATTACAGTCTTCGTAGTTGTAGTGGCCGCTCTTCTAGCATTCATCAACGATACCAATACCGCTATTGCATTCCTCGCAGGTGCGATTGCATCAGTACTAGCAGGATTCTCTGGCATGCGCTCGGCAACTGCTGCTAACGGTAGAACCGCAATGGCTGCTAAGAAGGGACAATCAGAAGCACTAGAGGTTTCATACAGAGGAGGCGCTGTCATGGGTCTTTCAGTTGGTGGTCTTGGGCTACTAGGTATCTCTCTAATTGCATATTGGCTAGATGCAGGTTCAGCAACGGCTGACCTTTCTGCAGCAGCTGGATTCGGTATGGGTGCTTCATCCATTGCTCTCTTCGCTCGTGTTGGTGGCGGTATTTACACCAAGGCTGCTGATGTAGGTGCTGACCTAGTTGGTAAGGTTGAGGCTGGTATTCCAGAAGATGACCCACGTAACCCTGGAGTTATCGCAGATAACGTTGGTGACAATGTTGGCGATGTTGCTGGAATGGGTGCAGATATTTTTGAATCATTCGTTGGTTCAATCATTGCAGCAATGATTATTGCTTCAAGTTTTGATGATGCAATAAAGGCTGATTACATCCTATTGCCTATTCTTCTTGGTTTAATCGGATATGTTGCATCTATCATTGGTGTATTCTCCATGACCATTCTAAAGAATGGAGCAGACCCCGCAGCAGCACTACGTAACACGACCTTCATTGCTGCAATTCTATTCGTAATCGGCGGCTATAGTTCCATCAAACAAGGATACATTGATGTTGAATATGGGGTGATGCACTCTGTAGTTCTTGGAAGTGTTGTAGGTATTCTAATCGGCCTAGTTACAGAATACTACACTGGTATTGAGCCAGTGTTTGGAATCAAAACAAAGGCAATTCCTCACATTGGTATGATGTCAAAAACCGGACCTGCTACAAATGCTATCGCTGGCCTTTCAGTTGGTATGATGTCTACATTCATTCCAGTTCTTCTAATCGCAAGTGGTATTTACGGTGCTAATCACTTTGGAGGGGAAACCTTTGGGCTATATTCCATAGCAATGGCTGCTATGGGGATGCTTGCAACCGTTGGTGTCACAATGACTGTGGATGCATACGGGCCAGTTGCAGATAACGCAGGTGGGATTGCAGAGATGTGTGGTCTTGGTGAAGATGTCCGTAAGATTACAGATGAATTGGATGCAATTGGAAATACAACCGCTGCAGTTGGAAAAGGATTCGCAATCGGATCTGCTGCTCTAACTGCGCTCGCTCTTTTCGCAGCATATACTACTGCTGTTGGCGGCCTATCTCTAGAGTTGACAAATCCACTAGTCGTTATTGGACTTCTAATCGGCGGTTCTCTTCCGTTCGTAGTTGGTGCAATGACCATGACTTCTGTCGGAAAGGCTGCTGGTGAGATGGTAGATGAAATCCGCCGTCAATTCCGTGATATCGATGGTCTTCTTGAAGGAAGAGAAGGTGTAAAGCCTGATTCACAAAAGTGTATTGACATTTCAACTAAGGCTGCTCTGCGCGAAATGGTTGGACCTGGTGTTGTTGCGATAAGCGCTCCAGTCATAGTCGGATTAGTTCTTGGTTCTGAAGCACTGGGAGGTCTTTTGGCTGGTTCTCTAGTTACTGGTGTTCTAATGGCTCTATTCATGTCAAACGCTGGTGGTGCTTGGGATAACGCAAAGAAAGCGATTGAACAAGGACACATCAAAGGTGCAAAGAAAGGAGATGCTTCTCACGATGCGGCAATTATCGGAGATACAATCGGTGACCCATTCAAGGACACCTCCGGTCCATCACTAAACATTCTAATCAAGTTGATGTCAATCGTTGCAGTAGTTCTTGCTGGAACTGGCCTACTTTGAAATTAATATTGGTTACTAATGCTGTTGACATGCCACCGATTCATCGGTGGCCTCTTGAGAGATGGTCGATGACGAAGGGGTGAAGGTGATGGGTTTCAAGTCTGCATTCGTTCTCGCGCTTCTTCTGTTAGCAACTACAATGTCTGGTTGTCTAGGTGGGGGAAGTGACTCCTCTGACTTACCCGGGGAAGACGACCCATTCAATGTCCCAACTTGGGATATTGCAGATTGGTGGCTGTACACATTTTCAACACCTACATTCAGTGATGATACAACCCGGCTGGTTGTTGCAGAGGATGACGCCGAAGGCGACACTGCCTACATGTTGGCAATTTCTAATCAGGTTGAAGCCCGCCGTCACGCGGTTCTGAATCACAATCCGTTTCTTGGAAGAATAACTCATGATAATTTGAGTGCATTTGAGAATGGGGAGCCGCAACCGGTGTTTCAATTCCCTTTCCAAAAGGGAGATGGCTGGACATTCTCGCTGTTTGGGTTAGATTGGACTGCAAATGTGTTAGAAGTTCATATTGAAACTAATGGTGTGACTAGAAATCGAATTGCCGTCATTACAGCAAGTGCTGACGACGGCTCAAGCCTCGCCTACATCTTTGATGAAAGCGCGGGTTTTCTGCGCACACTAATCTGGACAGACCCCAGTGGGGTTGAGCAACTCACCATTCAGTTAGCAACTTTTGGTGCTGGCCATGAAGGAGAGGTTTGGTTCATCCGAGCGGGTGACATATTTGACAAAGAATGGGATAACAATGGCGCCCCAAATGGCGAAATTGAGGATTCTTTCTTTGTGTCAGGACATCCAAGTGCTGGAGATTATGATGAAATGATTTACTGGCTTGTTGGTGAGATGGGTGGTGGGCAGAGTTCAGGTTCCCTCACTCTTCGCGACCATGCAGATTTAACGCCTATATTCGAAGAATGGACTGCTGGTGACAAGACGTCCGAATTGGGCCAGGCTCCCTATCCCAGTGGCGAATACACACTAACTGGAACCCAGACTGGAGATTCATATATCCATCTCATCGTTGCCGGTGGCATTTCCTTTTCTTGGACACTATAGGTGATTCCATGGTTGGTCATTTCGTGATGTTGCATGGTATGACGGGTTCAGCAGAAAAGATGAGGCCACTTGCTGAAAAATTCTGCCCATCTGGTTGGGATGTTTTAGTTCTAGACGCTCCATTTTCACATCCACGTGGAGGTTTTGCATGGTGGGTTAGAGATGCTCCTGCTACAGAATATTTGGATGATGAGACGATTTCTCAGTTACAGGATTCTGTCGATTTTGTTGCTGAAAACTTGCCTACGGATGGACCATTAATTGTTGGCGGTTTTTCACAGGGTGGTGCAGTCGCTCAAGAATTGTTATTGACTGAAGCTGCTGAAAGAATTGTTGGTGTAGTAGTGCTTGGGAGTAAGGCAGCAAGACCACTTATCCTACTTGAGAAATTATGCGAATTACCATCACAAAGAATGTTTTCAATGCATGGTGAGAGTGATGCAATAGTGCCCATAAATGAGGCTGATGAATACGCACTCCTCTACGAAGAAGCAGGTTGGGATGTCACAAAAGTAAGGCATCAAAAGGGCCACATGGTTGACCTTGCTAGCGAAGATAAACTTCACAATTGGTTGAGTAAAACAGTTGAGTGAATTTTCTCAAAGGTATACTTGGAGTTGATCTGCTCCGCCAACAAAAACTGGCTCATCACCACGGACATCCCATATTGCTGGTACTGTACGGTGGCCAGTCATTTGCACAACTGCCATCTGTAGGTTTGGGTTATTTCCCACATTATGTTCTTCAAAAGAGAATTTTTTTGCTCCAAGCATATTCTTGGCTTTTGTGCAGTATGGGCACCAACTTGAGGTGAACATGACAAAATCTTTCTTGCTCCGCTTTAGTAATCGATTGACTGGCATAATCCCAAGCGAATGCCCGACCTTCATCAATGCTTGTTTGAAAGTTCAAATAAAATTTCCAACACATTACTCAATTTGACTAGAAGTCTCCTCTACTGGATTCGGGTTATCGGAATGCTCCAAATCTAGGTAGAATGACCCATCCTCTTGCATCCACCATCTACTGCCATCCTGAAGGAAATACCATGTTACTCCTGTTGAAGTGTCGTAGGTGCCTCCACTAGGGAGTTGTTCGTGGTTTTCAACATAGGTGAGCGTAGGTGTTCCCCCTTCTTGGTCCAAGGTTTCAGTAGGTGGCGATATTTTGGAGTCATCTGAAGATATTTCTGAGGTGGCTTGGGCCCCATCATCTTCATTTTCAAATTCATCATCTTCCCCTGGCACATTTACCTTGAACATCAAGTAGAGCCCTATTGCTGCTAAACCTGCAAGAAGTAGGGCGAGGATGACAATTATTGCGACTCCACCAGTACTTGCTCCCCCTGAGTTAACCGAGGTATTAGATGTATTATCATCAACATGGGAATTTGGATTTGCAGGTGGATTAATAGTTAGATTGCTAATGGTTTGTAGCCCAACATTATCAGTTACTCTGACATAGAGGTCAACATCGCTCCAGTTTGACCAAATAATTGCGCCGTTGGCTGGATATTCTTGCCAACTAACATTATCCCAAGACCATTCAATGATAGAAATCCCGCTACCTTCACCATCATTCAACTGTAAACTAACTTCCAGTACAGGTGGGCCCGCATATTGTGTACTCAATTGTGTAATTGAAAGGGCAGGTGTGGTCCTATCAATTTTCACCCACATTGCATCTGCATCAGATGGATTCCCTACTACGTCCACTGCTCTGACTTCAATGGAATGCCTCCCATCAGTGAGTGATGTGACATTCAAAGAAGTTGATGTGGTAATGACATCAGACCACAATCCTCCAGCCCAGCGGATTTGATAGTGAGAAAAGCCAGAACCGCCATTATCCGTGACTGTGCTCCAAGAGATTTCTACTTCTGGGCCTTCAACCCAATCAGTTAACTGGGTAAATGTTGGTTTTCCTGGTGGTTCTAAATCCGGGACTTCACTTGCGTTTACGGTGACTATTTTCAGTGTGTAAGGACCGCCTGTTTCAGTCTCTAACTTTGAGATACGAATGTGATATATTCGAGACGTATTACCTAAATCTTCATTTGTTAGTTGAAGATTAATCCATAAAATACCTGAATTTAGTGTACCATTGTCTAATGAGTTTGTTCCGTTTAACAGTTCAATTGTTAAGGGGCTACCATCATTTTCAATTGAGACACCTAAGCGTTTACCGCCATGAAGCATGACTGCAAACCAATCTTGATTATCACCATCCATCAGACAACCTTCAATCGTCATAGATTCTACATCGACTCCAAGTTGAGTTGCTGAAGCGCGAGCCGCTGCCGCATCTGAGGTGCCATTACCATCTGTCGTTGGGTTAATGCAACCACCAGTTGTTTCATCAACAGGGTCTGGTGCATCTTCACTCACCACTAAAGGATTTGCAGAGATGGCGATGTTGTTACTTTCTTCATCTTCTTGATGCTGTCCACTGGTATCGACCTTTACAATAGCCCACCATGTGCCCTTGTCATTTTCTGAAAGTTGGACTTGAGTATTATCTTGAGTAGAGTCGCCTGCACCAAGGCTGCTTACTGTATAAGATGTGATAAGTCGGTCATTGCTATCCCAAATATTGTTTTGTGAGATCCATACTTCAACATCAAAAGTTGCTTCTTCAACACCTAGATTTTGTATCTCCCATTGTAAGGTTACGGTTTGCCCGGGCTCAGCTGAAGTTGGACCAGTTATCCATTTTGCCAACAAATCATTGGTGGGATTTGTTACTTGAAAAGAGGTTCCAAATCCTTCATTATCACTTTCATCTGACTCTGGAATAGCACTAGCATCATCTACTACTACAAAAATGCGATATGAGCCGGAAGGAGAGGTTGGAAGTTGTACAGTTCTAGTGATTTCAACATTGGACCCAGATGCAAGCGAAGTGATATTCAATGTTTCTAGCAAGTAATCTGGATGGCCAACAGGGTCAAGGATTTCAGCAAATATTGCTAACTGATGCCTCCCGGCATTTGCCCCACCAGCGTTCTCAATCACCACAGATATTTCTACGGATTGTCCAAGCATGGATGGGCCAGGGCTACTAACCGAAACAACTCGTAAATTGGGCTGTAAAATACAAACTTGATTTGAGGCTGCAAGGGCATTGTCATTATCATTTAATTCAACAACAACATCATTCATGTCAATAATGATTCCATAATACCAACAACCAGAACCGATGTTTGAAGGAATCGTGACGCTAAGAGTGTCGCTAATGGTTGAACTTGCCCCAATATTGCTGATAGTTGCAGCCCCAAGGTGGGTGTCAGATGTGTCAATTGTCGGATTTGAAGAGAGGAATAAATCAATTGGGAAATTATTCGCTTCGCCCATACCAGTATTCTCAAATGAATATGATAGAGTCACGGTTTGCCCGGGTAGTACTGATGTTGGTCCGCTTAGTGATGTTGGCATGAGGTCAGGAGTGCAGTCAAGCACAGTTAATTGTTGAGATGAGGTTTCGTAGACATTGTTGTTCTCATTAGATTCAGAAATTTGAGACATTGAGTCAACAAAAACCGCTGCAAAATAATTTCCAGCAGTCATGGATGCAGGAATAGTTCCACTAACTTGTAAGTTGTAAGATGACACTCCGCTACTTCCGCTAGCATGGCCTATACTTATCCATGAATTGGAGGCACCAGTTTGTGAGAAAAGGGCTTCAAAATAATGTGAGCCAGCATTGACATTCCCTTGGTTTGAAACTGCAACATTGATTGTCACTAATTCTTCGGTACAAATTGTAGAGGTTGATGAATCAACCGACATAGAGTCCGCTTGTAGGTCCGGGGTGGCAACAGTAATTGAGATTGAGTTTCCTGAAATGGCATTGTTATTCTCATCTCCTTCTGTTACGTAATCTGAGGTATCAACAATAATTCCCCAGTAATAACTTCGACTTGACATACTACTTGGGATTGTAACACTTAGTTGGCCAGTTCGGTAAGAACCTCCATTTATTGATGAAGCATAATTTGAAGAGCCAAGAACGGTATCTGATGAAGTGATAGTTGAGTCAGTTGAAAGGTATGCTTTCCAATAGAACCAACCTGATGAATCATCACCATCATTATCAATTCTCCAGTTGAGATTGACCGTATCCCCCGTGTATGCCGATGAAGGCCCACTTGGATTATCTGGGACTAAGTCCGCCTGCTCTTCGACGTCAAGGCGTCCGGTGTCGGCGACGATATTGTTCGTCTCGTCGAGTTCGGTAACCGAGGTGCGGCTGTCAGCAATCATGCCGAGGTAGTAGTATCCTGGATTGATCCCAGTTGGAATCTGAACGCTGTACTGAGTCCCTGAAGCGTAGTAGCCGGGAGATATGCTGCTCCGACTGAATTCGTCGATGTAGATGTCGCTTGTGGTGATTGTGCGGTCTGTTGAGAGGTATAGTTCCCAGTAGAACGAGCCGCTGTAGTCGTTGCCGTCGTTTTCAATTCGGTAGGTTACCGAGATGGTATCACCCATTACAACAGAACTTGTTGATGTACCTACACTATCAGCAACCAAATCAGGCAAGTCATCTTCAATCGTAATCTGGTTACTGCATGTGTAAGCATTGTTTGTCTCACTCTGCTCATCAACATCCGTTCTCACATCGATTAAGAATCCCCAATAATATGTTCCGGGGTTCATTGAACTCGGAATACGATTAGAGGTGCTTAGAGTGTCAGTGCTGTAACTTCCACCATAGATATTAGATTCATATTGGTCACTTCCAACCTGTTCATCATTATTGGTTATAGTGCTGTCAGTACTGAGATACATTGCCCAATAAAAAGTTCCAGAGTCGGCAATATAGTTTCCTCCCGGGTCATTATCAAAACCGACAGTTATTGTTGAGTCAAGTGTGTCACCCACCACCCCCGTAGTCGGAGCGCTGCAACTTCGACCGGTCAAGTCGGGCTGCTCGTCGATGGTGACTCGACCGGTATCGTGTTTGTCGTTGTTGTTCTCGTCTGACTCGCTGACTTGATTGTTGATGTCAGCGAGGGCGCCGACATAGTAGCGTCCTCCGGTGATAGTAGTTGGGATCTGGACGCTCTTTGAGCCACTTGAGTAACTGCTGCCAGCAGAGATTGACGACTTGTAATAGGTGTCGAGTTCTATGTCACTGGTCGTGATGGTGGTGTCTGTTGAGAGGTAGATTCCCCAATAGAACGAGCCAGAGGAGTCCGTGCCTTGATTTTCTATTCTGACACTCACATATTCTGTCTCACCGGCTTCAGATGTGCTCCAACTGGCTGATATGTAGTCAACAATTAGGTCAGAATTACCTCTGCCTGAGGTGGCCCCAAGTTCGGGTAATTTAGTTACAATAGATTCTATTTCAGAAGTTGATTCACTATTGTTTTGAATAGTTGGAGCAGGGATATTACTGAGCAACATTAGGGTGAGGAAAAGCGTCCCAACGAGGGTTGCAATCCTGATACCTGACACGGTCTCACCTCAAAAGTCGTCATCATATAGCGGTGATGAAGGTTGTTATCAAAGTGAATAGGCCTATGGCCAATTCACCATTTACAAATCTCAATAACTAATATCCAATTAAGGAGTAGTAAATTGGCGGGTAGAATCATCCCACCAGCGGCCATTTCCATTTTCTACTGTTAGCCGCCAGTAGTAATCGGTTGACGGGAATAACCCATTTAGTGGATGACTATTTCCACCTGTGCTCAAATTACTTCCAATGGAGTCACAGAAGTCCCAATTCCCCTGCACAACGCCACCATCCACTAGTCCCCAACACACCTTCCACGTGGTGTTTGTTCCATTGTCATAAACCATCCATTCAACATCAGCCTTGGTAGTCGTAACATTACTTGCCACCTCAAATTTAGTTTCAGGGTTGTATTCATTTACCCATCCACGGAGAGGGTCGGTATTCCAAACTGGTAAGTGGTCAACAGCATTCTGGGTTGGTTCGGTAATTGGGAATCCCCAGGCGGCAAGGAATGAGGTCATGTTGTAACCGGTTTTTATCGAGATCCATTTTGCATACTCATTGAATTCTGCTGAGTCCCCAGATGGCTGGGTTGTAAGGTTGTAATAGTACTCTTGATAGGCCGCAGTAATTGGTTCCCAACCGAATTCTTCTTGGATTTGGAGATAGGTTTCTAGTGCCGTCCAAACACTCCATTGGGAGATTTGTGAGCCTCCTGAAAAATAAGTTTCAACCCGGTTTATCATACTCTGAGTGTTCAATGCACTATGTCCTGCTCTCAGGTCTTTTCCAACCAACTCAGTCATCAGTTTTACCGAATGAATATTGCATGTTGTTTCTGTAGTTCCGGGGAGGGTTGATGACATCCATTGGTGGTTATGTCCTAATTCATGGAACATCCCCCAATCCCCATTAGCTCGCATGTAACTTCCGTTCACCACGCCGCTGACACTTGCTGTGTGGGCCATGAAAGGGTATCCTGAATGCATCCAACCTGCCGAAATTTGCACATCAAATACTGCTCTTTCAACTCGAGGCCAAGGCGTGTATCCACTGAGATTATGTTCCATTTGCAGGGCCTCATCCCAGAAATCCATGGTTTCGTTGGGGTGGTCAAGATTTCTGATGTAAGATGATGGGACCGTTAGAATGAACCAATCAGATTCAAGTTCTGCGATTGGCGCCGGTGAATTTCTTAGCACCATGTTCCAATGTTGAACATTTGTTACTCCGTGAATATAGCGTGGCATGTCAACAGCATTTTCGATTGTGACATTGAAGTCTCCGAATGTTGAGCCTGCCGGGATAGTCACATAAATTGGTCCGCCAAAGGAGTTACCAACTTGCATTGATGTGTTCTTGACAGACCACCCACGAGTGATTTTTGGATGCCTGTCAAGGGTTGACTTACCCCATAGGGAATCAGAATGTGCGCCGATTAGAATTGAGGCGCCCTGGCTCACCATAGATTGTGGGATTGTGATATTGATGACTTCTCCAGCAGGTGCATACATTCCGGTTGCCATTCTGCCCGAAGACCTTGCATTTGCATAACCAAATTGACTTGGCAAACCTGCAAAAGTTCCGTTAATCAATACGGTCCTCAGAGGCCTAGGAGAGGTTGGGTTGACTGAACCTGGGAACGAACTGTGTGAAGGATGAGGCTCAAGTTCCTCTGCTGGTAATTTGAGCATTAATTGCTCTTGGATATTGAGAATTAAATCATCAACTTCATCGGCATTCATTGTGTATTGGTTGTTTGAGTCAATATGAATCCAGCCAGTATCGTTACTCATCTTGCGTAGGGAATTCCATACACCGGTGTAATCTAATGGTAGATTGGAGACACATAGTGAGACCGTTTTAGCACCGATAGTAGCATCATTTTGGGTCATCATTTGAGTACCACCCACATGGTCAACGATAAGAGGAAGTGCGCCATGCAATCTGTAAAGGTCACCCCATTCATTGGCATTCACTGCAAAGGTGGCAGAACCTGATGATGTAGATACAAATAGCCCGGTAGATTTAGCAATTTTATTTCCTGGATAATTGTGTGCAGCATCACTATTTGAGTACGACCAATACCATGCGTGACCACCCATGATTAATCCTCCACCATCTTCTAACCAAGCAGTTATGGCGAGGTTTTCGCTGTCAGAATATGAGTTCCAGAATTCAGTCACAAAACAATCCAAGTTTACTAGGTCTGCAGTCGTGGCACTCGTTACTACCGCGTAACCCTGTGAAAGCAGCGTATTCTGCCAGCCGTTGAAGGATGATTCTAGCCCAACAGTTTTTCCATTACCATCACAAACCCAATCAAGCGCATTGAGGCTTAGATTGGCACGATTATCACTTCCAGTTCTTGCAACCATTGTTTCATGGCCATAGCCGACAATCCTACCTTTACCGGCGTGCGAAGCAGATGAAATAGGACGGTTATCCCAGTCAATTCCAAGACTAAAAGACCATTCACCTATTGGGAGAATAAGTGAAGGCCAAGCCCCACCATAATCAACAGTACCGATTGGCCGCTTGGTTAATTCATTGTGATCTTGTGCTAAATCATGGATAGCGAAGGTCAGATTCAATTCTAATTCACCTCCTGAATTGTTAGCCCAAATGGTGTGGGTTGTCCAAGCGTGGCGAGATAAGTTAAGCCCATCTCTTCCTATTGGAGAACCAAAGATTGTACCATTGGTTGGAGATATGAATAGCCCGTCAGGTAGTGATGGCTCCACTTCCCAAGTATCAATTGATGGTCCGTTGTTGATTGCTGAAATTGAAACCGAGTTATTCGCTTCTAGAATATGTTCTAATCCTCCATCCCAAGAGATATTATTTGGTGTCATGTTGGCGATTCTGATGTCCAGCCAAGTTGAGAAAGAACCTCCTGTATTATTAGCCCAAATGGTGTGATTGACCCATGGTGTTATTTCGTCAGCACTACCTCCTAGTGTCCCGTTTTGGGTATCAAGTTGTAGTCCGGATGGAAGGGGTGGTTCAATACTCCACGAGACAGCTGTACCGCCACTTGTTGTTGGCGTAACATTCAGTGTTGATACGCCAAATACTAGGTCAAAATCTTGGCTACCGTAATCAATGGATTCAACTGGTTTATCATTGACTGTTATTTGTAAAATTATTGCTGCGTATCCTCCTGAATTATTGGCATAAACAAAGTGTGCTGAGCGCTCGTAGAGGGCATCAGGGGTCCCATATATCCGTCCTGTAACATATGAAATGTTCAGCCCTGATGGTAGTGCTGGGTCAACTTCCCAACTCAATACATCTCCTCCATTGTGACTAGGGCTCATATCATTCATTTGCTCTCCAAGAGTGAGAAACAAATCTTCTTCAAGATAGGTGATTAAACTAGGTGTTTGGTCGTGCACAGTGATGGTTATCTCAGTTGAATCACTCCCTCCATCGTTACTACCTGTGATCGTGTAAGTTGTGGCTGGCATGAGGGTAGTAGGTGCGCCAATAATTGCCCCATCATCACGTAATTCAAGCCCTGGTGGCATCGGCGGACTGGATTCCCAAGAGGTCGGTTCGCCCTGTTCATAATCAGCGAAAATAGTGAACGGGTTGCCTTTGGTTAGAATGTGCGTTGATGGTAGGTAGTTCAAAGAAAAAGGTGCCATATCTACCACTATTACCTCCAATGAGAGGTTTGTTGAACCGCCTTTGTTGGTGACTTCTACATCGCATGTTGTTATGCCAATTTCATTGGCTATGATGTCCCATGATGGTTCGTTATCACCTTGTCCTTGACGTAATTGGGCAGCAGAATCAGAGCAGTTGATGGCGAATACAAATGTAGGGTCACCTTCAATGCTCCAGTTTAGCCCAGTGATCGAGCCGAGATTAACTTGTATCGTATCCGATTCAAAAGATGCATTACTTGGTGGTATGATATTATCACATCTAATTACAACAGACAAATCATCTCCAAAGATTTCACGCTGATTATCAGCGCAAATAATTGGCTGGGTTTTGTTTCCTTCATCAATGGGTATCGTGGGTGTATCATTTCCTTGGTCGGTTGGTGGTGAATCGGGGGTTCGATTAATCAAATAGAATCCAGCACCCCCCAAACTAACTAGCAAAAGCAGTGCTGAAACAGCAATTGCAAGCCCCGCATTTCCATCTGCCATTGTAAATGGCAGTAGCGAGTAGGTCAATATGATGCCGCCGTATCGGACATTGACGAAGATGCGTGTGGCAGTGACGGGAGCAGCCGGATTAATCGGCGGAGTGGTCTTTGACAAGTTAGTCACAGACGGGCACGAAGTGATAGGAATTGACCGCCCACATGATGATTGGATGGAGGCGGGCAGGAATACCGATGATACAACTGCACCAAGCCGCGTCACCCATCATTTTGACTTAGCAGAAGCAACAGATTCAGATTGGCAGATGATGCTTGACGATTGTGAATTAGTAGTCCATTTAGCAGCAGATGCAAACCCCTCAAATAGCGATGAGAGTATGTTGAGAAACAACATTTTGGTTTCAACGAATTTAATGCGTAATGCTCAGGTTGCAGGTGTACGACGAGTGGTGTTATCCTCATCTGGTCTTACTCAGGTTGGACTTGAGAGTGAACTCTTGCCAGGAGGTTCTCTTGAGGGCCAACTTATCGGGGTGGGCCACGGCACTTCTACGACTAGCACATACGGTGAATCCAAGGTGTTCGTTGAGAGACTAGGCCAGTATTACTCGAAAGGGCATGGGATTGAATGTATTGTCGTGAGAATTGGAACTGTAATTCCCAATGAGTCTGAGCATTGGGAAAGAGGCGGTAGACTCCAAGCAACTGCATTTTTACAAGCAGATGTCGCACACTTCTTTGCTGCCGCAGTGCAAGTTGATTTCTCTTCTTGGGATTCGCAATCTTGCGAGGGCCATCCAAATGTCCCAGGATTCCTTTTGACTGCTGCTCAATCCGATTCACCTGCCCGGTTCATCGACTTAGAACCGGGTATTACTGCTCTTGGTTGGACTCCGATAGAGTGGCCAAGTGGGCCGGAGAATCTACCATGAATTCGTGGCTTAATTGGTGAGATAATGAAAGGCCCATTCACACTCGGAATTGATGTTGGTACTAGCGCCACAAAAGTGCTACTGCTAGATGATTCAGGCGAATGGGAAATGGGCTCTTGGCCAACTTCTGAGAGTATCTGGGATAATCTCCAGCACTGGCTTTCGGGCCGGGGCGAATCTGTTGTAAGGGTCGGTATTACTGGACATGGCCCATCTGCTATTGTGATTCGAAATGGAGAGGTTATTGGATCCAATATATCATGGTTTGATGATTCCTTAGAAGGATGTGAACGTGAGGTGACAAATGACCACATTTTGACTAGTAGCAGGGCATGGGTTCCATCCCGCTTAGCCCAATGGGAAAAGGAGAATGGCCCGATAGGTGATGGCGTTCCGGTACAACTCAAAGACCTGCTTAACTGGGAATTAACTGGAGCGGTGGGTCGTGATACACGCTCCATGCGGGGATATTCAGGTGAAGGAAATTTCTTCCATCCTGATGAGGTAATCGGCCTTGTCAATAACGCTGGCTCAAAGATTTCTGAAATTAGTATTGGCGCTGAGGTAATTTGTGGCTGTGACGATTTAACAGCAGGTGTATTGGGGCTAAATGCCAATCAAGGAGATTTGTTTAATCTCGCAAATACTAGTGAACATGTTGGCCTAGTTGGTGGCCAGCCGATGGAGGGATTGAGCTGGTTACCTCCAATTGGGACATTACCATCACTTTGCTATCTTTCAACATCAACAGGAGGTAAAACACTTGCAGAAAAGTTCAACGTTCAACCGAGTGCAGAAGCGGTGAAAAACTTCATTTCCCAATTGGAAAATGAAAAAAACACTGGAATTAGTAATGATGTTAAGGCCCCAGCATGGGCTGCAATTAGAGAAATAAACCAGCCAATTGAGGAGGTTAGGGATATGTTCCAAAGTAGTGAGATGTTGATTGGCGGTGGCTTGGCATTAATTCCACAAATCGTTGAATCAAGGGGGGCGATACTTCGTGCTGGTCAAGAGGTCAGTGTTTTGGGTGTGGCCAAACTAGCCCAGCGCCCACTGGCAGTGATATTTGGTGCAGGTAAAGTAGGCAGAGGTTTCCTAGCCCAACTACTGTTACGAGCAGGTTGGCGAATTCACTTTGTAGACTCAAATTCAGAGTTGGTAAATGCGCTGAAGATTGGCAATTATGCAATCAGCAATTTGGCTACTGGTGAAGTCGATATAATTTCAGAATATACGGTCTCTATTGATGAGTGGAGATTGGAAGAGGCATCACTCATTCTTACATCATTAGGTGCTAATGGTTTAGCAAATTGGGCGCAATCTGTTTGTGATATTGATAGAGAAATTGACATCATATTAGCTGAGAATCATCCTGCTCCTGCTAAACTAGTAAGGGAGCACATCATTAGTTCAAAAGTCGGAGTCGCTCAAGCACAGGTATTACGCTCCTGTATTGAGCCAACAGCACAACAGGTAGCAGATTTTGGTCCTCTAATTGTTCAAGTTCAAGATCATTGGACATTACCCCTTGACGCTGATGCACTTATTCACCCTGAATTAGTCTCAAGTGTTCCTGGATTTGAAGCCAAACCTAACTTTTCAGTAGAGTTGACAAGAAAATTGTACACCTACAATGCAATCAATGCAGCAGTATGTTATCTTGGAGCAGAAAGAGGATATGTTTGGTTAAGTGATGCTGCAAATGATTCACAAATTGCCGAGTTAGCGACTCAAGTAGGAGTTGAATCATCGGCTGCTTTGGTTGCAGAATTTGGATTTGATGAGGGTGAACAGCGAGATTGGTCGGGCATGGCTTTGACCAAATATCAGGATGTAACCATTCGTGACCCGATTGAAAGAAATGCTCGAGACCCGATTAGGAAATTGGGTTTACATGACCGCATCTTAGGTCCACTACATTTGTGCATCAAACATGGTTTGCCGCATGATGCCTTAATTCAAACAATGAAGAGTGCTCTTAACTACAGAGAACCAAGCGATTCAGCAGCGATAAAATTGGGTGCATTTGTTGATGAATTTGGTGCTTGGGGCGCGCTACAAAAAGTTGCACGTGGTCTCGATGATTCTCTTGTGAATTACATTGGTTGGTGATTTTTACAGATTTGCTCAATAGAATTGATAGGCAGACCGGTTAAACGAGGAACATGGCGCGGAAGAGGCGGGTGAAGAAGAGCGGGCCGGGCGGCCCTCCAAGTGGACCAGCATCGGGTCCTCCTAGTTCAAAATCTGGCCCACCTTCAAGAGGCCCTCCAAGTGGTTCTTCAAG
>DUDF01000018.1 GCA_012959435.1 Candidatus Poseidoniales archaeon
AACAAGGTACCATTTTGCCATGTTTCTGTATGGGCAAGAAATCCTTCTTCACGGAAGAAATCAATGGTTGTAGTATTATCTCCAAGGTCTACTCTTTGGATTGCTAAAGTATCATGTAATTTAGTATTATCAATTCCATAATATACACCATTTTCACCCAATACTTGGTAAGATAATTGAGTGACAGTACTGCGATTGTACTGATTTTCAGACCATAAGCCACGGTTTTCCCTTATCCTCTCTAAGCCAGTTACTTCAACACTCTTCTCAACATCCCAAAGTTCTCCTATTTGGATAGTTTCGGGAAAAGTCCCAGTTCTCCTAGTCAATGCAACTTCTTGAAGTTCATGTTCGAGAAAATTATCTTCACTCCCGCCTGAGAATTGAGTGATTGTCAGTGTGGTGGTGTCAAGTTTTTCCCAGCCTGCAGTTCCACGTGATTTCCAATGTGTGGCAGTGTAAGAAATTGACATATTTAGGGTATCATTCTCGTAATTTGTTGTGTTATCTTGCCAATCAACGGTGAAATTGACTAAGTGGGTTATTCGGGCCTTGACACAGTCACCTGACCATGTTAGGATAGTGCATGACTCGGTGCCTAATTGCGTCACTCTGAGTTCTTCTCTAGTCGTTAGAGTGACGCCCTCAAAGTTCTGCTCGTCTTGCCATGCATCGGAGAGTTGGTTGACTAGTTGTTCAGTATATCCCTGATACTCAAACCAATCATTAGTAGTGTAATTTGGCTCATCTATCTTTTCTATCGCCAATGAAGTTGGCAGAGATATGACAAATAGCGCGGCGAGGATAAGTGCTTGGCGGCCCGCCTGCATCAAATGGTTCAGAGCCTTCGCTGATTTCAGTATGACGGCTGAATGAGGCAGATTCAAAGCAGTTGCGTCTCACCCTAAGGGTGAGCAACATGAGTTTCCAAGATGGGGTAGGGGCGAAAAACATCGGAATGATGTGGTTGAGTCTGGCTGTTTTAGCGATGTTTATATTACCAATATTAGGGGCTACTGCTACAGTTCCTGTGATTCCCGGGGATATTGAGGATAAGTGGTGGGACACCACTAATATGGACAAGAATGGGGATAAAATCCATGACGCGATCCCAATTGCAATCAAGAGCACTCAGTATGATTGGGTTGATGATGAAGGGCGAATTAGCGTCATTGTTGATTTTGACCATCTACCGACAGAAGCCGATGAGCGACTTCTTGAGAACCGTGTAAATTTCAGGGTTCAGTTCCGCTACCACATCATTGATTCAATTGCTGGCTCAGTTGAGGTAACTCAAATCGGTAATCTTGCTAATTTACCCGGCGTTGTTCTTGTTGAGATTGATGGTATTTTGACTATTCAAATGGCCGATGTCAATGAGATTCATGGCATCACTAATGTTTGGGATGAAACAGGGTATACCGGAGCGGGTTCAGTTGTTGCAATTATTGATACCGGAATTGATTCTAGTCATGAGGGTTTGAATGATTTAGATGATAATAATGAGACCAACGATCGTAAAGTCATTGGATTTTATGATGTCATCAATAGGCCCGATGATACTAATGGTACAGATATTGAGGCATATGATGACCAAGGCCATGGTAGCCATTGTGCAGGAATAACTGCTGGGACAGGTGCACCAACTTACGAATACATTGGAGTCGCTCCTCAAGCCCAATTAGTTGGCGTCAAAGTTCTGTCAGAGAGTGGAAGTGGTTCTTTCGCCCAAGTCATGCAGGGTATGCAATGGACAATTGATAACCGCCACAAATTCAACATTAGAGCAGCCTCAATGAGTCTTGGTGGCCCAGGTGCATCTGAGTGGACAGCAAGTGAGCAAGAGAGCACCAATCGAATGGCTAATGAGATGGTGCGCAATGGGATTGCTCTCTTCATCGCAGCTGGTAACTCAGCCTTTAGCGCCCAGATAGGGACCCCAGGGAGTGCTGAAGATGTCATCACAGTAGGTGCATTAGACAAGGATACAGGAATCGCAATTTACTCAAGTCAAGGTCCAACAGAAGAGGGTCGAATCAAGCCTAATATCGCTTTTGTTGGAAGCAGTGTGATGTCTGTTGACTTCAACACTGGGACTGGATACACAGCAAAATCAGGTACCAGCATGGCAACCCCTGGTGCTGCTGGTTTGGCGGCACTGATGTATCAAGCCAATCCTGACCTTTCGCCATTTGATGTTCGCAACATTATGCAAGAGACAGCAGAATACAGGCTATGTTCGTACATGTTCAAGAACGAGCCATGTTTTGAAGATGGCATTCCCAAAAATCGCCAAAACAATGTTTACGGTCACGGCCACACAAATGGTGAGCCATCCGTTGCAGAAGCGGCAAACCAAGTATATGGGTTGACTTTAGCAATCAATATTTCATCAACAAGTGCGGCAAGTGGTGACAACAAAGTTCACGTAGGACCAGGTGAAACAATTTCCTTTGAGATAATTGGTGAAAGTGTAGGTAAGGTGCAATGGCGTACTTGGGATATGCGCGATTACTGGTCAGACCATCCAGATTTTGAATCAGGAGAAACTCAATTCACAATCTCTCACAAAATGCTTCATGACCGATTGATGTACCTACCTGGGAATGATGTCACAGGTAACCAGACAATTATGATTCGTGGAATTGCAGGTGATAACGCATCTACAAACGCGGTTGTTCATTTGCATGTGATGGGTGATACGCCAATTGAAGTCACTCAGCAGACAGGTGGAATTGACGGTACAATCTTCTTACTTTCAACACTGATTATCATTCTAGCAATTGGATTAATTCTGATGATGTTAATGTTACAAGGTACAATTGCAATTCCAGAATGGGCTCCTTTTTCTACTGATGATTCAGATGATTTTGAGGTTGACGAAGACGAGGTTGAATCAACCACTGCTTCCGCAAAGAAGCGCTCTGCGAGTTGACGGGTGAATTTCGTGGCGCTTGCTGGCGTGCTGATATCTGCGTTCATCGCTGGTTTAGCAGCAATTCTCGTTACTGTTGCTATTGAGAAATGGGGTGGCCTTCATGGTGGGGTATTGGCTACTGTTCCCTCAACAATTGTGCCAGCAGCGGTTGGCATTTGGTTAGCCGCAGGGACGGTTGATGAATTTCAGGTTGCTATGGCCATAGTTCCCATTGGGTTGATTCTTAATGCCGGCTTTCTTTTTCTTTGGAGAGTGGTTCCACCACTAATTCCTGAATGGAAATTTGGAGTACGTTTGACTTCAATAACTATTGTTTCTTTGAGTATTTGGGGTCTATTTGCTGGCTTATCGATTCAAGGTTTCAACCTTCTAACCACTGCTGGAATAGCACCTTTAACAATTGGTTGGCTAGCATTAGTGGTTGGTTTGATTGTTGGCTTTGGTGCAACAATTCAGCATCGTCCAACTCCGAGAGGACGGAACAGTGTGAGCCTACTCACATTATTGGTGCGAGGTATGGCTGCTGCAGCATCAATAGGAATTGCAGTTTGGCTAGCAGGACTTGGCAACCCACTTGCTAGTGGGATAATGAGTATTTTTCCTGCAATTTTTACAACCAGTATGGTTGCATTATGGATAGCCCAAGGAGAAGCGGTTCCAGCTGGTGCAATCGGTCCAATGATGTTTGGGTCACAATCTGTTTCACTGTTTGCATTGCTAGTGGCTATCTGCTATCCGATGACAGATTCAACTATTGGGCTTGTAGGTGTATCCATTGGGGCATGGGTTGGCTCAGTCCTCCTCATCAATGCTACAGTGTGGTATTATCTTAAATCCAAAAATGATAAAATTGCAACACCTTGAATCCTGAAAAGGTTCTCAATAGGTGCATTCAATAAAACCGACAAACCCCATCAATTGCCGGAGGGGGGACAGTGGGAGACAAGCGATACATCCGAGATGCCTTGCACGGTGACATCGTTCTACCTGATTACATCAGTAGAATAGTTGACACAAGAAGTTTCCAACGCTTACGCTATATCCAACAATTAGCAACCTGTCACTACGCCTTTCCATCAGCAACCCATAGTCGTTTTTCACATTCAATTGGTGTGTACCATCTAGCAACTCGTTTAGTGGATGACTTGACTGACCGTTTCCCTGGGAGAATTAGTGAAGTGGATGCAAGGTTAGTACCAATTGCCGCACTGTTACACGATGTTGGACACCCCCCATTTTCACACATGTTAGAGACACCAGAAGTGTTCGCCACATACGCTGATCACGAGGAATGGGGGCGCAAAATATTGATTGACCCAGAATGTGACATTGCCGTAGCACTTCATGAAATTCTCGGTGATGAAGTTGACCGCTTATTGGCGATAATGAAAGGGGGTCAAGTAGAGCCTTTCCTCCATGAACTAGTTTCTAGTCAATTAGATGTTGATAGGCTTGATTATCTAATGCGAGACCAGTTTGTGACTGGGGCTGATGTAGGTGGGTTTGACCTTGAAAGATTATTACGTTCAATCAATATATCAGAGGATGGGCATCTTGTAGTTAGTTCTGAATCAATATCTGCTGTTGAAGCATATCTTGTTACTCGTTGGCATATGTATGAGATGGTTTACTTCCACAAGTTGAGTATGTTGACTTCAGTATACTATGTGCGCGCACTCGCGAGAGCACGAGAGTTGCATGAAGAAGGCTCCCTCCCGATTTCATTGAAAATGAGAGATTTATTGTCAAATCGTAATCTTACTCCCTATCGTTATTCACAGTTGACAGATTCCTTCGTAATTGCAGATGTCTTTCAATGGGCTGACCATCAAGATGAGATTCTATCGGGTTATGCGAAGAGGCTGTCTAGTCGCGCGGTATTTCACAAACAATTGCGTATTGTGTTGAATCCTCTACAAGTCGATGACCTATGGGATGGTTTGAAGGAAATCGTTGAGGGAGCCGGATTTGATGGGTACCATGATTTAATCAATGCACCACTAAGAAAAGAGGGTTATTTGCCGTATCAAGAAGGTATTCACCTTGATGATGGCAGGGATATATCTGAAGCATCACCTCTCATTCGGTCAATTTCTGGCGAGTTTGCCCGTTCAATGGTTTTCGTTCCTGCAGAAGTGCGCAAGCAATGTGAAGAATATGTTGAAGAACAAATCGATGGCATATCTCAATGAGAATATTTTTCTTCAATTCTGTTGAAATCAGATTGAATATAAATGGGCCCGACCGGATTTGAACCGGCGGCCACTCGGTTATGAGCCGAGTGCTCTAACCAGACTAAGCTACGGGCCCTTGACGCCCCGTCTATGCTACCCCTGTTCAAAGTTGGCACTTGAATTGGTGCTACCGTACGCTGAAATAGGACCGCCCAAGAGGGCGGAGGGATGGCATACCCGAGGTTCGGCTCTTTGTTCCTCGCAACTTCACTGTTACTGGTGACTATGTGTTTTATCCCACCCGTTTCCGCACAATTCCAACCTGACATCAATATTGATTGCCCCGATTCGACTGTAGAGATTGAAGTTGGGCCCGGTGATACGAGAGTTGGTTCAGTAACTTGCACCCTTGAAAATTCCCGACCCTATACTGAAGATGTCAATATCTCAGTTGAAGATATTGGGTTGAATGTTGCATATCCTGGTTCAGTATCAGTTGGCGCCAATAGTGAACAAACTTTCACGGTTAGTTGGTCTGCTGAAGTTAATGCAAATGTTGAATCTTTCACTAGTTCAATTGAAGCTACGGTGACTTCAGCAGCGACTGTTGTTCCGGTCCCCGGGAATACAAAGAGCGACTCTGTTAAAGTTGAGATTATGCCTTTTGGTAGGCCTTGGATTGACATGGAAGGGAAGGAGTTATCACTCAATAATGGTGGGCAAACCACTCTTAATTTCTCCTTGCGTAATACAGGGAATGCAGAGGATACACTTTCGGTGGTTATGGAAAATCAAAGTGGTCTTGAAGAGTTTGGTTTTACCTTTGAATATTCAGATACTTCTGCCAAGTTAAGGGTAAATGACTCCAAAGAAATCATTCTCACTATCACAGCATCTGAAGATATTACCGATGGTTCTTTTGTGGTAATTATGCTGGTGGATAGCCAGTTAGCGGATGATAGCGGAGATCCATGGGTTGTTGAAGATAATTTCAGATTACAATCAATTGCAAAAGAAGAATCATTTTTGTCAACATCAGTTGATAATGTTCCAGCGTGGGCAATTACGACAGCAATGGTGTTGGCAGGGTTAGCAGTAGTTGCAGTCATTGTGGTAGCAGTCAAGTTAGGTATGTCGCGGAGTAGTAGTTCCACAACCGAGTTTGATTTCGAAGATGATTTAGACGATGACTTTGACCTTGGCGATGAAGAGTTTGATGATTTCGGCCTCGATGACCTGTGAAATCTAGG
The DNA here is from genome assembly GCA_012959435.1 of Candidatus Poseidoniales archaeon. GTDB lineage: Archaea > Thermoplasmatota > Poseidoniia > Poseidoniales > Thalassarchaeaceae > MGIIb-Q1. The sequence goes on from DUDF01000018.1 coordinate 6,363, forward strand.
CCATAAAAGATGGTACTATGCCCCCATATCCTTATAGCAGAATGACCGTGACAGTTCACCGTAGGTGATGAAGGTGAACGGAAGAGTAACTCGCAGATTGATTCTCATTGTAGCAGTTTATGCATTGAGTATGTGGGCAGGGGCGGCATCAAATGCTATGGCACAAGGTGTATCTCCAAACCCTACAGTGAGCGTTGCTTGTTCTCCAGCGGCAATCCCAATTGAGGTTCATCCAGGGGCTGCACGAACTGGTACAACTTACTGCACTGCAACAAACCCAACTCAGTATGTTGAGGATGTCACTATTACTGTGACTGCAGGTGGATTAGCAGTTGCACATCCTGGTTTGATTACAGTCGGTGCATACGATTCAGCAACTTTTGAAGTGGTTGTTCGTGGTGACAACAGAATGGCAGAAGGTAGTCGTTCAATCACAATCACCGCTAGGGTCACTTCTGCTAGCGGGATTCCTTGCACAACATGTCCTTCAGTGCAGTCATCTGTGATGGCTACAATCATGCAATTCAGCAGACTCCGTGTAGAGGCTGAAGAACCATTTAAGCAACTTCGTCCAAATGTTGATTACATCTTTGAGTTCAAAGTGTACAATGATGGAAACGCATACGACCGATTCAATATTGACATCGTAAACCGTGATGTCCTTGAGGAAAAGGATTTCCAAATTACTTTGCCAACAATCAGTACAGAGATTGAACCACAAGCTCCCGCTGATAAAATGCGAGTGATGATGAGGACACCTAAGATCCAAGGATGGACTGATGAGTACCATCAGTTACAATTCAGGGCTACCAGTGAATACAGTGTGCGAACTGAAGGTGTACCAAACTATCAGACTCAAATGATTACAATTTACGTTCGTGGAATCTATCTACCTGGGTTCGAATTAATGCCATCACTCTCTATGATTGCTTTAGGAGCAGCTTTCGCTGCCCGCCGCCGTAATCATGAAGAATTTGATGAGTCACTAAACCAAACTCCAATTTCAGCGCCTGGTCTGTGAAGTAACCTTCACTAATCCACATTAGGTGGAATTACGTTGTCATCCTCTTGATTTGTGTGGTTTCGGCATTGTTTAACTGCTCTTCAAATCATATTTATCGGCATGCTAAGAGGCAACGGGTTGATAACCGCATGAGTGTCACAAGATACCAACCAATGAGGTAATGGAACATGTCCGGTGGATTACTAGAGAAAGCACAGAGTCA
>DUDF01000019.1 GCA_012959435.1 Candidatus Poseidoniales archaeon
GGCAGCAGCCTTGATTGCAATTTATCCAACATTCATTTTTTCAACTGGACGAGCCTATGCTGAACCTACAATTGCAATGTTTGTTATTGTGATAGTTCTAATCAATGCAAAACTAGTTGCTGAGAAAGGCATTGAATACCGAATTAGTGGTTCTTTTGCATCCGCTATTTGCATGATGGGAATCATGATGTTAAAGGGAATCAATCCGATGTATGGGATCTTCTTTGGATTGGCAGTTTTAGGATATCATCTGATTGACATCTACCTGCCTTCACTTCATTCTCTAACTCGCAATCCGCTGCGCGGCGGATTGCTGACTTCTGCAGTTGTTGGAATTTCTATGCTGGCAATTGGAGCAACTGGAAGCGGCGCAACGCTCTCTGTCATCTCAATAAATGCGCCCCGATTTTTCTTCGCCCTAATCGTTTCAATTTTTGATATTGTTCTGATATACTCATTATTTGGCATGATGATTTGGCCTTTCATTTGCTCTGCTTGGAAGAAAATTTCTGATACTGAAGATATGCCGACTACGTTCTTAGCGATTACAATCGCCGGCTTCACTACCGCCATCACAATTTATGTCGCAGCATTGTGGACTTACGAATCAATCATTTGGGATGCTGATTGGCCTTGGGTAATGTGGACAATGGGCAATAATGGGCGCTACATCTCACTTATCATGATCCCAATTCTGATGCTATTAGCCCATCTTAATCACCTATATCCTGACCTTCCATCTCTTGAAATGCCCGGAAAGAAGAGTGCTTCTTTGGCACTTGGAATCTTGTTTATCATTCCTATATCACTACTAGCAGGAATACACGGACAGACCTACTGGACTGATGATGCGGCTGAAGTATTGAGCGATGACATGGAATTAGGGGAGGGTTTCCTCTTCATTCATGATGGGACTTTGGGTATGCACTACCTCTACACTTTCCATACAGGGATAGACGATGTAGATCAAAGAAACATTACCGGACACTGGCGTACTCCCGATTCTGGTTGGCAAGACGAACTGGTAAATGGTGTGAAGATGGAAAACCGTGGGAACCTCTCCAATGTACAATGGGTTGTTTTCGCACCGGGCACCTATTGGGTTGATGGATATCCAGAAGGCTGGAATATGAGAGTTCTAGGGCACGCTGATTTCATGAATGGAGGGGATGATTGGGAAATCTGGTCAACACACGTTCCCGAATAGGAAATTGTGCCCGTTTGATTGAGTTCAATCGAGTTTATCGATAATTCTCTGTCTATCTTTGCGAAACAGTTTGAGTCTCTTCTTCTTCTGCTTCTGAATCTCTTCCTCAGGATTATCTCTCAAAGATTGGAAAGGAATCCACTTGTCTGGAACAAGTCTCCACGGAATTACAAATGCCACCACGCTGAGCAAAATTTCAGAGCCGGGAATTAGAAACACTCTGAGAGGGACAACAACAAGACCAACCATTCCAAGTTGTGCAGCTGCCTGCTTTCTCTCTGACCTGTTGGTTTTTCTGCCTAGAGCAATTTTCCCAAGGGTTGCAAACGCATCTTTGGCCTCTATTGCCTCAACTTTAGTTGCATCCCATCCTTTGGCAATTGCTTCACCCCAAGCATCAGGGTCTTTCGCGGCTGCAATGATTTCATGACGCTTTTCTTTTGGCAGTTTCTTTGCGACTTTGTATGCACCTCTTATTGCCCAAGGGATGAAGGCTAGGATTTTACGCAATCTACTTCGCTTTTTGAGCGGTGCAGATGGCAACTTGCCTGACGTGATTGAGGTCTCCGACACAACCTTGCGAGTTGTTCGTACTGCATCAATCCATCCATTCAATGATGGATTAGATTCAATTAATCCCTACGCTTTGGCCTTAGAATTGCAATACCCGCTAAACTCGCTACAGTCAATAAACCAGTGAATCCTGGAAGGCTGCCACCACTTCCACCGCTACTTCCACTGCCTCCACTGTTGCCGCTACTGTTTCCTCCTGTAGCGCCACCTAGGATTTGAATATCCAAGATTGAGGAACTGAGATAATTCCCATCAGTCCAACTAACACTTATGGTCACACTTCCTGTGAAATTAGTCGGCACATTCACCCACATTCCCACACTGACATTACCGGTTCCAGATGCGGTTAGCGATGCTGACGAATTAGTCATTGTCAGCATCATGGCATCTCCATCTAAATCAATACATGAAGTGGTGATGTAGTGATTACCTGCTGGCAATTGGAGTTGATGGCTGTACGAGAGAGTTGTCGAGTTTGAATTAATTGAGCCGATGTTAATGGAACAAACTGGAGGAGTGTTGGATGATGGTGGTGGATAGACACAACTACCATCGTCAACTGTTGCATTGATATTGAAATTCGTTGCCAATGGATCGGTGCAACCCGAAATCGCTGCAGGAGCTACAATGAAAGTAAAATTATGAGAATCTACCAAATTCCCAGACGAATCCCAAAGATCTGCTCCAATCCAATATGACCCATGTGACAATCCTGAAAATGTCTGGGCGGAATAATCGTAAGTCATGCCACTGAAATTGTATGAACCTGAATATGTAGAGATGACAACATTTTGGTCAATCAAGTTCCATGTGACTGCGTAAGGCGTTGATGGATTTAGATTTCCAGCATATATTGCTACTACGAAAGGGTCATTTTCAGTATATGTGTAAGATGGTAGACTAACATTTACCGTACCTGTGATTGGTACATTTTGAATTGTGAAACATTGAGAATCTGAATCTATTAGAGAAATGTTTAGGAAAATGTTCGCCTCTAAGCAGTATAATCCAGGTAACAAACCTGTCCAGTTAAGAGACCATGAGGTGTTCACCCCACCACCATAATATTGCATCATCCCATAATCAATTAGGGAACCACTTGAGTAATAGAGAGTCCAGTTAACATTGTAGAGAGTTGATGCTTGCCCTGATGATGCATAGATAACACCAGATACTGAATTAGGTGCAGAATTAGCCGCTGCGTGAACAAAGATAGATGGTGGCGTTGGAGGAGATGTAATCTGGAAGCAGTCTGAGTCATAGTCATAGTTGTTTGAAGAATTTAGAGAATAGACTGCTGCATGCACACAATAGTTTCCGGGTAAAAGGCCAGACCATGAATAACTCCAAGACATGTTACTTTGATTAGCAGTCCAGTAAAACACAGAATTGTCAAGAACATTTCCATTAATATCTGTCAGAGACTGATTAACCCAATGGGTTTCCCCTACTGTAGCATTCCATGCATGTAGCGTTGAACTTCCAGTTGTCCCAACTGAACCATAGGCATTCACTTCAACAGATAGTGTGTTGTTCACCGGAGGTGGTGCTATCATCTGAAAGCAATCAGAGTCTATATCACCATGAGGATTTGAAGAGTTTATTGAATAAATTAAAGCATCTACACAGTAGTTACCAGGGGATAGTCCATTCCAGTATTGGTTCCATGAAAAATTACTTTGTTGTGCTGTCCACAGAAACTCGATGTCATCAATGTCGTAACCGCTATTATTTGTGAGAGTCATATTCACCCAGTAGGTTTCTCCGACGACCGCATTATACACATGTAATGTGTTAAACCCAGTCATCCCAACCCCACCATAAGCGTCCACATCAATATCAAAAGGTTGAGACGTGCTATTCTGAATTGTGAAGTTATTACTCGTTCCAGATGACAGAAGTATCGTTGATGATGACAACTCTGCATAGATTTTCCATGTATCTGCTGCCAATGTACTACTATTTCCAGAATTGCCAGTTGACCAACTGTGGGATGCTGAGTAATTTGAGACATTTGTTATGCTTGTTGAATCAGTTGCATACCATGAGTAAAAACCACTCCAACTAACAGGGATAGGTGCCCATTCAAGGATATAATTTGTGTTAGGGTCAAGATTAGTTGCGTAAATGTCCGCCCACACTGTTGACCCAACTATGTATGTGCTATACTGAACATTTGCGGACACATTCTCGGCACCGGTTCCAGGTGTTGAAATAATATTCACATTTACTGAATTCTGTCTTATTAGTGAGCCTTGTTGAAATAATTTCCCAACAAGAGTGTAGACTCCAGTGGTGCTAGTTGCACTCGATGGAACATTAAAACCTAGAGATTGATATGTTCCCGTAAAATTTTGCAAACCCGAAAGCAATACAGTACCATTAGGAGCAATCCACTGATACTCAATTCCATTATCAACATCGTAGAAACAACCAGTCGCGTAAATACTGGGATAGAATGAACTCCCTGTCAGATATGTGCTTGCAGGAGTTGAAACACTCAACAACCCACCTGTACCAACAGCGAAGGTATTTGTTTGATTTGTGGCTAATGTCAAATTAGATGCATGGAGATTCGCCTGAATCCTCCATGAGTTATTGTATAAAATCTGCTGAGTGCTGTTGCTTGCATTGACTGTTGACCAACTATGAGATACGATGTAAGATGTGACATTTGTTATGTTCACGGAGCCAGCAGGATTAGAAGAAATTCCGCTATAACCTGCACTTACTCCCTCCCATTCAAGTGTGTAAGTGGTGTTAGGGTTGAGATTGAATGCAGTAATATTTGCCCAAACAGTGTCTCCTGCCATGTAGGAACTTGGTTGGCTAGATGGCCATACACCTTCATTTCCGGTCCCAGGTGCTACTACATACGCATTCGTTGAGACCGTTTTTATTAGTGTGCCTTGTTGATACAGCCTTCCAGTGTGGGTATAAGTTCCAGGTGTGCCCGTAGCAGAAGAAGGTAGGGAACTTGAGAGGGATTTTGTGGCACCAGTGAAGTTCTGTCCTCCAGACAATATTATGGAACCATTCGGAGATGTCCACTCGTATTCTAACCTATTAGAAACATTGTAGTAACAATTTAATACGTACACACTAGAAGATATGGAACTCCATATTGCGTATGTACTTGATGAAGGATATAGGATCAAATATCCGCTTGAACCAACTACGAACATTGTAGTCTGGTTTGAGAACATAGTGGAGTTAGACGCAGTCAGACTGCATTCAATCTTCCAAGTACTATTCCAAAGATTTTGCTGCGAACTATTAGTTGAATTAGTTGTCGCCCAACTATGTGAGGTGAAGTAAGATGTGACATTTGTGATGTTTACTGAATTAGCTATCCCATAATAACCACCCATTTGGTCACGAGCACCCCACTCCAGTGTGTAAATTGTGTTTGGGTCAAGGTTGGAAGCAGAAATGTTTGCCGATACTATTGACCCAGCAGTGTACGTACTCGAATACCCCCAAACCATTACTGATTCATTTCCAGTCACACGACTGCTAGAGGATGCCTGTTCTGCATCAGCGAGGATGTATTCTTGATTATCTATCGTATAAGGTACAATGGCACTTGCCAATACCATTACTAAAACCATTAAAATCGAGGTGGTAAACAACTGTTTTACTTCTGTCATACCGCTATTAGTAACCCTAAGTGTATTATAAGTTACGAGGGATAACCTTGTGCCTCAGAATAAAATAAAAAATGGCCCGCTTGGAAGGGGAAAATCCCCCCCCCAAAACGGACCGTGTTCGCATGTACTGGAAAGATACCAATTGACGTTGAAGGAACTTCAGCGTTCGTCTTGGATCTGGCCACGAAGAGTCTTACAGCTCTTTGCGGTTGCTGATAGCACACCGCGTAGGCGGCGTGAGGCGGCATCTGTGCCGCGCTCGTGCTTTTCAGCGTCTTTCATTGCACCCATCAGGGTGTCGATCATTGCTTGCAGGTTATCTGATACAGATGCCATACTTTCACCGGCAAAACGACCGTTTTATATTGTTTCGGCTGATTTCAAGGTTTGTTATTATAATAATGGGCAAATGTTGAATCCGGAAACCCTTGAATTAAACAAATATTAAGGGGATTTGTCCTAGGTGAATCAATTTATTGACCGCCATAATGAGCAATTAGTGCTTCTAAATCATGATGGTCTACAGTTGACAATGAACGCAACCCGCCAGTAATCGCTTGCAACCCTGGCGCCTTGACACTCCAATTTTTGCGGAAGCCTGATTTTCGGGATTTTATGCACCCACTTTTTTCTAATGCAATTAGGTGATGACTGATTAATTGCTGACTACATTCTAATTCGCCTGCAAGTTTTCCTTGAGTGAGTGGGCCAGTATTTTTGCTAGGTGTCGGGTTTCTTGCTAAACGATCGATAATGCGAAATTGCATTGAATCGGGCGCGAAAATTTGAGGGGGGTTGGGTAAATCCTCAGGCGAGGTATGTGGAGGAATTGTGCTAGTGAAGTATCTCAAAAACTGACCTTCTCTTCTCCCCCATAATGCGGACTGCCCTTCTAAGGTTTTGAGATGAATCGTTGCTTGATGATTGCCCAATTCAAGAGCACGGATTATCGCAGAAAGATGAGCGCCTTGGTTTTGTTCAAGAAATATGAGAATTCTTGCACGACTGGCGTCGCCATCTGGGCGGGGACCGTTTGCCATCAACAATGGTATATGTAGTCGGCAATTGAAACATCCGCTAGGATGCTAAAGCGTATACTAACCATTAGAGTTAGCCTTGACGGGGTTAAACCCCTGCAAAGTCGGTAATGCGTGATTAGCGAGTACGGACGAATGAATTGTCTGCCTGCATTGTCCAGTCAGTGTCATCTGGTGAGAGATAAACAGTCTGGCCTGCATCGTTGGTCACATAGTTTCCACCAGGTGGTAGTAGGGTGTAGTCTGGAACCATTGCAAGGGCTGCTGTAGGTGTAGGAGGCATCATCCCTCCCACAGGAGGAGTTGTGCCGTAGCCCATTCCTAATCCCTCCTCATCCTTACCACCACGAAGGAGCATAACTCCAAGGGTGACAGCGATTAGAAGAGCAACGATGAATGCACCAATGATGCCGTATACGGCCATACCAACACTTCCTGATGTGTCGAGTGTATCATCCCCATCAGTTGTGGTATCGTCAGCTGAATCATCAACGACTTCTGGTCGTTCTTGAGTAACATCATATGACATTGCAGTTTGTGTCTTTCGATCAAAACCATCAGAATCAGTTGCCATCACTTCAATTTTAATTTGGTCTCGGAATAACACGCCACCATCTTTTACAACACTGAAATTGTATTGTACTATTGATGTCGGGTTCTCAATTCCAAAATCTGAACATATACCTGAATCAATATTGCATATTGACCACTCTATTGAAATATCTGTCAATACCAAATCGCTATGTTGAGTAATTGCATAAGTTGGTAACTCACCGACAAATATGTTCTCAGCCTGAATCATCAAGTCACCAGATTCTGCGTTTTCAGACCACACCAGTGGCAAGTTGTCAACAACGTCAATTGTGACATCATACGCAGTCAATGCATCGTGAGAATCTCGTACTACTATGGAAATAGTGTGAGTCCCCTCTGAATCGAACCATGCTTTGATTTCACCAGTTAAAGCGTTGTATCGAGAACCTGTCTTCCATGTATCTGAAGAAACTATCACGTTGATTGGATCTACTGGGTCATCAACATCATA
>DUDF01000020.1 GCA_012959435.1 Candidatus Poseidoniales archaeon
GATCTGCAAGAAGTGGCCCACCAGTATCTTCACGAGGTCCTCCTAGTTCTGGGCCTAGTGCCCCTCCCTCTGGCCCACCGATGAGTGGTGGCCCTCCAGCAATGCCGCCAGCGGGTCCACCTGCGAGTACAGTTCCCATTGAGCCTGAAGAAGAAGATTTCAGCGCTGATGAAGATAGTGCCGAGGAAATTGAACAACACGATAAAGAAGAATCTGATGAGAATGCTGATGAAGAAGAAAACCTTGATTCAGATGACGAGGATAGTGAGGAAGAAAGCGCAGAACCCATCGAAATGGAAGATGCGTTAGCAATGGTAAGTGCCACTACTTCATCGGAATCAACTTCGATGCCGCCTATGGGCCCATCTAGCGGTCCACCTTCCGGCCCTCCATCTGGTCCATCAGGGCCTCCTTCTGGCCCAAGCGGCCCCCCGCAACCTCTCGACATGGCCGCTGCTTTCGGGGCAATTGGGATGACTCCCTTGAGTGACGATAGTGACTCAACAGAAGAGGAGTCCCCTGCTGACGAACCGGAACCAGAACCGGAACCCGAACCGGAACCAGAACTAGAACCCGAGCCCGAACCCGAATCTGAACCTGAAGAAGAACCTGAATCATCAGGTCCTACTGTTGAACATAATCAAGCAGACCCACGCGACGAAGTTGAGATTGAAATCATTGAAATTGGCGAATTATCTCCACTCCGAAAACCTCTGCGAAATGCGGCACCACCCCCTGCTGAACCAGTGCTTGAAACTCCAGTTTTGGAAGCAGCGAGTGAGATGGGTGAATCAAAGTTAGTTGGCCATATAGTGCCACACACTCATTGGGATAGGGCTTGGTACCTTCCTTTCCAGCAGTTTAGATACAAATTGGTTGAGATGGTTGATGACCTTCTTGATTTAATGGAGACAAATCCTGAATCCTTCCCTACTTTTGAGTTGGATGGCCAAACAGTAGTCATTGAAGATTATTTGGAGGTTCGTCCAGAAAATAGAGAGAGATTGATTTCACTTGTTGAATCGGGCCGATTATCAATTGGCCCTTGGTATGTTTTACCAGATGAATACATTGTAGGTGGCGAAGGACTTGTTCGCAATCTAATCGCTGGTAAGCGTGTCGCATTAGCTCATGGCGGATGCTCAAATGTCGGATATGTTCCCGACCCATTTGGACACGTAGGACAACTACCTGCAATCCTACAAGGATGCGGGCTTGACACTTTCGTATTCACTCGCGGGGCCGGTCCTTGGGTAGCAGAAGATGCCAAAGGAATATTCTATTGGCAAGCCGCTGATGGTGAAACTGAAGTCTTGGCTATTAAGCAGATACCAGACTATCCAAATCTAATGGCATGGGGCTTTGAAGATAGGCCTCTCGACCCTAAAAACTCACCAAATATCAACATAGATACAGCAATGGCAAAAATGGAAAGATTGCTTGACATGGCTAAAAAAACCTACAATTGGCGGCCAGAAGATATGTTGTTTGGCCAAGGTAGTGACCATACTGCACCACAAACAACCTTGCCGGAATTAATCACTGCAGCTAACGAACATTTCGGCAAAAAAATTCAATTTAAGCATTCATCTTTTTCACAATTCACAAGTGATGTGAAGTCATGGATAGGCCGTAAGAAAATGCACCGATACCAAGGTGAGTTACACGATGGATGGGACCGAAATATCCTATCAGGTGTGTTTAGTGCTCGGCTCTACCTAAAGCGTCTCAATGACCAAACGATGCGTGCCCTAACTGACCGAGTTGAACCACTTAGCGCGGCCGCACGTGCGTATGGTGGAAGGAATAGGCAAGAGCGCCTTAACTCTGCATGGCGCGAGGTCTTGAGGGCTCATCCACACGACGATGTTTGTGGTTGTTCAGTTGACGCTGTGCATGATGATAATGAAGTGATGTTCAAACACGCATCTGAAATTTCATCGATGTTGGTTGATGATGCGACTAATGATTTGAGTTCAGCTTTCAATCTGCACCATGTTGACCGTGATTCGGTCCCAATTTTATTACATAATCCTCTACCTATTGCTTGGTCAGGTACACTTTCTGTTGATATGGCATTACCGGCATATCGCTGTTATCTAGAAGCAGGTACGCCACTCAAAGTAGAGTTATCAAAGCCAGCAGATGGCTGCATTATACAGACAATGGCTGCTCTTACAGAGCCACAATTTGGATTACACGTACACGCTGATAGAGCAATCAATGTTGAGTTGCCTAGGATACAAGGTGCAGTACTAGTACACAACCTTCCACCAGGCATTCATGTGGCTCATATTCTTCCTGGACACGGTGCACAAAACTTGCCAGCAAAACCAGTCAAGACAGGTGGCCGACAAGGGCGCACCGACTGGATGGAAAACGGCCTTGTCCGAGTTCAATTTAGTAGGGATGGCCGCTTTGATGTAATTGATTCAGGCACCAAGCGGACTTACACTGGCTTAGGCAGATTGGAAAATTCTGAGGATGCTGGAGATTCCTACGATTGGTCCGCAGGAGGACATCCTGTGGAGGTAGGAACAGGGCGTGGCTCAAAGATGGAAAAGAGAGCGCAAGCAGTCGATACAAGAATTTGTGATTTGGATGGTTCCGACAAGCGTTCAACTTCAGTCACCCTGATGATGGAAAATGAGTGGTTGACAACAGTACTTCTTCAAGTGCATTGGTCGCTACCTAGTTCGTTTGATGACTCCACTCAAAAACGCTCTACTGAAGAGGATTGGGTGACTGTTGAACATTACATCACTTTGCGTACAGGCTCTAGATTAGTTGAGATTGAAACGATGATCAACAACACTTGTGAGGACCACCGGTTGAGGGTTTGTTTGCCAACTGGATTGAACCCCAAAAAGGTGTGGAGTGGAGGGGTGTACGATGTGCTCTCAAGGTTAACGAGCATTCCTCACGAGAGTGATTGGGAACAACCATCTGTACCTACCCAGCATTTCAGTCAGTTCGTGGCTATGCAAGACCGAGTTGGTGGTTTGGCAGTAATTGCGCCCGGCTCCAACGAATATGAGGTCGCTAAGACAGATGGTAAAGATGGATTTGATTTACGAATTACCATGCTCAGAGCTACTGGCTGGTTGAGTCGAGATGGATTTGCTAGCCGTCGAAATCGTGCTGGCCCCTGTTATCCAGCACCTGGCGCTCAGTGTCAAGGGCAATCATGGATGCGTTGGGGGGTTCTGCCTTACGAAGGCATGTGGGCACAAGCGGGTGTGCATGAATCCGCTGAGAAATTTGCCGCGCAGGCGACATTGTTACCAGCACATGGAAAACCACAACTCAATGGCTTCTTTGATGACCCACTCTCTACAGGAATCCGTGGCCGCTCAGCGGCACTGATTCGATTTGTTGGTGATGGTCCGCGACCTTTGTTGTCAGCTTGTAAGCCAGCCGAAGATGGTGATGGCACAGTAGTTAGGATTCACAATCCAACCAAACATGATTGGACAGGTAGAATCGAGACTGACTTACCGCTGTTTGAATGCAATGAGTGCGACATGATGGAAATTATTGGTAAAGCGGTAGATATCACTGACCAAGGCTGGAATATTACCATCGGTTCAAAGAAAATTGTAACCTTCCGTTTCAAGTGAGGTCGCAATATGGTGACAAAGGATGAGTTATGGCGATATTTTTCGCCTGATTACGTAATTGCTCGCCAGCGTTTCCTTGACGCTGCTGAGCAAGCGGGAGCAAAAGTCACATCCATTCCAATTTCAGTTCGTGGACCTTCCGATGAAATTCTTACAATCGATGTTGCCTATATCGGTGTGGAGAACCCCTCGCGAATGCTCATCCATACCAGTGGGGTCCATGGAGTGGAGGGGTTTCCTGGAAGTGCAAATCAAATTAGGTTGTTAGAGCGTTTATCAGCAGGTGAATTACAAGTCCCTGATGATACTGGTTTGGTAGTGGCACATTCAATTAACCCCTACGGATTTGCATGGTTAAGGCGTGTAAACGAGGATAACGCGGACTTGAATCGAAATTTTCTACCACCCGGTGAGCCTTACGCTGGTGAGCCGGATAGGTATCATGAATTGGATGGGTTCCTAAATCCACGCACCTATAAATCACCACTTGATATGTTCACATTGAGAGCGGCATGGGTGATGCTTAAGATGGGATTCAATGTTGCAAAACAAACCATTGCTGAAGGACAATTCGAAAGGCCAAAGTCAATGAATTATGGTGGCCATCAAATGTCTGAAGGGCCAAAACTTTGGTTAGAATATCTGACAGATGTGTTGCCAAGTGTAAAGCGGGCAGTATGGATTGACTTCCACACGGGATTGGGGCCATTTGGCGAAGATTCATTGCTTGTATCAAATGAATTAGGAGAGGAGTCTTTCTCTTCGCTGACAACTCGTTATGGTTCAAGAATACAGCCATTAGACCCTGACGCCGGAGTGGCTTACCGTATACGCGGCGGTATGCTTGAAGGGTTAGCAGCACGATTTACTGATATTGATTGGACATTGATTACTCAAGAGTTTGGGACTTACAAACCAGTCAAGGTAATCAAAACATTACGGGCTGAGAATAGAATGACTCAATGGTCAAATATTGGGAAGCGGGAAAGACTTCACTCAACGGAGCGCCTGATGCTGGTGGAAATTTTCAGTCCCAAATCTGACAAATGGCGAGTAATGATCATGGATAGAGGCCAAGCGCTGATTGATGATGCTCTAGCCGACCTTTGATTTTCGGTAAATCCAAGCGTCGGGTTGATGAGATGGGGCGTTTCCGAAGGGTTGTGGCTCGGAAGGTAGTGGCTCGCGCTCCAGTGCGACTAGACTTTGCAGGTGGGTGGACAGATGTTTCACCTTACACCCATGATGTTGGCGGCGAGGTTGTCAATCTAGCCATCAACAAGTATGCTACAGCGACTCTAGAGGTGGATGATGGTGGCATTCTATCAGTCTCATACACTTGTGAGGTCCCGGTAGGTTCCGGATTAGGTACTACAGGTGCAATCAATGTTGCATTAATGGGTGCTATCGGCGCCATGGAAACTGATGATATTGGGCGCAAGGCATTAGCAGAACAGGCCTTTCAATTTGAGTCGCTTTTAGGAAATAAAGGCGGGCGCCAAGACCAATGGGCGGCAAGTCACGGCGGCTGGAATCATCTGATGTTCATGCAGGATGATGTTGAGGAAATGCCGCTTGTTCCTCTGACATCATCAACCAAGTGGTTGCAAAGACAGTTGGTGGTGGTTAATTCCAATATAACTCACGTTTCAGGGGAACTTCACAAGAATGTCTGGGAAAGATATGCGGCAGGTGACAAAGAGGTTGAAGAAGGCCTGATGGCGATACGTCTTTCGGCCAGAGTTATGGCTAAAGCAGTCCAACAAGATAGACGCGATGAGTTCATCGCTTCTCTCCATGAGGTATGCAGAGGGGTTGACCTGCTTGACAAAGGGCTTCACGACCCTTTCCGTGAAGTAGTGGACCCACTTCTTTCAAGCAAGGAAGTATTGGCTTGGAAGGCTCTTGGTGCAGGTGCTGGCGGTTGTGCTATGCTGTTGTGCAATCTTGGGAAACGTGAGGCAGTTGAGGCCGCTTGTGAAGCGGCCGGTTGGAGTCTACTTGAGTGGGCACCTGATATGGATGGACTGACAATCACTGCCAACTGAGACCATCAATTTTTGTTGATAATGTTGAGATGGTCGGTGCTAGTGCACTGACAATTTCAGCCTGCCATTGTGCTACTGCTGAAGCATTCTTCACTGGATTTGTTTGCTCCAATTGACGAGCGACTAGGAGGGGCCAGCGACCCATTGAAGGTGGCCAAAGTTGCACATCCCCTTGCAAATTATCTATGTGATGCGGGGTTGCTTCATGTGACCAAATCGGGTCACTTGCTAGTTTTGTCAAAGCCCCTCTTTGTGAATTGCAAAGAGCAACCGTCCTTAGCGCATCAAGTCGATTCGGTCCCTCTTCATCAGGCCGGTCTAGTTCGCCGGGCGGAGCCCGTTCAAAAAGCAGAAATCCATGTTTGTTTTCAGGTGTATCAGGGTGCCATCCAATTCCTGCAAAGATTGTGAAAAGGCTCTCCCATGCCTCTGGGGCCCGAATGTACCACCCCATTCGGTCGGGCTTGTTGTCAACTTCTAGATGCCATGTCCAATCAGTCAAAAGTGGGCTTAGAGCATTACGGATTTGACCCAGAAGTATACGCACTTCTAGTTTTGAGTCCCCTGTTTCTACAGTTGGCGGCCCAATTTTTACCGCCACAAAAGCACTCATAGTAAGGCCGAGGTCTTTTGGACTAATTGACCAGCGATGTTCTCCTAATCTTTTTGGCCCATCATTCATTTGAGTTGGTTCCATAGTCCAGCGGTGGATGCTCTTTTCCCCATCATCTCCTACTCCTAATCGGAAACTGATTCTGTTATCGGCAAGTGTCAATGCACCATCATGTGTTGTGAATTTCAGGTCACCTTGTGGGTCTGGAGAGTGACTCCCTGGGTAAGGATGGTCATCGAAGTCAAGTTCTTGCCAGAGGCGAGTGAACAAGGCTTTCTCCATGGGTGGGCGAGGGGCTGCTTACTGATTATCATACCTAATCTAGACATCTCAACGGGTTGAGTGGTGTATTCTCAAGGTTTTCTAAAATGACATGTTTTGCATCCTGTCTTTCGAGTGGTGTTGGGCTGAGAGATGAAGTATCTAGAAGGTCATTCCAGATGGATTCTGAAAGGGTTGCAAAGTTGACTGCGAAGCGGTAGGAATTGAGAATAAATTCCGCTTTTGGATGGTTACTGAATCGTCCGCCTTCGAACAGCGCTTCTGCGCGGGTGAGTTGAGTGCGGGCAATGATAGAAGCGAAGGCTCGGTCAGCTCGGAGGTTGTCGGCAAGCCCTGCTTTTTCTACTAAATTTGTGACATGTGCACATGCACCAGGGACAAAAGTGTCGTCTCTAAACCAGTTTTCCGATGGCATCCAAACTTGTTTGGCTATGTCTTGGAATGTTTGCAGGTATCGTAGGTGCAGAACTAAGTCGCTACTCATTTTGATGAGTGTTGCTAATGAAAATCGTGATTCTTGCTCGTCAAATCCTGATTGTTCTAGGAATTGGTCTAGTATTTCATCTGGGTCACGATTTGGGTTGTCGGTCAGGGCGATTACTGCGTAAGCATTCATTTCTGACCAGAAGTCATCAGAAGCGTGGTCTGCTGACCAGCCACCACCGCGGGGAATGATGTAGGAGCCAGCCCAGTTTGGCGGTGTTGAGTTGGCAAGTCCGGCGGTCTTCGGCTCGTCAATTTCGGAGAAACCTTGGGAGAGCGAATGACCGAGCCAGTTTGGCACAAGACCGAGGAACTCGTATTCACGTTCACATTGGAATTCGATTAGGCGTGGTGGGCCATCAAGTTCGATGGAATTATTCCACGGTTGGTGCCGCCAGTAGTCTGTCGCTGTATGCTTAACTGATACTACTAGTCTCGTATTG
>DUDF01000021.1 GCA_012959435.1 Candidatus Poseidoniales archaeon
ATAACAATCATATTGAATCAATAATGGTCAAACGAAATATTTGGATTAACATGGGTCACTTTGCGGCCATGGTCAACAACATCACCAACGATTTGGCAACCACTCATTCGGGAGTCTAACCATGTGGTGACAGCCTCAGAGGCAGCACCATCAACGATGACAACCATGCCCATTCCGAGATTGAAAGTGCGTGCCATTTCGCGCTCATTCACCTCACCCATTTGGGCAATCCAGTCAAACTCAGGAAGTGTGTCCATTGGGTTAGAAATGTGGTATCCTAGAGTATCGTGAAGACGCAGAAGATTGGACAGTCCACCTCCCGTAATGTGGGCAATACCCTTGATTTGCTCACTATCACACGGCCCCGTACCTTCACGGCAAGCAGCGATTAGGTCGTAGACTGGGTCGCAGTAAATTTGGGTTGGATTCAGTAATACTTCTCCCAAGGTGACTTCACCGGTTGTGAATCTCTCAATGCGATTTTCATCGACTGAAAATGGTGCTGGACTTCTGATATCTGCTCCGGTTTTTTCCAATACAGCGCGTACAAGAGAAAAACCGTTGGAATGGATCCCAGATGAGGGTAGGCCGATGAGTGCATCACCAGCTTGCATGTTTTCTCCAGTAATCGCCTCATCTTTTGGTAACCAGCCAAGAGCAGTCCCTGAAAGGTCGAGTTCCTTGACAATTCCAGGCAGAGATGCTGTCTCCCCGCCTGCGAGCGTCACGCGCGCTCGGGCGGCTGCGCTCGAGAGAGATGCACCAAGTGCAGCATGGACCGCAGGGTCAGGCTTTGGAATAGCAACATAATCAACAAAAGCGATCGGTTCAGCACCAACACATAGCAAGTCATTGACATTCATTGCCATGCAATCGATTCCAACTCCAGCAAGTTGTTCTAACTCATTGGCAATTTGCAACTTACTGCCGACACCATCAGTTGCTAGCGCTAACAGATTGTCACCAAACTCAACCAAGCCGCCAAAGCCGCCAGGCAAATCTACTGGGGCGCCTGGTGTTCCAGGTTTACGAACTGATTTTGACAGTGCTCCAATGAGTGACGCAACCGAAGCGGCTTCCAAATCGATGTCGACTCCAGATGAGGCGTAATCAAGACCTTCGCCGTCACTCATTGAATCGTCGAGATGGTGGCGGTTTTTCAAACCGCCGAGTCACTATCAGCCAATAATTCCGCAGCCTCTGCAAAGTGCACACATGCATCTTGCATCCGGTGAGTATCATCAATCTCAATTAGGGATACAACGAAATCATCTTCTGCAGCGACCTTGCGAGAGTTCTCAAGTGGTACAATAGTATCCTGATTTCCATGCAGAATAATCGTTGGGTGATTCAGTTTTGGCCATGACATCCGTTCTGCAGAGAGGAAAAATTCCCAGTCCAATGTCACTTCAATTCCTAAACCATTCATGAAGTATGGAATGCTACCATCTCTCTCCCATTGTGCTAAACCTTCCGATTTTGCACCTTCTCGCCATAAATCATCTAATCCGAATGCCGGAGCGATTAGTAGTAGCGAAAATTTTTCGTCGGGACGGAGGTTGGAGGCGTTGGCCGCGGCCAAACCACCCATTGATGAGCCTGCAATAATGTCAAACGGCCCATCTGTGTCAATTATCCGAAGTAGAACTTCAGTTTCTTGTTCAATCGTCCAACCAAGTTCAGACATTGATGGGGCAACAACATCCCAACCTAATTCATCTCGCATATAGGATGGTTTACTCCCTTCAGGTGTGCCCTCAAAACCGTGGGCAAAAAGAACTCTCACGAATCTTCCCTTCCGGCGTTTGTGAAGTTTAATGGTTTGAAATCACTTCCTTCAAGATGACACCTAGTTAATGAGATACCGAATTCCCCGTTAATTGGTATTAATCTGACATGAATTTCAGCGGTTACCTCAACAGTTGCTGAAAATAAGTGGCCGCCATGGACAACATGATCATCATCTGAGACAACTACATGGATATGAGTGAAAGGCTCTCCATCTAATTCAGCAATATTTCCCTGCAACGATAATAATTCAACAGATTCTTGGATGAATTTTCGTTGGTAAATCCCATCATCAGCCAAGTAACCAATATCCACATTACGCACCCTGCCAATGCCACTAGTAATTGCTCCAGAATGGTAACCAATTTCTGCCATGATATTCTGTATTGATACATGAATTTCTTCACCAGGGTCAAGCCTGATAATCATGTCTTGGTCCCACACGCCCTTTTCCATACCCGGCCCTAGGGGCGGGGGTTTGATAGATATTCGCTGACCCCGTAATATTGGTGTTCAGTTGAGTCGCGGCCTTGTTATCTTCGTTGAGGATGAAGAAACACTCCGTAAATTAGGAGAAACCATCCTTTCTAGAATGGGTTTTGAGGTTTCAGCTCATGAAGATGCTGAGTCAGCATTTGAAAAGATAAAACAGAATCCAAACATTGTCCTTTTGGCCACCGACATGTCACTTCCAGAGATGAATGGGGTAAATCTTGCTCACAAGGTTAGGGAGTTGGGTATTCAGGTTCCTGTATTATTGATGAGTGGTCACGATGAAGCGGATATTCTTGAGGCTGGAGGAGTTCCACCACCAGGAATAATGTTGCAAAAACCAATTGGCTTGGCTGAGTTACGTGCTACTGTTGATTCACTGCTCTCATAATTGCGCTGGCGGCACTTTTTTGGAGAGTGGGGTCATTGCTTGATTTCAATTGGAAAAGACTCCAGTGGAAATTGTTGAAAGGCAATTTTGAGTCTAGGATTAAGTTCTGATTTCCAGTGGAAACAGGGGGGGGGAATCGCGTTGTTCAAATACCGTCCGCGAGCGCTGATGAGCCCTGCGTGGGAGATTTTTCAATGGTCGGCATCCAAGATTCAAATGCTCGATGGCGAACTTTGTTGCAAGAGCAATACGCCAGAGAGATTCAGGTGTTAGCTAGTGGCTGGCCAAAACAGCCGGGATTAACCATCAATTTTAGTGATATACAGGCTTGGGACCCTAGTTTTGCTCAATCATTGATTGAGTACCCTAAGCCAATATTGCGAGCCGCTACAGAATCGCTGAGAGCATTGTGCGCTGAAGGTGGATGGGAAATCGACCCTACTTTGCGTATCATTGAGTTACCTCATGATTGTAATAGGTCTTTGCGTGAAGTAGGCTCAGATGAGATTGGCAGACTTATTTCATCTGAAGTAATAGTTACCAAGGTTTCAGAATTGAAACCTAGAATTTACCATGCGCAATTCCGCTGTGTTATCTGTACACATGTCACTGAGGTAGCACAATTGAACGAATTAGAATTATTTGAACCAGTTGAGTGTTCAGACATTGATGGCGGTTGCGGCCGAAGTGCTGGCGGTAAGTCTGGTACACGGTTTGAATTAATCCATGAAAATGTGACTTTAGTGGATAACCAATGGATAGAGATTCAAGAATTGCCGGAAAATGTGACTGGTGGGGCACAACCAGCGAGAGCAACTATTCTAGCGGAGGCAGACTTGGCAAATGTCCTACTCCCTGGGATGAGGGTAACAGTCAATCTAGTTCCTTTTATTCGCACTGAGAAGACTAGGGCAGGAAAGACTCCAATGTTCAACATCTACCACTCATTAGTCTCTGCCGAGCATGAAAATACGCCATTTAACGAGATTGAAATTTCCGAAGAGGAGAAAAAGCAAATTATTGAAATTAGTAAACGTTCAGACTTGTATGAATTACTGACTAACAGTATTGCCCCTTCTATTTTTGGTGCTGGAAAATTGCAGATGGTCAAGAAATCATTAGTAATGCAATTGTTTAGCGGTGTGGCAAGAAGGTATTCTGATGGCACTCGAGCAAGAGGGGACATTCACATTTTGCTGATGGGCGACCCAGGGGTAGCGAAAAGCCAGTTGTTGACATATATGTCTCAGATTTCACCGCGTGGGAAGTATGCTTCTGGAGGAGGTATTTCAGGTGCTGGGTTAACTGCAGCCGCAGTTAGAGATGCATTCAACGACGGTCGTTTCTCTTTGGAGGCTGGAATCCTTGTTCTTGCTGATTCAGGACTTGCAGCGATAGATGAATTTGACAAAATGAATAAAGATGACAGGTCAAAAATGCATGAGGCTATGGAACAACAGAAAATACACATTTCAAAAGGTGGAATCAATGCAACAATGCGAACACGATGCGCAGTGTTGGCTGCCGCTAATCCCCGACTTGGCCGTTTCAGTCATCGGGGTCAGACAGGACTGGATATTTCACCGATGTTTGAGGAAGTTGACCTGCCTCCAGCCTTAATGTCACGATTCGATATTATCTGGTTGTTGCGAGATGATGTTGTTAAGGAGCAAGATATGCAAATTGCTGAACATATACTCTCAAATCGAAGTTCAGGCATTAGCGAAGCACTAATTGAAGAAGGTCGAGAAGTTGATCCCAAGATTGTGGATGAAGAGTCGACAATGAAGAAGGGTTACAATGGTGAAGACCAGTTGACCATTTCAATGTTTCAGAAATATATTGCGTGGGCCAAGCGCACAACACATCCAGTGTTAACAGCCGAAGCGAAAGAAGAAATCACAAAATTCTATATTGATACAAGAACCAAAGATTCCGATGAGGACAATAGCGTCCCAATTACTGCTAGAGCGCTCGAAGGATTAGTTAGGTTAGCGGAGGCAAACGCTAGAATGCGCCTATCATCAAAAGCAACTCTTGAGGATACCAAGGAAGCATTGGCGATGTTTAGAATGTGGCGTTATGAATTGATGGGTGATGAGTTTGATGAAGGTATGATCAATACCGGGCGCTCGGCCAAAAAAAGGTCTGCTGAACAAGTTACTTTAGAAGTTATGAAAAAATTGTCTGGTGGCAAGAAAGATATTGATGTTCAGGTTGGAGATATCCTCAATGAGATGGCCCCGCTATATGATGAATATGAGGTTGAAAACGCCCTCCAACAATTATCCATGCGATCCACAATCTATCAAAAGGAAACGGGCCGTTGGCGCTTTGTTAATTGAGTACCACACTAGGTTCCTAGACTAGATGAGCCGGTTCTGCTATGAGCCATAGGCCTCTCCGGGTTATTGATGGCAAGCGGGGAGCCGGTAGGGAATATCGCTGATGCAGGGTCCTTAGACCCTGAATCTCTCGGTTTCATGTGTGGAATCGAAATCCACCAACAACTTGCAACTGGGAAGTTGCATTCTCGCCAACCTGGAATCCTTTACGATTACACAATTGACACGATTCCAGAATCGTGGCCAAGGGCACATCGGCGTCTGAGAGCAGCACAAGGTGAAGGTGGTGTGGTCGATGTTGCTGCTCGCTTCGAGGCTCGCAGAAATCGCTCTTTCACCTATGTTAAATCACCAAATGCCGGATTAATCGAACTTGATGAGGCACCTCCTCTCAGCCATGATAAGGATGCAGTCGAGGTTTCCTTGATGGTTTCAGCGATGATGAAAATGAACCCTGTTGCAGTCATGCAAGCAATGAGAAAAACGGTAGTTGATGGTTCCAATACTAGCGGATTCCAACGCACCACGCTGATTGCCACAGGTGGTGCGGTACAGACACATACAGCACCGGTTGGGATCTCACTTCTGACTCTAGAAGAGGATTCAGCACGTAAGTTGGATACTGTTAGTGGAAGTGGGGGGGAAGTGGTGATTTACACCCTTGATAGGCTAGGTGTGCCACTGATAGAGATAGCTACAGAACCGGAGATATTGTCTCCAATACATGCTCAAGAAACCAGTAAAGCACTCGGCCAATTACTTCGAGACACCCGTAGAGTCCGCCGTGGATTAGGTACTATTCGCCAAGACCTAAATGTCTCAATAGCCTGTGGTGACCGGGTTGAAATCAAAGGCTGTCAAGATTTAGATTGGATTCCAAAAATCATAGAATTAGAGATGGCTAGACAACTGCACTTCTATCGGCTGGCAAATGAAATGCGGGCTGAAATCGGCCAGCCGTTATTACCTTCAAACCGTGATGATGATGACGAAGCAACGGAGGAAGGCGTAACTAAATCAGTAGTTGAATTATTGCCTTGTGATCTAGCTGATATCACGGATTTATTCGGCGCATGTCAATCAAAAATGGTTGTTGACTCGTTAGCAGATGGAGCAAGAGTATTAGCAGTAAAATTGGCTAATTTTGCTGGCAGAATAGGCAGTAAACAACTCGATTCTAACGGTGCACAAATGCCGCGTCTTGGTAGAGAGTTGGCGGCAGCAGCAAAACTTGCTGGTGTGCGTGGAATCTTTCATTCAGATGAATTACCTGCATACGGAATAGAGCAAGTAGAAGTTGATGCTACGAAATCTAGTCTTGAACTGAATGAATCAGATGCATTTGTTCTATGTGTGGCGCCAAAATGGCAGGCAGAATTAGCGCTTGAATCAGTCATTAATAGGGCTAGGAAATCATTTCATAGGACTCAACAAGAGGTTCGTAATGTTGTCATCAAGAAAGGAGCACCAGAGGATGGTACAACCTCAGCAATGAGGCCGTTACCAGGTAGTGCGAGAATGTATCCTGAAACCGATATTCAAGTGATTCCAATCACCCAAGAAAAATGGACTCAAATCGCCTCAAACTTACCTCTTACTCAAGGAGAAAGGAGGGCAAAACTGGCTATGTGTGACCTTTCTGAGAACCAAGTAGACGCATTACTTGGTCGAGAAGCGGACGATGAATTCCATGCTGGGAAAAATGGGGAATTGATGGTTGGTTTAGCAGGGCTTCCAGACAAGGCCTGGGGGTCGTTATTGCTTGACCGTGCCCAAGAGGAAATTGCAGAATTAACTGGGGCACCAAGTGTTGACAAAGTATCACTTGCTTTACTCGGATTCTGTTTAGAGATGCGTGAGGCTGGAGGCGTCACTAGAGATGGATTAATCCCATTGGCTGCAAGAATGATGACGAGTGGTGATTGGCATGCACACCACGGTGATGCAGATGCTATTCGCTCTACCCTAGAGAAGCGGGCCGAAGAGTTAGGCGTAGTGCCTGCAGATAGTGGCGCAGTTGAGGAAGTGGTCGCTAGAATCATTGCTGAAAGAGCCGATTTCGTTGCCGAGCGAGGCATGGGTGCAATGGGTCCATTGATGGGAATAGTGCTCAAAGAATTAGGTGGCGGTGCTGATGGTAAAGCAGTCAGTGACGCCTTGAAAGCTGCTATCATGAAATTACAATGAGGCGAGATTATGCCTTCAACAAAATTTGTAATATTCATTCTTTTTTTTGGCCTTTTGGTAGTGCCAGCAAGCACTTCACTTGGCCATACAGTTGACCCTGAAAATGTAACTTGGGAATTACCGCCACTGCAATGGACAAAA
>DUDF01000022.1 GCA_012959435.1 Candidatus Poseidoniales archaeon
GCTTCAATTCCACTAGTAACCGGCTCAATTCTGTCAAAAAAAGCAGCCGCCGGTCTATCAGCACTTGTGATGGACATTAAAGTTGGTAAAGCCGCTTTCATGGAAAATGAAACTGATGCACGAGAATTAGCAGCCAGTATGACCTCCACAGGTGAAGGGTTAGGGATGAACACAACAGTCACCCTCACAGAGATGAATACCCCCATTGGATTCGCAATAGGAAATGCACTAGAAGTATTAGAGTCAATTGAGACACTGAGAGGAAATGGGCCGGCCGACCTAGAAGAATTAGTATGCGTTCAAGGTGGAATAATGTTGACTGCAGCAGGAATATCCAATGACTACGATGAAGGTGCCCACATGATTCATGATTCCTTACATGACGGTACAGCGATGAAGAAATTCATTGACATGTGTGTGTCTCAAGGGGTTGACGAGGACATCTTTGCCAGCGAAAACTCCCTTCTACAAGCCCTTGGCTTACTCAATACGGCACTACGGACAACAGAAGTATGCGCCACTGAAGCGGGCCATGTTTGTGACATAGATGCCCTAACCCTTGCTAAAATAAGTTCAGATTTGGGGGCGGGAAGAAAACACATTGATGACCAACTTGACATGCAAGTTGGCATGATAATTGATACCCACATCGGCTCACCTGTAGAATCAGGTGAACCATTAGTAACAATCTATCACCGAGATGATTTAACCGACCAACAGAGGGAAACATTACTCAATGCTTTCACTATATCAGATACTCCTACTCAGCCAGCAAGCAGAATAATTGACATTTTGTGATCACGGATATGCTGGACCTTGGTCAAAACAGTAGTGCACTGTTTGGTACTCACCCTTGAGCGCCTGCACATCTCGCTTCACTGAACTAGGGACCTCATCCTTGAGAAGAACTCGTGCATACAAACTCGCAACAACATCCATCTCATCTACACCCATACCGACACGAGTTAACTCTTGGACACCCAATCTCAATCCTGAGGGAGTCAATGCTTTGGTGTCACCTGGAAGCATATTCATGTTGGTAATAATACCAGCATCTTCCAATAACTGTGCTGCTTTTGCACCAGCCCCTGAATCTTGTTCCCCGTGACGAGTCAATATCTGATGGCTGGCAGTGAATCCCCTCTCTTCTGCTAAGACATCAAATCCCTCTGCTGCCATTGCTTCTCCAAACGCCTTGGCGTTAGTGATAATATTGGCAGCGTAGTCAGCCCCGTATTCTGCAAATTCAGCTAATGCTACCACCTTGCCAGCAACGTGATGTAAGTGATATGACGAATTAGTCCCAGGGAAAATCGCAGAGTTGAGTTTGCGTTGGAATTTCCCATCATCTGAATCAGAAATCATGAATCCACCTTGAGGACCAGGGAATGTCTTGTGGGACGAACCAGTCATTACATCAGCACCTTCTCGCAGAGGGTCTTGAAATTGCCCCCCAGCAATTAACCCTAGAACGTGAGCCCCATCGTACATCACTTTGGCACCAACTTCGTGGGCAGCATCTGCCATTTCACGGAGAGGAGTGGGGAAAAGGAACACCGACTGGCCAACCAATGCTAATTTGGGTTCCAAATCGCGTATCATTGCACACGCCGCATCTACATCTGGCTCCATCCTCGCTTCGTCCCAAGGATATGTGTGGAGGTCTAGGCCTCGTAGCCCGACTGCACCCATGCGTGCGTGTGAGATATGACCGCCATCTGCAGTTGAAACTGCTGAAATTTTGTCACCGGGCTTTGTTAGGGCTTTCAGAGCAGCAATGTTGGAGACCGTTCCTGAAGTTGATTGAATATTAACAAAATTGGCATTAAACACTTGTTTTGCTAACTTAATTCCTAGAGATTCAATGTCATCAAAATCGTCACATCCTTGGTAATATCGTTTACCTGGGAGTCCTTCTGCATAGCGACCGTGCAGGTCGCTATTGGTTGCTTTTCTGACCATTGGAGAAATAATATTCTCACTTGCTATCATCGGTAATCCGGAGCCGTAATGTTGGCCACTCGCATTAACTGCAGTAAGTACAGATTCCGCTAACTGCCTGTTATTCTCGTCTGCCATGCGATGCAAGGCGGCCAAGGCCGCCCATCAACTTCACTGAATAGAATTTGAAGTCCTAAACAAGAAGAACAGCACAAAATCACCTATCCGTTTCACTGAACTCATCTTTGAAATGATATCCTATTGTCAATCAAAAGATTAACTTTGAGGCTCCCAAGCCTCGCCATTCCAGAACAGAACAACGCCATCTGGTTGACGATGCCATGTCACACCATTCTCGTCAACCCACTGTTCTGGCTCAGAAATATCAACTGCTAATGGGTCGGCGACTGATTCGCCCTCGTTCACTTGGTTAATGCCAAGTTCAGATTCAACTCCAATCGGCATCGCCATCTCAGAAAATGATTCTGCGGGTTGAGCTGTTATACTTCCAGAAAATTGCTCTTCTTCATCTTCGCTACCCCGCGTCCTTAGCACTAAAATCGCACCTGCTACAATTGAGAATAATACGAACATAGCTACCAATGCAAGTGCAAATGGAGAAATTCCACCTTCTTCTGTATTATCAGAAGCGGCTTGCTTAGTAGCATCTTGAGGGAATGCATCATTGAGGTCAGAGACCCCATCACCATCAGAATCAAGACAACCTAATCGGTCAATTGTAGAATCCCCATCCACATTAGGGCAATCATCTTCGGAGTCCATGTATTGGTCTCCATCACTATCCCATTGTGACTTTGAGCAACCATAATTGTTAGCAGTCTCGTTTGTGGGTGTGTTACTACATTGGTCAATTGAATCATCAATGCTATCGTTATCAGCATCAAGTTGGCTATCAGCACATCCATCATTATTTACTGACAAACCTTCATCTGTCCCTGGACAAGCATCGTTGGCATCTACAATGTAATCGCCATCAGTGTCACGTTGGTTAGCAGAACAACCGGCGGTATTCACTTGTTCACCAGTCATCGTGTTAGGGCAATTGTCATAGAAATCTTTGACCGTGTCCCCATCTGTGTCGCGTTGGTGGTCGGAGCACCCATTATTGTCAATCGTATTGATATCTTGAGTGTTAGCGCAATCGTCAACATTGTCTTTCACTCCATCATTATCATTGTCATCAACACAACCATCTTGGTCATCATCAAATCCAGTTGCATTTTCATATGGACAAGAGTCGATGTTATCTTTGATATTGTCACCATCGCTATCATCAATGCACCCATCACCATCATTATCGTAACCACTTGCATTTACATAACGACAAGCATCTTGGTCATCGGGGACCATGTCCCCATCAGAGTCGTCAATGCAACCATCCAAATCACTGTCAAATCCACTTGCATCAGTAGTTGGGCATTGGTCAACGTCGTCCTTCACTAAGTCGCCATCAGTATCATCGATACAACCATCTTGGTTTTGATCATGGCCTGTTGAATCCTCATTCACACAATTATCATCGGGGTCAAGATGGCCATCACCATCCGTATCATCGATGCATCCATCTCCATCATTATCCCATCCACTAGCGTTAATGTATAGACAATCATCAACAGCATCCATGACCCCATCGCCATCGCTATCTCTTTCAGATGCAGAACAGCCAGTAGAATCTACAGTCTCACCTTGAGGCGTATCTGGGCATTGGTCTGGATTAGTTCCTAGCGGGTTATCTCCGTATCCATCACTATCTCGGTCAGCCCACTGAGTCCCATCGGTTGGGAAAGCATCGGCATTGGTTCCTTGTGGATTATCGCCATAGCCATCACCGTCGCCATCAGCCCACTGAGTGCCATCGCTTGGGAAAGCATCGGGATTATTCCCTAGAGGATTATCTCCATATCCATCACCATCTTGGTCAGCCCACTGAGTGCCATCGCTTGGGAAAGCATCGGGATTGTTGCCGTTGGCATTATCACCATAGCCATCTCCATCTTGGTCGGACCATTGAGTCCCATCTTGAGGGAAAGCGTCTGGATTGGTACCGTTAGGATTGTCACCCCAACCATCTCCATCACCGTCAGACCATTGGGTGCTATCACTAGGGAATGCATCACCATTGGTCCCACTTGTATTGTCGCCGTAGCCGTCACCATCACTATCCCACCACTGGGAAGGGTCGTTTGGCCATAGGTCACCACCTGTTACGTTAGAGTTGTCTCCATACCCATCGCCGTCACCGTCAGCCCATTGGGTACTATCACTAGGGAAAGCATCACCATTGGTGCCACTAGAGTTGTCTCCATAGCCATCACCATCACTGTCCCACCATTGTGATGGGTCGTTTGGCCATAGGTCTCCACCTGTTGCATTTGAGTTGTCACCATAGCCATCACCGTCACTGTCGACCCACTCGTTAGGGTCGTTGGGGAAGGCGTCTGCATTAGTGCCGTTCGGGTTGTCACCGTAACCATCTCCGTCAGTATCAGACCACTGACTTGAATCATTAGGGAAGGCGTCAGGATTGTTCCCCGATGCGTTATCCCCATATCCATCGCCATCAGAATCCTGCCATTGAGTACCATCAAAGGGGAATGCATCTTGTGCATCATTTACTCCATCATTATCAGAATCACGTTGTGTTGCTGCACAACCATAGATGTCAACGGTTGCATTTGACGCAGTATTTGGACAAAGGTCATTCTCATTCCAAACACCATCGCTATCATCATCATGAATGATAAGGAAACATATTGAATCATTCCCCATCCAAACACTAGTTGCATTCCAAAGGTCTGCATAAGCGCAATAATAACCACTTACAGAGGGTGTGTTGAATGCCCAATTGAATGATTCATTTGCTGATGTAGCAGAGAAATTAGTTGGTGTCGAATATTCTACAACAGTGCCATTTGAGTACCTCTCTATGCTAGTTTGAAGGACATAATTATTGCCAATGTTCAAATCAACAGCATCAAAGTAAAACGTATTTGTTGTAGCGTTAGAATTTGCAGTTATTCCCGTCGCACTAATACCTGGCCATGTTGGGTTGAAGCAGTCTTCATGGTCACCAATCACACTACTGTTGTAATATAATTCAACATAGAAACAATGTTGTAATCCACTACTTAGCTGATTCCAAATTGCAGTTGAGGGCCAACTGGTACTACTAGCAGTGAAGTTACCGTTACCTGATTGCATGGATGCATTGGAGCCAGGGATGTATAGATACCACTGATAGGAGTAATTTAGACCTGATGTGATATTTTGGGCATTCATTGTAGCTGAGGTATCTGAAGTGATACTGGCTTCCATCATTTCATGATACAAACAATCTATATTACCATCCAACCATATCCCGTTAGCTGAAGTAGTCGTATCATATAACTCACCATAAAGACAGAATGTACCCTCCTCAGCAAGAGTTACGAATGCTGGTTCAACACGGTTTGAACCATTGGATGTCCAACCTTGAGTGAATGATCCTAGTGATGTATAATTCGTCCCATTCCATTCAAGTAAAAACGCATCGATTTCGTAATCTGCTGTATTTGTGAGATTACTCATTGTGAACTCACCATATGTTGCATTTGAGAAGAAAACAGTTGCAATATTTCCTGTAATGTTGGTAGTGCCACCACCTGTACTACTCTCAATTGTGATATCATAATTATTGGTAGCAGAAGACCACCCATACACATGGGCATACATTGTCATGTTAGATGCAGGAGTATCTGTTACAGATTCATCATCAGAGACACTACTCGAACCATCAACCCAATTTTGACCACCATCATATAAATCCATATCAAGGTCACC
This sequence comes from Candidatus Poseidoniales archaeon, assembly GCA_012959435.1. GTDB lineage: Archaea > Thermoplasmatota > Poseidoniia > Poseidoniales > Thalassarchaeaceae > MGIIb-Q1. Next base: position 5,782 of record DUDF01000022.1, read on the forward strand.
ATTAGAGTGGGTGAAAGAAATGTTAACCCAGTATGTCACACCAGATATTGCTGGGAAAGAGAAGTAATCATCATCTGTTGAGTTATGAATGCTCAAGTTTGTCTGAGAATATGGCAGGCTGGTGCCAGCAGCAGTTGCAGTCGTAAACGAATCATTTGGTTCATTAACATCCGCTGTTGGAGTAGGTGGCGGTGGTGTTGTGGTTGACTGCACACTGAATGAATAGTTCGATGCACCTCCAGAACTGAAAACTTGAACATAGTAAGTTGTAGAAGATGTGACATTGAATATCACCTGTTCATTATCTGAACTAGAATGGCTATAATCAAATAACCAATTGTTCAAGCCATTCCATTCGTATACATTCAATTGGAGGTCGCCAACACTATGAGAAAAAGTCAAATTAACCCAAACCATAGATCCAGATGTTATGTTGAGTGTGTAATAATCATCATCACTGCTATTATGGATATTAACTCCTGAAATTGGAGCACCCAGTGTAATTGGTGTTGCACTAGAAGTCCCTTCATTTGGTTCATTTGAGTCAGGTGTTAAATTCCCAGGGCCATTTGAATAGAATGTCGTGTTGTAAGTATCTAGCAATACTGATGACCAATATTCGTATAAACGGACTGATAAAGTGTAATTTCCGGCCTGGTTGCCACGACTCCATGAACCTGAATCAGTCATTGTCGAACTGTTTGGACTGTTCCATATCCCACTATCTGACGTCTGCAAAGAACCACTAGGATAGTAAACAAAAGCATACCATTGATAGGTTTGAGTTGAATTCAGATTTGAACCAGTGACATTAGCTGAAGTTGCTGTGGCCCCTGTTGCAATTATTGTCTCCGACAAGACAGTTCCACCGCCACCGCCAATCGTGAAATATTTGGTATCATTGACTAAAGAATTACCTACACTATCGGATAATTCGCCATTAATTGTATAATTCCCAGCAACGGTGGGTGTAGTCCAACTAACTCCGTAATTGACAGTTCCCGCACCACCTAATCCAGAAATGGAGCCATAATCAAAATCATACAATGAACCATTTGGTGAATAGATGAATGCCCACCAATAATAACTGTCATTAGAATCAAGATTACTTACAGAAATATACGCTGAATTATTTGTCACACCTGTAACGGCAACAGTCTCATTCCCAGTTAGTGCCGTAGCGTTTGGAACACCAGTTGCAAGTGCTCCAAGTAACATCAAACAAGCAAGAATCAGACTACGAATCTGTGTTCTAGCCCCTTCTTCTTTAGCCAAGTACATGACTTCGGGGAGTTGATGCAGATACTTGAACCCATGCCATAATCTAAACTCGCCCCTTAGGGGCGATGAATTAGCA
>DUDF01000023.1:0-21497 GCA_012959435.1 Candidatus Poseidoniales archaeon
CACCGATGTACATTTTAGCAGTGCGGTCTACTGATTCAGGCGCATTTGAAGCAGAGGATTCGGTTGTGGTTTTTTGTCCCCCAACATTCTCCATTTTTTCAGTTTGTGATTTACTTGAGAGTGCTCGCATGTAAGCATACATACCTTCACGTCCGCCTTCTCTACCAAAACCAGATTCGCGGTAACCGCCAAACCCTGCATTTGCATCAAATTGGTTAGTGCAATTTACCCAAATAGCACCGGCTCGGATAGATCTAGCAACTTCTAGAGCCGTGTCAATATCTTGACTCCAAACGCTACCTGCAAGCCCATATCGCGTATTGTTGGCTAATGAGATAGCCTCCTTATGGTTGCGGAATGTGAGTGAAACTAGGACTGGCCCGAACACTTCCTCTTGCACTATGGTTGAGGATGGTGAAACGTTGGTGAAAATTGTAGGTAGGAAGAAGCATCCTTGCTCAGGTAGTTCGGTTGAGGGTTGCCACATTTCGCCACCTTCATCACAGCCTAATTTGCACAAATCTTCAATCGTTTTGCGTTGACTTTCATCAACAATTGCCCCCATGTCAATAGCCTTATTCATTGGGTTTCCGATACGAAGTTTAGCCATTCTTGAACGAAGTTTTTCGTGGAATCTTTCGGAAATTGATTCTTGGACTAGTAAGCGAGAACCAGCACAACAAACCTGCCCCTGATTGAACCATATTGCATTGACTAATCCTTCGATGGCCGAATCAATATCTGCGTCCTCAAAGACGATGAATGGGCTTTTCCCGCCTAATTCTAGGGTTAATGCCTTGCCACTTCCAGCGGTTGCTTTGCGAATAATTCTGCCAACTTCAGTTGAGCCGGTGAAAGCGACTTTGTCAATGTCATCATGCTCGGTGATAAGTGCACCAGTTTTTCCATCTCCTGTCACAATGTTGACTACACCAGGTGGTAGTCCAACTGAATTACAAATTTCAGCAAACACAAGTGCTGAAATTGATGTAAATTCCGCCGGCTTGAGAACTACTGTATTGCCGGCGGCTAAGGCCGGAGCAATCTTCCATGCTAGCATCAACAAAGGAAAATTCCAAGGGATAACTTGACCGCAAACCCCTACAGGACCATAACCGGGAAAAGTCTCGTCAAATAACTGAGCCCAACCCGCGTGGTGATAGAAGTGGCGTGCGACCAGTGGCACGTCTGCATCTCTTGTTTCACGAATTGGTTTACCATTGTCGAGGGTTTCAATTACGGCTAGTAATCTGTGGTGTTTCTGCACTTGGCGTGCTATTGCGTAGAGATACCGTGCGCGCACATGACCCGGTGAGGCTGACCAACTAGGGAGGGCGGCTCTTGCGGCGGCAACTGCTGAGTTGACTTCGCTTTCACCTGCTTGTGAAATTGTTCCGAGAAGTTCTCCTGTTGCTGGGTTAAAAGACTCAAAATTATCTCCAGATTCTGGAGTTACCCACTCTCCATCAATGTACATCCCGAAGGAAGGGCCATGTTGGTCCAACCACTCACGTGCGAACTTGTCTGATTCAGGGGCTGGGCCCCAGTCTAAGGATTCTAGAATCTCTTTTACTGCCATTTTTTCACCTCATGCCATTGGATGCCTATTTGCTGCTGAATAATGTCCCGAAAGATGGAATTCTAGTTGCCTCTCTATGTCTCCTAATAGGGACGATGCGCCAATTCTGAAAAGGTTTGGCCGCATCCATTCCTCACCTAATTCCTCTTTCATCATGGCTAACCATGCGACGGCATCTTTGGCTTTTGAGATTCCACCGGCTGGCTTGAAGCCGACTTTATTGCCGGTGCTTTCGTAGTAATCTCTGATTGCTCGTGCCATCACTAAACCGACTGGTAAGGTGGCGTTTACACTTTCTTTTCCGGTTGAAGTCTTGATGAAATCAGCACCCGCCATCATGCACACTTGGCTGGCTTGAGCAACTTGCTTTAGGCTAGCCAACTCTCCAGTTGCAAGAATTGTTTTGAGATGGGCATCGCCACAAGATTGGCGGAAATCTTTGACTTCATCATAGAGTGCTTGCCAATCATTACGTAATACATTAGATCGGCTGACAACTATGTCGATTTCATCAGCACCAGCAGCAACTGATGCCTCAATTTGTTCTAATTTCTGGTGATGTGGTATATGTCCGGCTGGAAATCCAGTTGAGACAGCGCAAGTACCTACTGGACTTCCTTGCACTGATTCTGAGACAGTCCCAACCATGTTGTGGTAGACACAAACACTAGCACAATGGATTGTATCCACATCTAAATCAAGAGCGGACAAAAGGTCGCTCCGAATTGGGCGGATTGCCTTTTGTGATATTCTCAGGACACGCCCGGGTGTGTCGTCTCCAGCTAGAGTTGTCAAGTCAATACAACGGATAGCATGTAACATCCATGCTACCTGCCAATCACTCTTTACTGCTCGGCGTTTTGGTAGACTACCTGCACGCCGTTCAAGGGCAGAACGATTGATGCGGATTGAATTGATTAACTCCAAATCTAGAGGCGTGCCGCGGTTGCGAGATTCAGCAGCCATTCATCTTCCCTCATGTTATCCTCTATATTCGCCGCTTTGAATGAATCGGCGGTATTGAAATCACTCCGGACGGCTATCTAGTAGTTTAGGGACCACGCTTGGGTCTGCTAAAGTGCTGGTATCACCCATGTCTGAAATGTCTCCTGATGCGATTTTTCTGAGTATGCGTCTCATGATTTTTCCAGACCTCGTTTTTGGTAATACTTGGGTAAAATGTACTTTATCTGGTGTGGCTATTGGACCAATAATTCGTCGTACACCTGACCGTAATTCTTGACGCAGTTCTTCAGAAGGTGATTGTTCACCTTCTAGTGTTACGAAGCAATAGATGCCTTGGCCCTTGATATCGTGAGGGAAACCAACCACAGCAGCCTCACAAACTGCTTCGTGCTCAACTAGTGCTGATTCAACCTCAGCAGTTCCCATTCGATGGCCTGAGACATTAATGACATCGTCAATACGCCCCATAATCCAGAAACACCCATCCTCATCTTTACGGGCACCATCACCAGTGAAATAACGGCCCGGTTGCTGACTGAAGTAGGTCTTGATAAATCGGTCATGGTCTCCATAAATGGTACGCATCATTCCCGGCCAAGCACCTTCAATGATGAGATATCCACCTTCATTATCTTTGCATTCTGTTCCATCGGCATGGACAATTTTTGGATTAACACCAAAGAATGGGTAAGTTGCTGAACCTGGTTTTGTAGTAGTCATTCCTGGTAATGGAGTTATCATGATTCCACCGGTTTCAGTTTGCCACCATGTATCTACAATCGGACGAGTAGTATCACCTACAACTTCGTGGTACCACATCCATGCTTCTGGGTTGATAGGTTCTCCAACAGTTCCTAAGACACGCATAGAACTACGTTTGTAGCGAGTAACGGGCTCTTCTCCATAGACCATTAGTGCACGAATTGCCGTTGGTGCAGTGTAAAATGTAGTGGGCTTGTGCTTGTCACAAATATCCCAAAATCTTCCTGCGTCAGGATAGGTTGGTATGCCTTCAAACATCAAGGTATGAGTCCCAAGAGCAAGTGGTCCATAGACAATGTAAGAATGGCCAGTAATCCATCCAATGTCAGCAGTACAGAAGTGTAAATCTCTTTCTGGGTCAAGGTCGAACACATACTTACATGTGGTTGCAGTCCAAATCATGTAGCCTGCTTGGCTGTGCATCACTCCCTTTGGTTGGCCAGTTGACCCCGAAGTGTAGAGAATGAATAACGGGTCTTCAGCATCCATGATTTCAGGTTCACATTCAGTGTCAGCATCTGCCATCCCAGCATCCATGTCAAGGTCTCTTCCTTCAACCCAGCCTGATGAGCCAGTACCGACTCCATCACCTGCTCGGTGATTGACTAGAACACATCTGACATCTACTCCTTTATCGGCTGCAATTTCTATGGCATCATCAGCAATGGGTTTCAATGGAATTGTGCGCCCGCCTCTTATTCCAGCATCAGTTGTTATCATCACATCAGACTCACAATCTACGATTCTTTGGGCTAAGGAATCTGCTGAAAACCCGCCAAAAACTACCGAGTGGATGGCACCGATTCTAGCACATGCAAGTAGAGCAAAAGCTAGTTCTGGAATCATTGGCATATAGATTGTAATTCTATCTCCCTTCACAACTCCATTCTCTCTCAATAGGTTTCCTAAGCGGCTTACTTTCTCAAGAACTTGGTTGAAATTGTAGGTGGTGCTTTCACCATTATCAGCCTCAAAAGAGATAGCAGGTGAATCACCACGACCAGCGGCAATATGTCTATCTAGACAGTTTACACTAACATTTAGTTGCGCGCCATCAAACCATTTAATGCGACCATTTACAAAATCCCATGAGGAAACAGTGTCCCATTTACGATACCACTCAAACTCTTCAGCGATGTCTCCCCAAAACCCGTCAGGGTCATCAATACTGTGTTGCCACATTGATTTATACTGTTCAAAATCGGTGATGTGTGCATCACTTGCGATAGGTTCAGGTGGCGGGAATTTTCGTTGCTCATCGAGCAGATTCTCTATACTATCTTGTTCAGTCATCAAGTAGCGACCTCTCACCCGATATATCAAATCCACGCAAGAGATATTTGAAGCCGAATGAAGTCATTGTCGTCAGCGTTAAACACAGCACTTAGGTGGGCGACATTCAGGGGCCCGTGGTCTAGGGGTTTTGACGTCGCCTTCACATGGCGAAGATCGCCAGTTCAAATCTGGCCGGGCCCATATTTTCCTTTACCATTGAATGGAAACATAAAGACGGGAGATGGTACGCAGGCTATTCATGGGATGGAAGGAGACCTTGCAGTGGAAGGTCGGCATTGATGTCAATGTCTTTACTGAAAAGAAGACTTGGAAGGCCTTCGGCGTTTCTGTTTTGTTGTTCTCAGTCATTGCATATGGTGGTCTTTCTGCCTTCGGTGTCACCTCTGCGATGTTTGGAGTAGGTGGCGAGGTGCGAGAGGTGCCAGATTTCGAGATGGAAACGGTCAATCGAACTGGGATAGAAGACAATTTCACTAATGAAACTGGTTGGTTTCAACTATCAGAAAACCGTGGCAATGTCATTATTCTAGATTTTATGGCACACGGTTGTGGGAGTTGCCATTACGCGCAAGATGAAATGGAATTAAAAATTGAAGGGTGGCAAAATTTGACTGGCCCGTATCCAGTAATGATTGTTTCAATAGGCAGTTGGTATGACCTTGAAACGATGGAGTGGCTCAATGAATCAGAGCCAGAAGAGAATTATTTCGTGCCCCAGTGGATTTTAGGAATGGGGGCACATGACTCAATTATTGTTAACGAAACCACTGGCGAAAGAGGAGACCTAACTGAATATTATTACGCGCAGCAAATCCCTCTTCTTCTCGTAATTGACCATGAAGGATTTATTGTTGGCAAACAAAATTCAGGAACTCCTGTTGAGGGGTGGAGTGAATTTGATGAGGCAATCGTTTTAGCAAATTTGGGGAATGCTACTGATTTACGAATGGGTCTCAAGGAGATTGATAGAAGTTTTACAGGAATAATGGCATTAGGGTTAATGCTGGGCATACTAGTCTACTTCTCGCCATGTGCTTTCCCGGTCCTTCCAGGGTACATTGGGTACTACATCAGTTTAGGTTTGAGGGAAGATGAATTACGCGAGTCGGGTAAACTCAAGGGTTCAATGCCAAATCATGTCACGGGTGGTGCTCTTGCAGGAGTAGGTATGCTAACCTTCTTCGCAGTTCTAGGTATTGTAGTTCTTGGTTTAGCAGAGGTTGTAAATATCGCTGGCTATCTCCACAGATTTGCAATTTTCATTGCCGTTCTGCTCTTTGTTCTGGGCTCATTTATGCTGATGGGCGGTACTGCACATTTATTGGGTTGGATTGACAAATTGCTTGTCCAGCGTTTCTCAACTACAGAGTCTGATGAATTGTTCACACCACGCCGCAACATGTACCTGTGGGGTATTGGCTATGCAGCGGCCTCGGTAGATTGCACCGCGGCAATTGTATTGCCATACTTGGGGTACCTACTTTCTGGTGGCACCTATGCTGTGGTAGCGGGCCTCGGTGGAATAATGCTCAGTGTTTTCCTATTGATGATGACAGTCACTGTCATTGTCGGGGTTGGCAGCAAGAAGGTTGAAGCGTTCCTGCGCAAAGCTACTGATATGATCAAGATGGTAGGGAGTTGGATGATGATGTTTGCTGGAATCGGGCTATTCATCTATTTGACACAACCAGAATTGGTTTTGTCATTGCTGTAAATATTGAGGTGTGTAACACCTCTTGAGGCAGCATTCCAAATCGAAAGTTTGTTTCCACAGCGTTAATAGACAAACCCTCGAGCGGTCATACATGCTAGGGCTGACTATCAGCGTCGTCATGGTTATGGCGGCTTTGATTGCTGCCTACATGGCTTGGAATATCGGTGCAAACGATGTTGCTAATGCCATGGGTACTAGTGTTGGAAGTGGAGCATTAACACTCAAGCGTGCAATTATCGTTGCTGCAATCTTTGAATTCGCTGGAGCGGTATTCTTTGGTAGCCACGTTACAGACACGATTCGAAAGGGTGTACTTGATTTCGGAGACCAAGGGTTTTCTTACGAATTAAGTCAGAATTTAATGTATGGATTTATGGGTGCATTATTGGCTGCAGCAATTTGGCTAACTATTGCTACAAAGTATGGATTACCAGTCTCAACAACCCACAGTATTGTAGGTGGAGTCATTGGAATGGGACTTTTCATCCAGCCAGATTCAGTCAATTGGGGTAAAGTATTGGAGATTGTCATGAGTTGGATAATTTCTCCATTGTTAGGCGGGCTCATCGCTTATTTCTCATTTAACTTAATCAAACGGGTAATTATGAATCATCAAGACCCTGTAGAACAGACACGTAAAATTGCACCCCTATTGGCTTTGCCAACATTCTTTGTTCTAGGCCTCGCTCTTCAATTCAAAGGCCTCAAGGGTTTTTATTCCAATCTTGATGCTAAGGGGATAATTGTTGAATCTCATTGGCTTCCCCCGAAGGATGGTACAACTTTCAACCCACTTCTTGAAGGTGCTTGGATTCCAATAAACAGTTTACTGGTTGCGCTTTCCATTGGAATAGTTGCCAGTTCGATTCTATGGCTTATTTTACGACGTTATGAGTTCAAAGAGGAAGGGTACGCTGGAGTTGAACGAGTATTTGTTTGGCTACAAATAATCACTGCTTGTTATGTTGCATTTGCTCATGGTGCAAATGATGTTGCAAATGCAATCGGTCCAATGGCGGCAATATTTGATATTGCTACATCTGCCGATGGTACCCTATCTACTGACCAAGTAGGGGTTCCTATTGGCTTGCTTCTTCTTGGTGGTGCTGGCATCACAATTGGTGTGGCGACATGGGGTTACAAAGTGATGGATACTATCGGTAAGAAAATCACTCACATTACTCCATCTAGAGGTTTTGCTGCTGAGTTTGGTGCGGCTACTACTGTACTAATTTTCTCCATGCCTTTCTTGGCGGTCCCAATTTCAACAACTCACACATTAGTAGGTGCTGTAGTTGGAGTTGGCTTAGCAGGTGGCGCATCTGCTGTTGATTTCCGGGTATTCTGGAAAATTGCTGCTAGTTGGGTAGCAAGTCTTCCAGTTGCTGGATTTGGTGCTGTAATGTTTTACATCATGTTTGCAGGTACTCCAATGAACGTAGTCGTTGTGACGGTATTGGCATTTGCAATTACTGGGTACGTAGTTATCAGGTCAAGTACTGAAAGAGAAGATGTAGACCATGTTGAAGAAATAGAGGTAGTGGCACCACTTCCTTCTGTAGAGGTAATGGGGGTTTCTCCATTCGAGTTATTCCATGAGCATGCTATTGCAGTTGAGCGCACTGTTAGTTGCATGGCGGAAGCGATTTCAGAAGCAGTTAGTGGTGGCGACCCAACTGAAAAAATTGCTGCAACTGTATCAGCAGAACTTGAGGCAGATCATCTCAAAGCTAGTCTTCGTGAAGAGGTTGGGAAAGGAGTACGTATTACAATTGGGCGAGATAATTTCTTACACATGATTTCACGTCAAGACCGTATTGCAGACTATGCCCAAAATGTTGCTGAACAACTTTCATTCCGCACTCTTTATGACAATGCCGAAGCACGTGATAACTTATTGGTAATGTCCAAAACTGTTGTTGAAACAGTAAGGCGCTATGAGGATACTGTTGAACAACTTAAAAACCTCAATTTCTCAGGTTATACCAGGAAAGAGAAGGACACCTTGTTCCTTCTAATTCGTGAGGTGAATATACTAGAGCACCGAGCCGATGAGGTTGAGAGAGATTCTGCTGCGTTTGTGTTTTCCGAAGGTGATGAAGAACCTCTAGCAGCGATGCACATGTATCGTGTATTGCAACGGCTGGATGATGTTGCGAATGCTTGTGAAAAGGCCGCTAACGCATTCTTACCAATTGTCTACAGTTGAGTCAAGATTTAGACGGCATTCTCTTCGGTGGAGTATCGAATTCTGCAGCGATTTCTTCATCTGACATTGAATCAAGTCGTCGTAAACCTGCTTCTAGCATCCACCACCAAAAGAGTCCCATCAGAAGTCCTGTTGCAAAATCCCATAGGTAGTGTTGTTTGGTAGTCAAGACGCTGATACTGAGTAATGCCCAATCTATCCAAAGGATTGCAAGTGCAGGTCTAGACCACCACAATTCACTCCAATCTCGCTTCAACCAACGACTGGTGGCTAGGACTAAAACTAGAGATTGTGACATGTGTAAACTTGGCCAAGCATTCCAGGGTTTGTCAGCAAAGTGGATATTTTTGAACGTAGTTGCGATAAATCCACTACTTTCCATGATGTCAGCAGGTATTTGATCCCGCATATCAATTTCTGTAGGGAAGAATATGAAGAAAAAACAACTGCATATTGTCAATGTGGAAATAGCCTGCATAGTCATTAGTAACCCCATTCTTCCTCGTTCATTTCTAGGGTGTGTAATGATGGGCAGTGGATTCAAGATGTATAATGAGGCATAAGGAATTATCATCCAAGGTATTACTGGAATTAATCTATCAAGTGGTAATTCAGGGTCCCAAAAAGTGTGCCCGACAGCAGCCACAAGATGATTGACAAAGAAGTACGGTACTGCGACAAGTAATAGTCCAAGTATGAATATCTCAATGTAATACCACTTGCCACCTAGAAGTCCTCTTCTAGCCCATGTACAGCGAAACAATCTGAATGGTTTGAGTAAGAGGTTGGGGGGGTTCACGATGTACTTGCGAAACGAGAGGCTCCTTGAATTGTGAGGGTTCTAGTGTATGTAGGGGCGCGGGTTGTCATTCAATCAATTTGAACCATCAGTGTCATCTTCATTATACATCACACTATCATGGAGAACATTATCACCAATCCGGTCAATGTTGACTACGACTTTATCTTCGTCTTTGTCTTTCTCTAGGTGTGCCTCCCTAACACGGCCTGCTTCTGCATAGAGGCCGGCCTTTTGGAAAGCCTGTGCCGCCCCTTCCCAATCACGCGCTAATTCTAGGTTGCGTGCCTTTTCACCCCATTGAGCCGGTTCCCAATGTTGCTCTGGTACCGTGCGCGGTGGGTTAGGGATAGGGGGGGCTGGTAAAGCAGGAGCAGGAATAGGGACAGGGACAGGCGCAGGTGTTGGGATATAGATTGGTTGTTGAACTACTATAGGATTAGGTTGCACATATACTGTTTGAAGCCTCAACCTCTGCTCTTTCTTTTTTTTGTCATACCCATGATTGGCTAGAAACAAGCCAATTATCCCAAAACAACAGCATTGTCCAGCCATCGCCTCATCAATTGATATGAAAGCAATCATACCCAGAACGGAAATCCCACAGAGTGTCCAGCCAATTGCTTCGTAATCACTTCCTTTCATTTTGATTCCCCAACAATTTCAAATTCTGCTTAGATGTACATAGCCCGAACAAGGACAACGACTCGAGTCATGAAAATCCGAGCACAGGAGGCGGATTAAACCTTTTACAAGAGATAGGAACTATCAATAACGTTCAAAGCATACAAGGTTTGTTGATTACCATGGACCCTGCCACCCTAGCTCTCACTGCCTCGGTCAATAGTGTTAAAATGTTGGTTTCAGCATTTGAAGGATATGAAAAAGGTAAATTTATCAAATCAGATAAGGCAGTGTGTGAAGAAATTCGTCGCAGGTCAGAAATGCTTCAAAATCATTTTGAACGAGTACACACCCATTCTCACAAGAATGGCTTGAAAAAATTAAGAGGGTCATGTGATGAAATATTTGCCACCATCCAAAGTATGTCAGGAGATGCTCAATTTTCAGTCACAGGTTCTCCTAGAAGTGCTCATATTGAAGTGGGAAAACTTTCGAGGAAGGCTCAGAAAAAACTGGTCAAGCACGACCTCTCAACACTCAATTTACTGAAGGAAGTTACTAGGGATGCAAATGCATTACTAGAATCGTTAAGAACTAGTGAAGAAGAGGCGCAACTCGTCATAACAGCCGGCGGAATAAACGATAGAATCGGCCGTGCTCGCAATCACTTCCGTGAGCGAAATATGTACATAGATGGATTAGTAAAAAGGTGAAAGAAATGGCAGAAAAGAGTTTTCGATGGCGAGATAGTCCAGCAGTAATTGCTAGATACATACATGACCGTGATGTTCCTAGTGGTTCAATGGTTACCCTAAAACCGAATGAAGCATGTGTGGTGGTAGAAGATGGAAAAATTGCAGGTGTAGCAACTCAACAACACATGGAGGTAAATCCCAAAGCGGGTCTTCTTTCACGTATGTTCGGGCGAGGTAATCCTAAGCGTACATTTCTTTTTGCTTTTCTTGGCCCTCATGACCTCCTTCTCAGGTTGAATACTCAGACAACGGATGGTCAACCAGCCATAGGGATGCTTAATCTCAGATTAACCATCACCCGCGAGCAAGCACCAAAACTTCTTCAACTTCCTGCAAAAGGCAAGATGGAAATTACTACTGGAACCCTTGTCGATGCTCTTGAGAAGGAGATTCAAGCGAATTTGAATCCGATGATTCAAGGTCAAACTCTAGAGTCACTTCGTACAGTTGAGGCCACAGAAGAATTGTTGGCTGAGTTGCGAGTTTCAATGCGAGCAACAGTTACTTCATTTGGATTTACATTTGACAACGTATTTGTCAATTGGGACCAGACTGAGGCTGAACAACTATTGAAAATGAGTGTGGAACTTGAGAATCTTGTGATGAGGAACACCATCATTGATGAGAAAGAAGCAACAGAGATGGAGAGGATTTTATCTCATCATATGCGCAAAGCAGAACTTCAGGCTCGTTTGAACATGACAGGTGTATCGGCAGAGGAACGAGCGAAGGTGGAGTTGGAGTTAGCCAAGGTAAAATCTTCTGGTGAACTTGAGATGGCTCGATGGAATCAATTGAATCAATTACATTCTGCCCAGCACGATGCTCGACGTGGCCAGGAATTAACTGATGCCCATCATGATGTTGAAGTAACACAAGTGAAACTGCAGGGTGAGCGAGAAAAAGCACAATTCCAAGATGAGAGGGCTGACGCAGAAATTGATAGAAACCTCGCCCAAAAGAAAGGTAACGCAGACGTTGCCATGGATCTATTTGCTGATGTACAGGCTAGGAAGAGAGAACGCATGGCACTGGAAGCAGAACGTGAGCAAGCACGACTTGAGTCATCTCGCACTGGTTCTGATAAAATTCTTGATGCTCTTGCAGAAATTGCAAAATCAAGCAATGATAGTGAAGTGGCTAAAGAAGCACTGAGGCAACTTGGGGACTTAAGGAAATCAGACGTTGAAGGAGAAGACCAAGCCTACATTAACAAAGACGATTGAATATTTGGATTATTATTCAGCACTGTTTTCAGACATCACAATTGATTCAGGCGGTGTTTTGTCAGATAGGATAAATGAAAGCCCAATTGTTACGAGTCCAGACCCGAAAAGTGCACTTAGGAAAACATGGAGGTTCGCTAACCCCCACTCATTGGTGGGTGAAGTCAAATAACCAATCCCTGTTGAGATGTCGGCAGTGAAAGCCCCGTAAGCAATAACAGCGAGAAGTCCACAGATTGCACCGGCAAGAGATGCACGTGAGTCAATCTTGTCCCATAGAGTGAGGAGAACCGGTAATACCGTGGCGGTGGCGAGCAAGTCTGCAAACAGGAAGATGCCGAAAACGCTCAATGCATCCATTGTAGTCGCAAGATAGATTGCTATGGGAATTAACGCGATGGTTGCAATCCTTGCATGTTTTAATTCCATTTTCCCGTCAGAAAGGTCTCGAGATATAGAGGCTACAATTGCGTTTTGTAGTGTATCAGCACTTGAGCAGACAAGAGCAATGCCCAACACAATGAATGCCGCAATCAACAAGGCTCCAGCATCTCCAATGAGATAGAAGAAGGCAGCAGAGGGGTCGTCTACAGCACCTTGGCCTGCAACCACCGTTCCAAGAACACCCATCACAAAGACAAGTGGTAGTACAATTCCTGCTGCAAGTAATGAACCCTTCTTGAGAGCCTCATTATCTTCTGATGCCCAGGCGCGTTGCCAATTTCCTTGTGAGAACATTTCAGCCGCGGTAATCGCTACTACTAATGCCAATCCTGAAGCAAAGGAGTCCATGTAGGACATACTGCCGAAGCCCCCTTCAGGATTGTATGCTTTAGCGTCATTAATGAGTGAGCCAACATCAGCCCCAAACAAAATCAGTAGTAATGCGAGAATTAGCCAAATAATAACCCACGCTTGCCACCTATCAGTCTGCAAAGAAGCGGGTAGGCCACCATAAGTGGTGTATGCTGCAGTAACTCCTGCCACAGCAATCATTGGAATTAGCGGATCCATTCCAACAAGGGTATCCATCGCTTTGCCAATTGCTGTAAACTCAGCGAATAAGAAGGTGAACATGTATGCGACTGAAATCAGTCCAACATAGATTTGCATAGGTCTGCCAATTCTCATTCGTACGTAATCTGCTAGGGTCACCCCATCGGGAAGTTGTTCACGAATCATTGGCCCAACATATGCGAGAAGTAAGAAAGGAGTTGAGGCTGATAGTGCATATCCCACAACATCCCAAAAACCACCGTAGTACCCCACCTCAGAGGGTCCAAAGAGTATCCATATCCCCATGCCAGAGGCGAATAGACTGAGCCCAATTCGAACCCAATTCTGTGTGCCACGTGCGGAGAGGTAAGTATCGGAGTCCATTTCACGATTGGCTGCTGTATATCCGATATATCCAAAAAATCCCAATGTGCCAATTAAGAGGATGTAATGGAATGCAGTTGCCATTAATCCTCACCCATAAACGAATAGTTCCATGTGTGGGGTATTTCAAAAGTGTGCTTAACTGAGCGAGGTGAGATCCAGCGAAGTAGATTCAGAGGACTACCTGCCTTGTCGTTAGTTCCGCTTGCTCGAGCACCACCGAACGGTTGTTGGGCGACAGCCGCTCCTGTTGGTTTGTCATTGATGTAGAAGTTTCCAGCGGTGAAGCGAAGTGCATTGAATGCGGTTTGAACATCCTCATCATTGCTTGCAAAAATAGAACCAGTAAGGGCGTATGGGCTAGAGATATCACATAATGTGAGAGTTTCTTCAAACTGGTCATCATCGTACAGATAAATGGTTAATACTGGTCCGAAAATTTCCTCAACCATTGTTTCTGAGTGTGGGTCGTTTGAGATGATAATAGTTGGTTCAATGAACCATCCAACTGAACCATCACTACCGCCTCCTACAACGATTTCACAGGCGGGATTTGCTTCTGCTCTCTCAATGTAACCTGTGATATTGTCAAATGAACGCTGGTCAATTACTGCGGTCATGAAATTAGTGAAGTCTCTTGCATCACCCATGGTGATTTTTGCTACTTCATCAATGAGATTTTGACCCATTCTTGACCATACAGATTTTGGTATATAGGCTCGGCTAGCGGCAGAGCATTTCTGGCCTTGATACTCAAAGGAACCGCGCAATAGTGCAACCAGCAATCCTTGCTTATCACATTCTGGGTGGGCGACAACGAAATCTTTGCCACCAGTCTCGCCAACAATTCTAGGGTATGATTTGAGGTTAGGCAGTTGTTCACCGATTTGCTGCCACAACCATTGGAAGGTTGCAGTTGAGCCGGTGAAGTGGATGCCTGCAAAGTTTGGATTTGGTAAGCAAACTTCTGAGATATCTGGACCTGCCGCCGGTACAAAATTAATGACTCCTGCAGGTAAACCAGCCTCCATCATTAATTCCATCAAAACATAATTTGAATGGTAGGAGTTACGAGAAGGCTTCCAAACTGCTGTATTTCCCAAAATTGCTGGTGCGCTTGGTAGATTTGCGGCTATACTTGAGAAATTGAATGGCGTAATTGCCAACACGAATCCTTCTAGTGGGCGTATTTCAGTACTGTTTTTCACTCCTTGGGGAGATACTAATGGTTGATAGAGGTCGTGAAAATCACGAACATAATGTGCATTGAAATTCCAGAAGTCAATCAATTCACATGCTGAATCAATTTCTGCTTGGAAGCAGGTTTTACTTTGGTTCAACATAGTGGCGGCGTTGACTTTCATGCGCCACTCACCTGCCAAGAGTTCAGCACACTTCTCAAAAATATGACAACGTGCCTCAAGGCCAAGGTCAATCCATGCTTTTTGTGCACTTACAGCCGCATCACAAGCAGCAGCGATTTCTGCTTTGCCTGCAAGGTGAACATTTGCCAATACATGTCCATGATTGTGGGGGATGACTTGAGTGGTTGTGTTTCCAGTAAACACCTTCTCTCCATTGATGATGCAGGGTATCTCTACTACTTCGTTCATTTGACGGTCAAGTTCGGTTTGCAGAGCTATTCGCTCAGCACTTCCTGGAGCGTATCCGAGAACAGGCTCATTTACTGGGTGGTCGGTCATGTGTCGCTCCCCGTCATGGGCACTCTTTGAGGGTTGTGAATGGCTATTTTTTCAAAACGAATCAACAGTTAAGTTGGATAGTTCATTTTTTTTGCCGATAATTTTCTTTGCACTACTATTGAAAACTAACAACGATTCCGCAGGCATGATGTCAGAGGGATTGGTACGAACAGCCCTCTATGAAGCGCACCAGAGGTGGGGCGGGAATATCGTTGATTTCCATGGTTTCGAGTTGCCTATTTGGTATTCATCAATGATGGAAGAGCACCTGAATACCCGTGAAAATGCAGGTCTTTTTGATGTATCACACATGGGATTCTTTAGATTATCAGGAGAGGGTGTCAGAGAGTGGTTACAATCAATTTCTACTCAACGTGTAGAACACCTACAACCTGGGCGCTGTGCATATACTCATTTTCTTGATGATGATGGTGTCATCATTGATGACATGATTTTTGCCGTAACTGATCGTCAAACAATAATAGAAACAGGTTGTACTGATTGGCAAAATCCATCAGATATTGCAATCTTAGGTGTACCGAATGCAAGCATGATTCCAGTGATGAAAGATTGGTTTAATTCACATTTACCAGAAGATGGTTCTGTTACTCTTGAAGACCTTTCAGATGAGACTTCTATTCTTGCTCTTCAAGGGCCAAAATCCCCTGCAATAATCGAAGCAGTATTAGGTGCTGCAAATGCGATAAAACATTTCAGTGGCAAGGCTATTTCTGAAAATCAATTTGGAATCACTGGTTGGATTCAAGGTACCGGATATACTGGTGAGCGTGGTTTTGAAATTTTTGTCAACAATAATCAAGCCGAAACCCTTTGGGAAGCGCTTTTGAATGGTGGAGAGCCATTTGGGATATGTCCGGTTGGATTAGGTGCTCGTGACACCCTGAGGATGGAGAAAGGATTCCTTTTGTCCGGTCAGGATTTCCACTGGCCGGGTTTGCCAGATGATGGAGAATCAGCGGTAGAATCCTCTTTCTTAGCACGTGATTCATTTGAAACAAATGTCCCTTTTGGTTTAGATTTAGAGCATGATTTCATTGGGAAATTTAGAGTTGAAGACAGCATTAAATCAAGAATTCAGCGCTGGTGGGGCATCAAATATATTGGTCGCGGTCCTTTCCCACGTACTGGCTCAAAAGTGTTAGATTCACAGGGTAATGAAATTGGGATTATTACTTCTGGTGGTCCTTCACCAAGCCTTGGTAAAGTTGGCATTGGTTTGGGTTACATCACAGGAGTTGAGCCCGGTGATGAAGTTCTAATTGCACCTAACCCCCGAAAGCAGATTCCAGCATTAGTTGTTAGAACACCTTTCATCTGATTTTAGATTGTTTTTACAATATTCTCTCAATTTAGGTGACGGTGACATCAAAGGGTGATGTTGAAAAAAGGCCGCCCCCTAGGGGCGGCCATGAAAGAACGAATGTCAGGCATCCCATTGATTTTGTTTCTGAGCACTTTGATGCTACTGTCAACAATGCCTTTACCTGCAACAATAACGCCACAACCATCAATCGCAGATTTAGATTCTGATAGTAAAGAGGTTGTACTAAATCAAGCACAAAAGATTGCGATTCAAAATGCAGGTGGCCGTGCAAGTAATACCAATTGGGTGAGGGATGCAGGTCCAGACGCAGGCTCAAACAATGGGCATTTCAACATCAATTCAGTACATTTTGAAGCGATGGTCATGGACCACACTAATACCCACATTATCGTTGGAGGTACTCTTCGAGGCGATGTCGCATTTGGCTCAATTCAACCCGCTACGCAATCAGGACCACGGGCATTTGTTGGCTCATTATCAAAATGGGGTTCATGGAATTGGGTGACAATGACTGGAGTATCCCCCGGATCTTCAGCTGGCGCTGTATTGGGCGATATTGCCGTCTCTTCAACGGGGGACATCTGGGTGGTTGGGACATTCTGGATAGATATTGAGTGGGGTCAAGAATGGGACATTTCTAATGGCGGTGGAATTGATGGTTTTGTCTCTAAGATGAGCTCTTCAGGGACTTGGGATTGGGGTACACCTCAGGGAGGTTCTTCAGACCTTGATTCAATGCATGGCGTTACAACAGACTCAAATGGTGATGGATTTGTCGTTGGCTCATTTGAAGATCACACCTATTTTAATAACACTAGCCGTAACATTCAGAATGGCCAAGATGGCTATGTTGTGAAAATAAATAAGACCAATGGTGATTATGTATGGGATGTTATTATTGGCGGTAATCTTGGAGATAATATTACAGCAATTACAATTGATTCCTCAGGTAGATTATTTGTTACTGGATATTATCAAGGAGATGTGACATTTGGCACCACTACTTTGCTCAATGTTGGTGCGTTGAGTGTTTTCGTTGCTGAGATAGATGGTCAAGGAAATTGGCTATGGGCTAACGAAGCCAAGGCAGTTTATGGGAGCATTATTCCCTATGACATAGAAGTTAATTCTGATAGCATTTATTTGGGTGGAGACATAGTAGGACGCATTGAATTAGATGGTCAAAACTGGTGGGTTAATGCTACTGTGCAAAGTGCTTTTGTCGCTCGCCTAAATAAAACAGGAACTTGGCTTTGGGGATTGAATAGTTCAGGGCACACCCAACATCTCCAAGATATAGCGCTGAATCCTTTGGGAGGTGTTGTTGCAGTTGGTTGGTTTGATATGGATCATTCTGCAATAGCCTTCGCTAATTTTGGTCAGATTGGCCTAACTGCTGCACCATTTGCAGCATTTTTCGCAGGTGTCTCACCCACTGGTCAATGGATGTGGGCAGAATCAGGTGGGGGTCCACTATTTGATTCTGGTAACGCGGCTCTATTCACCTCTGTAGGGAATCTCATCATGGCAGGTAGATTCTGTATGAATCATGATGGCGCAGGTTGCTCTGCTCAAATAGGGCCTGCAAACTATACATCAAATTCTTATTATCATGGAAGTGGATATGTTTGGTCACTCAATACAGATAGTGATTTGGATAATGTTTCAGATGAGAATGATAATTGTCCATTGAATTACAATACACTTCAGGAGGACTTTGATAGCGACTTATTAGGTGATGCTTGCGATTCTGACATGGATGGTGATGGGAGAGAAGATTCTACCGACGATTGCATCGGTCCAGCAATAAATTGGGATTCATTAGATTGGTCAATTGATACTGATGGTGATGGATGCCGTGATTCGGATGAAGATGATGATGATGATAACGATGGGGTAAGTGACTCTCAAGACCTTTGTTCAGGACCTAGTTATTACAAAAATTGGACTGCCAATGATGCTAATGATTACGACCAAGACGGCTGTCATGATATTATTGAGGATGATGATGATGATGGTGATGGCGTACTTGATAATGACGACGACTGTGCATTCGCTCCATCACACCGAAACTGGACATCAACATCTCAAACAGATTATGATGGGGATGGTTGTAAGGATTCAACAGAAGAGGATATTGATAGTGACAACGATGGCGTAGAAGATGCCAATGAAACCTGCCAAAATGGCTTACTTGGTTGGACTAGCAATCTTACTAGCGACCACGATGGAGATGGCTGCAATGATGCGCAAGAAGATGCTGACGATGATGGCGATGGAATCAATGATTTTGATGATCATTGTACTCCAATGGCTACGAATTGGGATTCTAGCGGTGCTCAAGATTTAGACAAAGATGGTTGTCGTGACGTTGATGAAGATGATGACGACGATGGTGATGGTTTGGATGATGATATTGATTCCTGTCCGCGAGGTTCAGTAGGGTGGATATCAGGTAGTGTTACAGACAAAGATGGCGATGGATGCCGTGATACCACTGAAGATTTAGATGACGACAACGACCTCATTTTGGATGCTGATGATGGCTGTCCTCGGGGTGAAACCGGTTGGATTTCAACACCTAATCTAGATGCTGACCGCGATGGTTGCAGGGATTCAGATGAAGACCCAGATGATGATGGAGATACATATTGGGAATTTGATTCAGTTGGTAATATCATTGACCAGTGTCCAAACACTCCGATTTTAGAGTCGCATTTAGTTGATGGAGTAGGATGTAGCCCTTCACAGGCTGATGACGACAATGATGGCGTCGCAAATAGTGATGACGAGTGTCCAGATGTAGCCCCACCAGAAGGGCTTGACCGCGATGAAAATGGTTGTACTGATGATATTGACCAAGATGGTGTGAATGATGATGTTGACGCCTTCCCTGATGACCCATTACAGAATAGTGATAGAGATGGCGATGGATTCGGAGATAATGCTGCTGATTCCCAAAATGGTGATGCTTGCCCAGATACGCCTTCACAATGGATTGGTAATATCGACCAATTTGGTTGTGCAGATGAAGAGCTTGACGATGACAATGATGGTTTACTAAATGGTTATGATAATTGTTCAGGCACCCCTGATGGTGAAGAAATTGATTCGGTAGGGTGTAGCCTTTCTCAGATAGATTCTGATGACGATGGGACGCCCGATTCTGTTGACCAATGCCCGGATACAAAGGCCGGTGCTGAAATGGCTGGAGGTGGGTGTTCCATGGCCCAACTTGCCTACTCATCAGATGATGGTGGTTCAAGTTTGAATTTGATGAACATTATGGTTGTGGCTGGTTTATTGATAATTATTGTAGGCGGGGGGGCAGCATTCTTCATGTTGAATAGAGATGGAGATGATTCAGATGCTGGTGATTTAAGACCACAGGCAGCAGATGTTTTCGAGTCCTTAGCACAAGCAAAATCAACAGATACAGACATTACTGAAACAGTTAGTTCAGAAGGTTCTGGTGTTCAATCAGGAATTACTGTTGACGATGACGGTGTAGAGTGGTGGCAGGACGAGGCTGGAGTTTGGTGGTATCGTTCTCTTAGCATGGATGATTGGGCTGTATTTGAGCAGTGAAACAATATTTCAGACTTGTAGTTTGATGTGGTATTTCACTCATTAGTTGGAACGGGTCCCTTAGGACCCGAAACGAGAGCCTTCAATAGGGGACGCTCACCGTCATAATGCTATGAACGTGAATACAGGTAGCGATAGACCATACTCAATTTGGGTAATTCACTTGGTAGTAACCTCTCTTTTAGCGGGTGGTTTTTCAGGAATGAATACATCACTAATCAGCTCGGATAGTATTGAATTAGGAGAGGGGAGTGATAATCCCGCTTCTAATTTTGCTTCAAGCAAGGCGGCTGGAGACTGGGTTAAATCTGGGGTGAGTGACACGTCAGGCCAGTTTGGTGGATCTCCTGTAACATCTACATCGTATACTGATTCAAATGGAAATACATACCTAACTGGATTTTTAATTGGCGATGTCAAATTTGGCACCAATGCCATTTCAGCCAATCAAGATGCTTTCATTGCTAAGATAGATTCATCTGGGAATTGGGGAATGGTTGAAACTGCTGGCCAATATGCTGGTGGCGGATTCTCTTGGGGGAATGACATCACAGTAGATTCAACTGGAAACATTTTCATTACTGGATTCTATGCTGGAAACATCTCATTTGGTACAACTCAACTAAGGAGCACATCTGATTCAAATGGTGATGATACTACGGATATTTTCGTTGCAAAGATGAGTGGTTCTGGTAGTTGGCTTTGGGCAAAAACAGCTGGTGGTTCTTATGATTCCGATTCTGGAAAAGGAATTGCTTCTGATGGAAATGGAGGTGCATATGTGGCTGGTGCTTTCAATATCAGTGGGAATTGGGGTCCGAATGGTTATGGTACAAACGGCAACACAGATGCATTCGTTGCACATATTGATACAACGGGTGTATGGGATTGGGTCGCTACAGGCGGAGGACCTGGTAGTGATGATGCTGTGGGTGTGACTGTTGATAGCGCTGGAGATTTGAGAGTTATGGGTTCTTTCCAAGGTGGAAGCACCCAGGGTGCACAATTCGGCTCACAATCATTCAATGCTGTTGGTTCAAGTGATTTGTTCGTCTCAAAGATTACGAGTTCTGGCTCATGGTCTTGGACAGAGACTGCGGGTGCTCCCAGTGGGCTGATTATCCCTTGGGGTTTTGATACAGAGGGGACGGATTCCTATGTTGGTGGAGTTTTTGGAGGCACTGCAAATTTTGGTTCACACTCTGTTACTTCTGCTGCTCAATCCAATAATGCATTTATCACCAAGATAGATGGTTCTGGTGCGTGGCAATGGGCAGATGCATCTAGTGGTACTGGGTTACACTACATCGGTTCTATTGATGCTAGTCCAAGTGGAATCGCCGTTTCAGGTGGATTTACTGGTGCAACTCAATCATCCAGTTCGACTACTGCTACTTTCGGGCCATACACCCTTACAGGAACATACAACGAAATGCTAGCGGCAGTACTTGATTCCAATGGAAATTGGGTTTGGGCGAAAAGCGGTGGAAGTGCTGGTGATGATGGATACTACAACTGGGGTACCGGTGGTGTCGGTTGGACATCTGCTGG
>DUDF01000023.1:21539-21898 GCA_012959435.1 Candidatus Poseidoniales archaeon
GCGGTTGGCCATTTCTGTCAAGGTATGGGTAGTGCTTGCACAGCAACATACGGTGGTAATGCTGTGACTGTCACACCGGATTCGTATTGGGCCCAACAAGGCTTACCTCCTGGGGTTGCTGTTTGGTACCAAGCGGCAGATTCTGATAGTGACAATATTACTGATGCTTCAGACAATTGCCCATATATTTCTAACGTTGGACAAGAAGATATGGACGGTGATAGTATTGGGGATGTTTGTGACCCTGATGCAGATGAGGATGGAATCCTAAACGATGACGATGCTTGTGATGGGCCAGCAGTCAATTGGGACGCTTCAGTTTGGACTGATGATATTGACATGGATGGATGTCGCGACAT
>DUDF01000023.1:21930-39525 GCA_012959435.1 Candidatus Poseidoniales archaeon
AGTATCTTTCAAGTTGAATTGGACTTCTAATGTTGTTAACGACAACGATATGGACGGGTGTCATGATAGCGAAGAAGATAATGACGATGATAATGATGGAATAGATGACACTGCTGGGGATAATTGTCCCCGTGACTATGCTAACTGGGGTCTTTCAGATGGTAGCGGTGGTTTCAATCACAATGTTTCTGCTGACCACGATTCTGATGGTTGCCATGATGAAGTTGAGGATGATGATGATGACAACGATGGAGTAAATGACTTTGATTCACAAGGTGCGGTTCTTGACCGCTGTCCAACTGGAATGCTTGGTTGGACAAGTGACCCTGTCGGAACCGACCATGATGAAGATGGTTGCAGAGATTCAGATGAGGATTGGGACGATGACAACGATGGCGTACACGACCTTGACTCTTCAGATTCAATCTTAGATTTGTGCAGTCCTGGTGCAACAGGTTGGCTTTCAGATAGTACTACTGACCGTGATGGTGATGGTTGCCGTGACCTTGATGAAGATGATGATGATGATGGCGATGGAATAATTGACACATCTGATGGTTGTTTTGTTCAGGCAGGATGGGTTTCCACTCCGTTAACTGACCACGATGGTGACGGATGCCGAGATATGGATGAAGATGATGACGATGATAATGACTCTGTATACGATGCATCTGATGCTTGTGCAAAAGGCGAAATCAGTTGGTCTGAAACAGATTTTGACGGCGATGGTTGCCGTGATGAAACCGAGGATGATGATGATGACAATGATGGCATATGCGATACAATCTCTTCAACAGTAAATGTCTGTTCTAGTGGACCCGACCTATGCCCTGAAACCCCAGAAGGGGAGACCATCAATGGAGATGGCTGCGGCACATTCACTCAAGTTGATACAGACAGCGATGGAGTGTTTGACGGAATGGACCTTTGTGATGAGGATGCGGCTGTTGAAGGATTTGATACTGATGGTGATGGATGTACTGATGACCGCGATGGAGACACCTTCACAGATGACGTCGACGCATTCCCAGATGATTCCAGCCAATGGAATGACCGAGATGGTGATGGGCGTGGAGACAACCCTGGTCAGTTGAACTCAGACGATTGTCCGGATACTCCAAGTCAGTGGGTTTGGAATGTTTCTAACGGCACACTTGGGTGTGCTTGGGAAGAGTTAGATGATGATGGCGATTTTGTCCTTAACGGGCTTGATAATTGCCCTGCTTCTGATGCTACAAGACCAGTTGACGAAAATGGCTGTACTGAGTGGCAGAAGGATGACGACTCTGATGGGGTCGTTAATGCTGATGACACATGTGATGAAACTGCAAATGGTGATACATTTATTGAAGGCACAGGTTGTTCCCACGAACAACGACTTGCTGCAAATGATGTAAATGCGATGCTCAAAGAATATGGGTTGATTCTTGGCGTTGTTGGTGCAGTACTAATTCTTGCAATTGTGTCAATGTTGGTCATGATTGGCCGCCGAAAGAAAGGTGGCAGCGACATGGATGCTTGGGATACAGATTCTGCTCAGATTGCAGCAGGTGGCTATGTGGAGGGTCAACCAGCCGCAGCTACACCAGTACCAATGGTTCAGGTACAAAGTGTCCCATCCTATGCAGAATTACCAGCAGGTGGCAGTTATGTTACCGATGCTGCTGGTGGCACTTGGTATAATGCCCCAGACGGTGGTCAGTGGGCAATGCAGGGAGATGGCTCATTCATCAAGAATTGATGCTAAAGTCACTCAACCTTTGCTATTGACAGACAATGCCTTGGCAGTTTTGCTCATTGGTTGGAAAGTGCTTCCTCAATGATTTCTTGGATAGATACCTCGGGCTTATGTTCGATTCGCTGACTCATTTCGTAACCGTCAACAATCCCCCAGACTTCTTCTCCAGGCTGACTGTTGTACTGAGGAGATGCACCGGTTGCCTGTGATATGATTTCAGCCAACTCACTCATTCGAACTCCTTGGCCGCGTCCAACTGCAACTGCGCCGCGAGTTGGTGGAGGGTTATCCAAGATTGATTTTATCATGCAGGCTACGTCTTTGACATGAATCACATCTTTCACCTCTTCTCCCGTTCCTGGTACATTGAAGAATCCAAACATTGCTTCACGGCACAAGTGGTGAACAACTCCATGCCCTTTGTTTTCTGCGGGTGAAATTCCTTGGACATTTGCGGTTCTGATGATGCTAACTGGATGAGTATCCATAGCGTGTTCTAGTGCACTCTCCTCAACCCACAGTTGCCCTTCTGCAGTAATATCGCGCGGTGAAAGAGATGATTCTGAAGAATAATACTCGTCCTCTCTTCGAGGGTTTGGGTGAACCCTTAGTGAGCCAACTAATACAAGGTGAATTCCTTGGTGTGATTGTACATTTTTTAGAATAACCCGCGCCTCATCTCGCATCAATCTCAAGACATCTTGGTCTGATCGTTCCAAACTTTGGTCTGGTGAATGGCCGTTCAGGTGAACAATAGCATTGCAGGAGGCTAAAATTGCTGGGAGCATATCTCCATCAGCCAAAATCTCAGGAGTCAGAATTTGGCAATCATCGCCAAGTTCCTGCTTGAGGTAATGGGCGATGAAACCTTCATCTCCACTGATTGCTACCCGCATGTGTCTCCCTTGGTAATTACAATGCACACATCATCTATGATTGTGCCGGTATATTTCGTACTAGTATTCATCACGCGTCTCTGCGTTTCAAGTGCATCAATGCGCCTGCGATTGCTGTGAACATGAGTACACTAGTGAATCCGGGTATACCATTGCTAGTTCCTTCAGTAAGCCCCGGTTCTGGTTCTGTTACGGGTTCGGGTTCATCACTGACATTACCAAATTCGTATCCCGGTGGAGGTGCATCATCGTTAATTTCGTCAAGATTATCACATATCCCATCACCATCAGTATCTGGTGGAATTGAATTCAAATCTGTTGAGTTAGTGCTACAGTCTATTTCTGTGGTGTCGTTCCAGCCGTCATTATCATCGTCATTATCAAATATGTCACAAATCCCATCATTATCAGTATCAAGTGGAACTGAATTTACATCAGTTGAGTTGGTGCTACAGTCTATTTCTGTGGTGTCGTTCCAGCCGTCATTATCATCATCATTGTCAGCATTATCACCGATGTTATCATTATCAGTGTCAATTTGTTCCTCCGCATCAAGTGGAAATGCATCATCGCCATCAGTAAAGCCATCTCCATCTGTATCAAGTTGCGAGTCACTGCATCCATCATTGTCTACATTAGCTGCTGTTGGCGTGTCTTGACAGAGGTCTTCGGCATCGCTGATGCCATCTCCATCTTCGTCACGTTGCGAGGATGAACATCCATCTACATCAACAGTTTCTCCTATGGGGGTGTCTGAGCAAGAATCAGTTGTGTCAGGGACCCCGTCCCCATCAGCGTCTGGAGCATCTGCGGCAACAACAGTGATATCATCGCTAGAAAGTGGTGATCCAGTATGTTCTCCATCATTAGGTGTGATCGTGCAAGATACAATATCGTCTACATTAAATGGCCCGGATGAACTAGCAGTATCTTGCTGCACTACACCATTTACCAGCCACTCATATTGATAACTTTCAGAATCCCCATCAGCATCATTCCAGCCAGATGCGGCGCAGACTACAATTGTCTCATTGTTCAGAGTTAAAGGAGACATGGTGGCAGAAGAAATGCTAGGTGGGCTATTGGATACTGTGATGGTACTAGAAAGGACAGTATTTCCATTAACACTTCCATCATTTGGTGTCACCTCAACTTGAATTTGGTCACCCTTATCAAACCAAGAAGTACCTGATAGTGTATTTCCTGTCTCACTAATGAAATTGCCATTTATCAACCAAGAATAACTAAGTGTTACAGAATCACCATCATCATCTGAAGTAGTTGTGGATATTGAGATGACATCATTGGTTAATACTGGATTAGGTGAGTGTGTGACATCGGACACTACTGGAGCATTATTATCATCAGGTTCTACAACAGCCAATGTCGCAGTCATTGAGGTATGGAAATCACACTGATAATCGTATGTTCCAGCTGTGGTGAAGGTGAAACTGAATGTGGCCCCTCCCGCAATTGTTCCCGAATCAAAAGAGGCAGGTCCACTTGTGGAACTAGCCGTATGTGACGCCCCATCATTGTTAGTCCAGATTACGGAATCGCCCGTATGTACGGTGAGGTTTGATGACGGGTTGAAGGAGAATCCCTGTATGCTCACTGATGGTGTATGTCGAGGCTGACTTGCCTCTGTAACTGGCGTCAAAGCACTCAGACTTGAGAGGCCCATCAATAGCACAATCCAAAATACACACACACGATTCAGATTCATCATGCTCAACTCATCCCTTTTACTAAGGGATATGGCGTAGCACATAACGATTTTCCACTATCGTAACGGAACGATAATTCACCATTGCTTCAGTGATGGATGCACTCACCATTGCCACGTCTTGACTGGGGTCAGAAATACAGATGCATGGCCTTTTATTGTAGTTGGTCTGAGCAGGATTGAAATGCTGTATTCACTCGGGATGAATTAATGGGGTATGATTCGACTTTCTCACAGCGTCTTGAAGTTAGAGATTTGACCATCGGCGTTATTGGTCTAGGTTATGTTGGCTTGCCTACTGCTCTCGGATTTTTGGACGTGGGATTCAGAGTACGCGGAGTCGATGTGACAAGCAGAGTTATCGATGCTCTTCGAGCAGGTGGAAATCCGGGAGATGACCCACAACATGATGACCAGATTCCTCAATCACAAAGTGATTCTTGGCAGGTTTCAACAGATTCAAGCGAATTAGTGCCTGATTGTGACGTTATTTTGGTCACCGTCCCAACCCCTGTAACTGAAACCCGCTTGCCTGACTTGACCTATGTCTCTTCAGCAGGCACAGCAGTATTCTCTTCTATTGCTAAAGGAAGTGGTACAATCGTGGTATTAGAATCAACTGTTTATCCCGGCGTCACACGTGAGGTGTGGGGTCCTCTTTTAGATGCAGCCGGTCTTGTTGAGGGCGAGGATGTTCATCTCGCATATTGCCCGGAGAGATTCGTTCCTGGTGATTCTGAACATGGTGTGCGGCAAGTTCCTAGAGTTGTGGGTTCATCTGACGAAATTATTGGTTCCAACCTCGCGGATTTGTATGATACACTTACCTCAGGAGGGGTGACTTATGTTGGAGCATTGGAAGTTGCTGAGGCGGCTAAGGTAGTAGAAAATGTCCAACGTGACCTCAATATCGCTCTTGTTAATGAATTAGCAAGAATTTTCCCAGTATTGGGAATTGATGTTGAGCAAGTACTTGATGCGGCTGCAACTAAGTGGAATTTTCATAGATACCGCCCTGGTGTAGGGGTTGGTGGCCACTGTATCCCAGTTGACCCTTACTATCTAATTGAGAAAGCGAAGGAGTCAGGAGCCCCAGTTGAACTGATAACTTCTGCGAGGAAAGTCAATCGCTCCATGCCTAGAAATGTGGCATTAGATGTGTCAGTTATTCTTGAGCGCAATGAGGTTCCAATGTCAAGTGCTAATGTTTTACTTCTTGGTTGGTCGTATAAACCGGGAATTGGAGACCCACGTGAAACGCCAGCTGAACCTTTAGCAGAAGCCCTAGTTGAAATGGGTTGCAACGTTCAAACCTTTGATCCATTAGTTGATGACCGATTATTCCCCAGTGAGTTAGCAACTTTAGTTAGAAGTGAAAGTGAGATTTCATCCTTTGACATCGCTATACTTGTGACTGCCCATGATGAAGTCTTGGAAATGGATTGGGGCGCTCTTGCAGAAAAGGCAAATCATTCACTACTTTATGATGGTAGACGTGTACTAGATGTTGAGAGATTAGAGTCCCTTGGATGGGATGTATACTTGCTTGGAGCACCCATCTAATCCTTTTTGCAGGCTATTCCTCCGTAGTGAAGGTTCATGTTCTGTATGTGTTCACGAACAGTCGCGGTGTGTTGCCATGGTTGACCATTTGCCAAATCTTGGGCGCGAAGAGATTATGCTCAAGGAAATGGGTTTATCCTCAATTGATGAACTATTTTCGGACATTCCTGAGGCTGTTAGAAGAGATTCTCCCCTCAATTTACCTGCACCACAAACTGAAGAAGAAATCATGGTTGATGCGAATAGGCTACTTGGAGCAAATGTTGCGATAAATAGCCGACCCAATTTTCTTGGGGCAGGATTGTATGAGAATTACGTACCTTCGATGGTTGTGGCAATGGCAACGCGTGGGGAGTTTCTAACTGCTTATACACCCTATCAACCTGAAGTCAGTCAAGGAATGTTACAAGCATTATGGGAATTTCAAACAATGGTTTCAGAATTGGTGGCGCTCCCAGTTTCCAATGTTAGTATGTACGATGCATCAACGGCTGCGGCAGAGGCTCTAAACTGCGCGGTAAGAGTACACAACAAAAAAGCGACTCAGAAGAATGTAGTCTATGTTACTGAATGGCTACCAGAGCACCGGTTATCGGTAATTGAGAATTATTCCTGTGGTGCTGAAACAGAAATCCGTACTCTAAAATGGGATGATAATGGGATGGTTGATTTGAAATCTGCTGAGGCTGCTCATGGTTGTTGTGCAGTATACGTGGAACAACCAAATCCGTTCGGAGTGATAGACGAAAACTTAGCCGAACTGAAACAAATAATTGGCGAAAACACGGCCTTGGTTGTTGGCGTGAATGCAACATCACTAGGTGTACTTGAAGCTCCAGGAAACTGGGGTGCTGACATTGTCGTTGCTGAGGGCCAACCATTCGGTATTGGACCTACAGCTGGTGGCCCAATTTACGGTATTTACGCCTGCACTGAGAAGTATCTTCGGCAGATGCCAGGGCGCATTGTAGGCAAGACTTTTGATGACAAAGGAAAAGATGCTTTCACTCTCACACTTTCAACTAGAGAACAGCATATTAGGAGGCACAAAGCAACGAGTAACATTTGTTCAAATGAAACACTAATTGCTCTTATGGGTGGCATTCACATGGCTCTCCTAGGACCTATTGGCTTACAGAAATTGGCTCTGAGAAATGCTGCTGCTTGTCAAGTTACTATGGCCGGTGTACTGGCTATTGAAGGGGTTGAGTTACTTTTCACAAATGGGGCTTCATACAACGAATTCACGGTTGTTTTACCGGGCTCGGCGAAGGGTGCATTAGACTATCTTGACAAGTTGGGTGTTACAGCAGGACTTGCTCTTTGCGATGTTATGTCAGGAGCCGATGAGGCTTGGTTACACATCACTGCTACAGACCAAACGACTAATGAAGACGTGGCTGCTCTAGTGGGTGGACTGAAATCTTGGATTTCGTCCACAGTTATGGCGGTGGGATCATGAGTGATTTATTTGCATTTGATGGGGCTCCGGAGGCCGGATATGCTCAGCCATCACCATTACTATCTGATGAAGAAGCAATTGCTGGAATCCCTGAATCAATTCGGCGCAAATCATTACCTCGCTGGCCGCGCGCTAGCGAGCCTGAATTAGTACGGCATTACACATGGCTTTCACGGCGTAATTTCGGTATAGATACTGGCTTTTATCCACTTGGTTCATGCACGATGAAGCACAACCCTAGAGTCAATGAAAAAATTGTTCAAATGGCTGGGATGAATGATTTGCATCCACTTGCTCCGGCATCTCATTTACAGGGGTTGATGGCGATTTTTTATGAGATGCAAGAAATGCTAGCACATTGTGCTGGTATGGATTCAGTAACTCTTCAACCGGTTGCAGGTGCGCAAGGGGAATTCGCCGCAATACGTTGTATTCAAGAATATCACAGAAGCAATGGTGAAGGCAGCCGTGACAAAGTCATCGTGCCCGATTCTGCTCATGGCACTAATCCAGCATCTGCAGCAATGTGTGGATACCAAATTATAGAGATTCCAAGTAATGAAAATGGCAGACTTGACCTTGGTGCATTACGTGCAGTTGTTGGTGATGATACAGCGGCAATGATGGTGACAAATCCAAGCACGCTAGGAATTTTTGAACCCGAAATCGCAGAAGCCACTGAGATTGTTCACAATGCTGGTGGTCAGATGTATTATGATGGGGCTAATTTCAATGCAATTCTAGGAAAAACATCACCAGGATTGATGGGATTTGATGCAGTGCATTACAATCTCCACAAGACATTCTCCCAACCTCATGGGGGAGGCGGCCCGGGCTCTGGCCCAATAGGGGTGAAGAGTCACTTAGCACAATTTTTGCCAAAACCTTTGGTTGTCCGAGAGGAGGATGAACATGGATTAGATGGCTGGACATATTCTTGGGAAGACCCCGTGAATAGCATAGGTAAGGTGCAGCAGTGGCACGGTAACTCAGGTGCGGTGGTTCGTTCATGGGCTTTTTATCGGCGCTATGGGAGAGACCTTGAAAAGATGAGTGAGCATGCTGTTTTGAATGCTAATTATTTGCGGCATCGTATCTTGAATCCTAGTGAAGAGTTAGCTAGTAAGATTTCAGCGATGCCGATTGATGGTGCTCCAGCAAGGGTAGTGAAACACGAGTTTACCCTCAGTATGTCTCCTGTGAAAGATGCTACAGGAGTTAGTGGCAAAGATGTTGCAAAGCGATTGTTAGATTATGGATATATGGCTCCCACCCTATACTTCCCAATGATAGTTCCAGAATGTCTGATGGTTGAGCCGACTGAAACTGAAAGCAAGGAAGTGCTCGATAAGTTCGCAGAAGATTTCTTGACGATTTTGACAGAAGATCCAGAACTCGTCAAAACCGCACCCCACACAACGGATGTTGGTAGGGTGGATGAAGTGTGGGCTGCGAGGAATCTCGTACTCCGCCACTCCCTAGGGGAGTGAAGGTCATCAAAGGGTGTGTTTCAATTACTATCGGTTGAGGTGAGCCTAAAGGCTCACGAGGGATGATGATGGCAATACGGCTTCGTTTAGCACTATTTTTGGCATTTTTGATGCTAATTACTCCGCTGACACCATTGACATCCCTAGAATCAGTTCAAGCATCACCAGAAGAGAATGGGACAGCCTCACCACTTGAGATTCTCCGACTTGCCGCTGGTTCTCTCTCTGAACCGGCAATTGTTGGAGATGATGATGGTAATTTCCACATCTTTTGGATAGAGAATCAAACAAATGCAATGTATTCAGTAGTTGATTCAAGCGGTGAAATTTCAGTAAGTCCACAGCCGATTTTCCCTAGCGGTTCTGGCATTAAATGGTCACCTCGGATGGAAATTGATGGTTCAGGTAACCTCCATCTCGTATGGATTAGAGATACGACATCAAACGATTGCTTAGTCTACTTTGCAATGGACCCCTCATCAGATTCTGACCCAACAGATGGGGTCTTCAGTCCAAGTGATTATTCTTTTAACAATGTTGTTTGCAAAACAAATTTCATAATTGAGAATATTGCCAATCCCAATCTTGCTGTTGATTCGCAGGGTGCCGCTCATATTGTCTGGCAAGACAAAGATGATCCTTTGAATATTCGTTTTGGATTGCCCGGAATCCGTTACTCAATGATGGTGGCAAATTGGACGACTCATACTCCGAATAGCCCTATTTTTGATACACTCTTAACTCCTCTACCAAGCAAGTCCACTTTCCCCGAAGTGGCGATTACAAGTGATGATGAGGTAATAATTACTTGGCAAGATAGCCGTGGTAGTATGATTGAAATGCTCATACTTCTTGATTCTTCAACGGGTATGACAAGTGAATGGGAAGATATCTGTACGCTCATGTATGGCGGGTCGGACGGAGAGGGTTGGACTTCTCCTGGGCTACAGAATATGGCAGATATTGCGGGTGTTACGCTTCTGGATACAATCTATGGTCTTGGTGACTATATCCGCCCCCAAGCAAACTCAGGGAATTGTGCAGGTCATAACACAAATGACCGCTCACGCACTAATATCCTAACATCTCAGGTTGATTCGGGAGGCATTCGTAAAATTCACAGAACTATGTATAATGGTCAATCTCAAAATTGGGGCAACCAACAGGAGGAGTGGGGTCCAGGAACAACATGGGCTTGCCTGTCATGGATGGATGCACAAGGAAATACTGGGAATGCTGCTAATCCTCCCACTCAATACGACCACAGGTGGAATCCGAACGCATCAAAAATAGTAATTCCAATTGGTGATGAAGGTCCGAAGGCAGGTGACCCTGCTCAACAATCTGATGATGTTCAATCAATTGATGAATCCCATGATGCTTGTGTAAATGGTGGTATTGTTCCGTGGGTATTTATTGGCGAAATCCAAAGTTCTGCGTCAAACAATATGTTTGACCATGCATTTGATTTAGCCTATTGTCCAGTGAGTGGAGTTTCAGTAAATCCTCGCACGTGCTCAGGGGTTAACACTCGTAATACCGATGGTGCAGGTGGAGTTGGTCAGTGGCCTTCGAGTGGCCAAGATCTCTCAGACCTTTTTGGCCAATGGATGGGTATCCTAAACTCAGGTTCACCAGAAGTCTGGACCACCGTGGTTGACCCTTACGCAAAACTCAGTGACCCAAATCATGTTTCAGGAATGCCTGCTCATTCTGTTGCAGGTGGAGTCTATACTGAGGATATTGGATGGGGTGGCGCCAATGGAAACCACTTCGTTGTTGTAAATGACACACAATTGACCTATGATGATTCTTGGTCATCACGTCCAGCCGTTGAAATCGCTTCAGATGGCTGGTTGCAATTCATTTGGTCAGATAGCCGCACAGGACATACCATATCAGATTCACATGAATTAATGTGGCAGAAAGTTGACTTGTCCGCTTGGGATTTCAATGGTCAGGCAGGTGGTATCAATTTACAAGGTGCTCTAAATCAGCCGCAGATATTATCTCCAATTGATGGCACAGGTGCAATTGGCTCACGTGATTATTCTGCCCACAGTAGCCAAGCAGCGTTAGTAATCGATGAAGATGATTTGATGCACACTGTATGGGTTGAAAGTGATTCAGGTCCAGCAACTAATCTGACCTACCGCCGTTCAGCCGATGCCACCCGTAATTCGCAGCAGAACTTACCAAATCCTTGGTACGTCGCATCGCAAGGTGCTCAAGGTGTGGGCGCTCTTGGGCCAACATACGACCTTGCAGATTGGCAGAGCGAAAAGATGGGTACAGGTGGAAAACCAGTCATCTTTGATGTTGAGGAGGACTTCGGCTCACCGCCAGGGATGGCAGTAACTTCTGATAACCGCAGGACAGCAGGCGTTGTGTGGGTTGATAGTGAGGCGTGTGGCGCAGGGGATACCGGACCCCCACAGGGTGACCATCTTTGTTTCAGGCGAATCCAGCGTAGTTTGTTACAATTAGATAGTGATTCACCATCCCTTGAGGTTTCTTTGGAACCAGGGGAAAGTGTGACACTCAACTTCACTGTTGAACATCTTGGGGCTACTAGTGGTAGCGATATGACGGTCAATTTTAATTGGCAGGGGTTGCCATCAACTTGGACTGTTACAGCACTTATTGGTAGTGGGCCAACAGCCACCGTTCTTTCTCCAATTAATTCGGATTGGCAGATTGCATCTGGCGACTCGGTTTCAGTATCATTGACTATTGAGGCGCCGTCAAAAATTGACGCTACTATCAGCGAATCTCACTCACCGCTTTTCGCAATAGTATCTTCTGATGGTGAGCATGGGTCTACTATTGAGTTGGATATTGATTTGCAAGTAATTCATGGCTTAGTTATCTCAGCACAACAACAGACTATTGAGATTGAGCAAGGTGGTTCGGGTATTCTGAGTGTGAATATTTCGAATTATGGAAATTTGGTGGAAGAGGTATCTTTCCCGAGCACAACCAGTGAGGATGGTAGGTCTATTTGGGGTCTCCCATACGGTTGGCAAGTCAGTTTTGTTGACCACATCAATACGTTGGCGGATGGCACTACAAGCTCGAAAACCCTGCAAATATCAGTATCTGAATTTCAAGAGCCGGGGCAAATTAACATCACAATTATTGGTAGTTCCGATAAAGTTGCGAATCCGGTTACGGTTCTAGGTGCTCAAACTGCTTACGAACTTTCCATTAATGTGGCTAGAAAACGGGCTGGAAATATCGTGTTTGAATTGTGGGATTCGGTGGAAGAAGTTGGACCTGGAGAATGTGGCTCATTCTCAGTTCATGTGACGAAACATTTCGGCAACGATGACGTTGTTTTCACTGTTGAAGATGGGCCGGTAGACCGTCCTGAATCAATTTCCGAGGAGATTTGGCGCGAAGAACACTGGCTTTTGAATATTGATTATTCAGGGTTGCCTGGAGGGAACACAGTCGCACCTGACGCAAGACGCTATTTCACAGACGAAATGACTCGCACAATTGGTGTTGAATTATGTGCGCCTTTACAGGCTCTTGCTGGTGAAATGGAAGAGGTGAAGTTGCGTGGTGAATTATTTGTTGATTCAGCAGCCTCAGATGAAATTTCAATGCAGGTATCGGTATTACCAGTGGAATCTCTGTCAGCAGAATGGTTGAACGCACCTGCTAGAATAGACCCCGGTCAAGCGTTTGAAGTCTCAATATTTGTTGAGAATGATGGTAACGTGCCTCAAACCTTTGACCCTAGAATGACCGAATCACTTCCTGGTTGGAGTATTGAATGGGTGTCTGGGACTCCCACTGGACTCCAAGTAGGTGCTGAATTAGTTATGGTCGCAATCGTACAGGTCCCTCTAGATGCACTGGCAGGTGATACTGATGTTGTAATTGAACTACATTCGGTTGTAGACCACTCTAGTTATCGTGCCGAGGTAGTCGGACAAATTGAAATTTTACCGAGGGTCGACATTAGATTATTACTTGCAGATGATTCAACTGACACTAACTATGATTTGCGACCAGGAGATCAAATTGATATTTCATTCATAGTTGAAAATTCAGGTAACCTTGCTGAATCTCCATGGATTGAAAATCATTCAACTGGCTCGGGGGGGTCACTTTCTGTAAATCCAAGAATGGATGGCCTAGAAGGTATTGTATGGATTTGGTATGTAGTTGAAAATGCCGGTACTCCTTTGGCATTATTTACTGAAATAAATACTCAAGATGATGGCCGATTGAAATTACCATTGTTGAATCCTGGAGAGAATGTCCCAGTGGTATTACGCTTATTCATGGCGGATTATCCTGGTTGGTCTAGTGACTATTTTGGTATTCGAGTACGCTCTTCTAGTGGCTATTCCAATCAAGGTGGAGATATTGACGCAGATGAGCAATGGCTGACTACAGATTCTAATGAACAAATCATAAATCTTAACGCATTTGCACCAAATTTGTATATCTTCTCAGTTTCAGAGGAGATGGATGGTGATGAAGTTGAGTTGACAATTCAGATTCGGAATTCTGGTAACGATAGGGCTGATAACATATTATTGCGGGTTTGTGGGATTACTTTGGAAGTGGCAGTAGCCTCTGGTTGTGACCACAATGATGCAGTGGCTGAATTACGCATCACATTCATTGATTCAGCCCAGCAAAATAAGCCGAAAGCTCATGTTGTTACTTTAAATTTGAAGGAACCAATTGGCACCATTGTGGTTTCAATAGATGCTGATAATGAAGTGATTGAATCTGATGAATCTAATAATATGCAAGAACGTGAGATGTTATTGCAAGCAGGTTCTGATGCAGGTTCAGATTCTATACTTGACATGGCTTCTGGTAACATTCTATTGGCACTGATGGGAACTCTTTGGGTAGTAATTACGTTATTTGTAGTATCAACATTACGGGGCCGTAGTCGGAATCGAAGGAATCAGCGTTCAAATTGGCGAGATGAAGGTGATTGGACTAGTGAACTTGATACTCAAAAGAAGAAGTCAAAGAAAGGAAAAACGAAAGTTAGCACAGAACCGGCTTATGCTGAAGTTCATTCAATGGATATGTCAATGACTCCCCAATCATCACTTGATGTAAGCGATTTAGATTTGGCACCAAGTGACCCGACTCCGGCTTCAGCTCCTAGTGGTGCTCTTGAGCCATTAGGTGACATCGGTTTTGACCCTACTGAGAAGAAAGCGAAGAGTGATGATTTCACTATCGGGGATTTAATCGATGGGTTATTGTAGAATTTTTCAACAATATCTGTTTTAGAGAGAAGCCCTGTGCCAACTACATGGAGGCGTCTCTTGATGAGTACTGGCTTTCAGGTGACCCTGCTTGGCGGCCTCTAAGTGAAAGTAAATCCCCATCAGATTGGGTGGATGCTGAAATTGACCCACCTGAAGGGTGGTCATCATGGCGGCGTCAAAGACTCCAACCAATGGCTGCACGATTCTTATTTGGCCCAGCTTGGTCAATTGGATTATTGATTGCTTCAACATTTCCACTTATTTTCCCTGGCAATACCTTTGATGACCAAACAGTTGCTTCTCTGCTTTTCTTCTCAGCATTTTTCTTGTTACTAATTTCCGCCACTAGAATCGCTTCATCTATGCCGGATGGTGATGGGGTTCAGTTGTTCAAGTGGTTGTGGTTTGGCGATGGCACTGTAAATCTCACAAGGACTGTTGGAATACCTATTCTTGGTGGTTTAGCATTTGTTGCTCATATTGTAATAGACGTTCGAATAGGCTGGATATCTTATGCCCTGTTTCTAGCCCTTTGGTACCACATAACTTTCCGTGTGGCAAATATACTAATGCCTCCATCAGGTCGTTGGATAATTCCCTTGGTGGGTGATTTTGATGATTCAGGGATTGATGATTCATGGCAACTGGTTGCTCGAGGATTTCGAGGTGGCTGCCTCGCTTTCAAACAATTGAGTGGAGGTCGAAAGTTAGAGTTACATGGAGTAAACCGAGGTGGTGAGAAATTTTTGGCACTTCATTTCCGCCACCCATCCAGCCTTCTTTTTGACCCATTTGTTGACGGAGACAAAATTGGTATGATTCAAAACTTTGGTTTGGGGATGTGTGGCCCTCTCCTAGATGGGATTCTTGAGGAATTAACAAAGCCTCCAATTGATTTAGTTGCAGGTAGTTGGTCAACTCGATTCAATTACCCAGATAAAGAGGAATAATTTAGAACTCTGAATTTAGCCACACACCGTGATGAAAAAATTTAGATTAGATCCATCAGGACTTTTGAGGTTGAAAATAGCCCAAATTGAAAACCCAAATGTAGAGCCGGAATGGGTTTCGTCTGCAGACCATTTAGATAATTTACCAACCTTAAGCGATATTAGTCATCTTTCAATTCCTTTACAAGGGAGAATTTTACGATTGAGTTCCTACCTATCGGCGCCTCGGCCCGGTTCAGGTCCGTGGTGTGCGCGTGGGATTATTGCTGCAAGTTCACAAGGGTGTACGGGCCTCTCTCTTTCACTAATTGATTCATGGTTTTCTAAACATTGGTCTACTGTTCAAGAGGCGAGAGCAAGGGCGGTGACACGTAGTTATTTTCAACGATTGAAAAGTGGCGTTATACAGTGTAGAGAAATTTCGCCAGGAATCCTTGACTGCTCTGATATTCCTGCACCTATTATCCCATCAATTATACGCCATAGAAATTGGCTTCGGAAAAGTAAAGATTGGGCGGTATTAAGTGGCGGTGACCACCTTTCAAATGGTTATTGGGTTTGGTACTTTGATGAGTATGGAATAGGTACGATATTACAGAAAAAAGTGGCTCGAAATCGTCTTACAGAATTGTACGATGAAATCGGCATCCATTTGAACCACCCGCGAGTCGAGAGGATTGATGGACATCTGCGTAGTGCTCGGTAGCAAGTCGGACTTACCAATCTCAGACAAGTGTACTGCTGTTCTTGAAGAGTTCAATATTGAACATGAAGTAAGAGTTGCAAGCGCCCATCGAGCGCCAAAATACCTAGAAGGCGTGGTTGATGATGCCATTGCGGATGGCTGTAATATTTTCATAGGCATGGCGGGTATGGCAGCAGCATTACCAGGGGTAATCGCTTCAATGACTACTTTACCAGTTATTGGGGTCCCAGTAGGTGGGAAGGTTCCTCTTGATAGTTTACTATCAATTGTACAGATGCCACCGGGAATGCCTGTAGCAACAGTTGGGGTTGACCGCGGTGATAACGCTGCGGTTCTAGCTGTTCAGATGCTATCAATCACGAACCAAGAATTGGCTGGGCGATTTGCATTATGGCGTAAAGAAAAGACTGACAAAGTCATTGCAGATGACGAATCATTAAGAGAGTGAATTCAATGATTGGTGCTGCTAATTTGATTGACGAAGCAATTTTGAATCTCAAGGAATCAATTGATGATATCGCAATAATAGCTTGTTCTGGTGGGATTGACTCTTCTGTAGCAGCAACTCTTGCCAATCGTGCTGTGGGCGGTCTTCTCCATTGTGTTTATGTTGACACCGGATTGATGCGTAAAAATGAGACTGAGGATGTTCAAAGAGTGCTGTCAGAACTTGGATTAAATCTGACTACTGTTTACGCTGCGGACCGTTATTTCGAGGCATTAAAAGGGGTCACTGACCCTGAGGTAAAGCGCAAAATAATTGGCGAATTATTCATACGAATTTTTGAAGACGAGCAGAAAAAAGTTGGAGCGAAATACCTTGTCCAAGGTACCATTGCTCCTGATTGGATAGAGTCTGGTGGCGGTGTTAGAGATGTCATCAAATCTCATCACAATGTTGGCGGATTACCAGATGATGTTAATCTAGTAATCGTTGAACCTCTCCGTGATTGCTACAAAGACGAAGTTAGAGAAATGGCTCGTGAATTAGGAATTCCTTCTTCCGAGAGACAACCTTTCCCAGGGCCCGGCCTAGCAGTTCGTGTGCTTGGTGAAATAACTCCCGAAAGGACGGAAGTTTGTCGTGAAGCCTGTGCGATAGTAGAAGAAGAACTTGAAGCAGCGGCATTAGAAGGTAAGATGGAACTTCCATGGCAGTACTTTGCAGCGCTACTTCCTGTGCGCTCAGTGGGTGTCCATGGTGATGTGAGGGTGCATGGCGAGACAGTGGTGATTCGTGCAGTAGCAAGTTTTGACGGCATGAGTGCACGCTACTCTCTGATTCCTCATGAAATTCTTGAGAAGATCAGTATTCGGATTACTAACACCCTCAAAGGTGATATCAATCGAGTCGTCTATGATGTGACTCACAAGCCACCTGGGACTATTGAGTGGGAATGATTTCAGCTCAGATTTGAGCCTGAGTTGGCGATTTGTCTATTTGTGAAATTACATGTGCAGGCATATCAAAGAAATATTTTGATGCGATTCATTGATGAAGGGGTGGTTGGTGGGCCGCCCTGTTGCCGTGTTAGCTTAGCTGGTGGAGCGGCGGACTGTTAATCCGCAGGTCGCAGGTTCAAACCCTGCACACGGCGCCAACTTCAATTGGAAATCGTTAGTTGTCAGACTCGAGTATATTCTGGCCAGTGGATTTCCAATTGCTAATTCATCGCCCCTAAGGGGCGAGTTTAGATTATGGCATGGGTTCAAGTATCTGCGTCAACTCCCCGAAGTCATGTACTTGGCTAAAGAAGAAGGGGCTAGAATACAGATTCGTAGTCTGATTCTTGCTTGTTTGATGTTACTTGG
>DUDF01000024.1 GCA_012959435.1 Candidatus Poseidoniales archaeon
GTCAAGATAACTATCATCGATTGCTGCCATGATCAAACGTTATCGGCACCCTTTATCAATTAGTTAGTAATTTAACATTCTGATAAACCATTGAAATAGGTGAAAATACCTTTGATTAAGTAGTACTAGACAGAGGGTAGCCTCTGAGTCAAACCACATAAAGCAGTGGGTTGAGTTCATTATTCAAAGGCATCGCAT
This sequence comes from Candidatus Poseidoniales archaeon, assembly GCA_012959435.1. GTDB lineage: Archaea > Thermoplasmatota > Poseidoniia > Poseidoniales > Thalassarchaeaceae > MGIIb-Q1. The sequence continues at coordinate 199 of DUDF01000024.1, forward strand.
TGGTTTCAGTGGTTGAAACTTGCAAAAGTTCATGTTTCCTTTTTGCGGGTGGAGGGGAAGATGCCAACATACTCACAGGAGCGATATATGGCCTAGATAGCAATGGATACTCAAGAAACGCACTACTCGAACCTTCTCGAATTTTACGATGCCAGGCCATCCAAGAACCTCGGTTTTGCAGGCGGGGGCCAGTAAGCCCACGCCAGGTTATTGCAAATTTACCCCCTCCAGTCAGAGTTTTTTCTGAACTCAACATCAAATTTGAAATCAAATTTTCCTTTACTAACGAATTTTCCCCGTAATATGCTTGAATTCGTTCGATAAACTCTGAATCAGCTCCGACTCTCAAACTGTCAAAGAACCCTATTTCACTGTGAACTTCTGATTTAATCATCAAGGATATACAAGACAACTTCTCTACCCTGCCACTTACCACCGCGATATTTCCATCTTCATTTATCCGCAAATAATTGTGAATTACTGCAACTGCATCCCCATTTTTCTGAAGTGTTCTGGATTGAAATTCCAAGCGTTGTGGATGCGCCCAATCGTCACTATCCATGAATGTGATGAATTCACCCATAGCTTGGGTCAATCCATGGTTCTTTGCCAAATAGGTGCCCCCATTCTCTTCCATTCTGTAGAGTTTGATTCGATCATCGTTCTCTGCTCTCGATTTGAGATGCAGGTACAAATCGTCTTTGGAACTATCATCGACGATAATAAGTTCAATGTTTTTGTAGGTTTGACTGAGAATTGAATCTATTGTTGAATCAATCATAGAATTCCAATTGAATGTAGTCATTATCACACTGATTAAGGGACCATCATCACAGGTATATGTTACGTTACAATGAAGATACTTGGGGTGTAGTGAGAGATTTACATCAGAGCTAGATATAGGGTGCATATGACATCTTTGAAACCACTTGTTGATGAGTGCAATTCTCCCTTGATTGTTTCCAAGATTCGATTGCGCTTGTGCTGAAATTAAGTAAGAGTCAGCAGATTTTCCATGTAATTCCATTAACTTTCCAATCGCCTTTTCTGTGGGTTCTAGAGATCCTAACAACGATTGTAGAAGGGCATGATATCCTAGGAACGCGGAGTTCCATGGATAGTGTATCAATGCGTCATTACACCTAACTAGAGCCGTTCCTAGATCGTCATCTAAATGGAATGCAAGATTAATTCCTATTCTGTGTGCTTCGAAGTGTGAAGGAACTAAATTTAGAACCTCATTCACCTCTTGTTTCAACTGTAATGTGGCTCCAGTCTTCAAAAAATAAAGCAAGCACCCTCGAAGAGCAGATTCGGAATTTGGGTTGAATAATAGTTGCCTTTCACAGTTATTCTTTAGCGAATTGACTTCTGAAAGTTCCAACGCAATGTTAACCATGATACGTATTAATCCTTCATTTGAAGGGAATTTATCTAATGATTTTTCAACAATCTCAAGTGCAGCAGCACTATCCCCGGTGCTGTATTCTTTGAGGGTTCTAGAGATATCGTCAATAGGGGAGTCCTTAGGAATATTCAAACAATTTAGCCAGGTTACAAGTTCGTTTGACCACAGTTTATGAAGCATCAGTCGTTTCACTACAAACTCAATTGTGTGATGGTTCAATGGTTGCAACGAAACAAGAGAATCGAGTGATAATGAAATCTCATCAAATGAGTCAATTTTTACACCTAAATCCAATCTTCTCCTCCACGCAACCTCATTATTCGGCTGAAGGGCAATCCAACTCTTCAAGAACGGGAGGGCGGCGCTGTAGTTTCGTTTTCGGTAAAGTAAAATCAATGTGATGAGGTTGTATGGAGTGGGATTGCTTGGTTCGATAGAAAGCAAGTCCTGAACGAGAGGAAGTGCATACTCATACTGTCCATCTTCGATGAACTGACGGGCAATTAGCACTGACTGGTCGATGTCAAATTTTCCCGAATCATTGAATTTACACCAGAGTAAATGGGTTAGATGACTATTATTCCTTACAGTTTCAAAAACAAGTAACCACAAATTTCCTTTTGTTGCTATTAATTCAAATCTATTGGCCAGTTCAGATACAGATGCTCCTATCAACATTAGTTCCGTACAATAGTCGATTGATTCCATATATCTCCTCTTTCGATATGAAATCCTCTCCTTCAAGAAAATGATTTTTTCTTTTGAAATTTGATTGCTTTCTAACTGTTCTAATATTTTTTCAACATCCTCCAATAAGCCTAGACTATACTTTGATCTAGCCTTAAGGAATAATAATTTCTCATCAGCGACAAAGTGAGTTTCAATTTCCTCTATGCATCGCAAGCATCCACCATACTCATCGATGTTGTAGTAGAGTCGCGATAGCAGGCTTAACGCCCAGAATCTATTTTTCTTTGAGTAGCAATAAAGTATCAGCATAATTCTTGCAACGAAGTAATGCTCCGAGTTGTATAATCTCGAAATGAGTCTGCGAAAAATTGGTAAAATCATGTGTACAACCGACAATATTCAAGCGCTTCATGAGTTGTAAGAAACATGTTTTCGTCAAGACCCAACTCAATATACTAATCGCTAAGGAGTAGTATCCCAGAGGGATTCGTGCTTGAACAGAGGGTATGCGCAGTGACTAGTCACTGTGCAGGCCCTCAGTACAACTCGTAGTTTTACTGTTTAACCCTCTGAAACCAATGATTATTCACTACTCAATTCCTTGTAGAAAGTTTGGAGTTCTTTCTTCTTGGCATCATAATCGATTTGTGCACTCTTCTGAGTATACACCTCGAATGCATCTTTGGCACTAAGTTCACCCGTCTCGATGAGACCTTTGAGGCACTTTTGTACCCAAGCCATCGCTTCTTGCAGGCCTTTCAACTCTGAATCGAAAGTGACGAGAAGATTTTCGACATCTTTGACAGTCTTTGCCTGATTGGACTTGATTGATTTCAGGATTCTTGCACCTTGATCCTTGATGAATTTCTGGCGACCAAGCAAAGTGCATAGGTCGCTCACTAGGAATTGGAGCAGTGCCATGTCAACGCCATCCTCGGTGCGTCCAGCAATGGCCATCTGGCGTGCAACTTCATAGCACATACAGAGATTATCGTAATCGCCCGTGAGGACATTGACCTTGACAATGAATCCACGTATATCGGGTAGATATTGGATTCCAGGGCCGTCGATTGGATTGAGATCTTCATCGATCACAAAGATCCCCAGTGAACCATCTAGAACAGCCTGACTCTCAAGAATTTGGGAGTAAACTGAATCTCTGTCGGGCCTGATATTGCCTGTGGTGACACTCTGTGTATCTCCCTTGGAATAATTAGTGGCGAACTTCACCTCAATCGCAATCTTCGTCTGCTTGGTGGAATCAATCTTGATTGTGGCAAGGGCATCGCCGGTTTTGTTTCCATCTTTTCCCACTGTCCCAGTGGCCACCACTATGTCGCCATAACCCATTTCAGTGCAGTGCGAAATCAATGCAATGGCCACATCATCTTCTAAATCGGTCTTGAATTTGTTGTCCTTCTCAAGCTTATGCTGTAACACATTCATATGGGTTGAGAGTAGGTCATACTCCCCAGCAATTTCAGAGTTGAACAGTTTCACCGCATGAGCGACACGTCCCTGCTGTGCAGCGAGTAGACCTACGTTTAGGGCCTTCTCAATGACACTGGCACGTTCGCCTTTCAAGACGATAGATGTGTCGGTAAAATACTGGTAAATTGTTGGGTGCAAAGTGATTGTCAAATCATTGAATATGACTGTGCAATCATCGTCATTGACATCAATCTCCTTCTTCTTAGCCATGATGTGCCGAGAATATGCGATTTATTAAACTCATAGTTTTTCGTTTCAATTCACATATCGATTGAAATAGGTGAAAAACGCACTGATTCAAGTAGTACGAATTAGAGGGTAGCGTCTTATTCACTCACCGTAGTGTTGCCGCGCATAAGCCAATCCCGTTGGAATCCCGATGTCAATGTAATCGGCATCCAACTCAGCGGCTAACAGCCGACCTTGGCTAGCAAGTGCACCTAATTTCTCAACATCGTCTAAGCCTGTCTGCCACCAAAATTCGGTAGTCACAATCATTCTCCCAGTACATCTCCAGCGCGGAGGAACAGTTAGGGGGAAGGGTTTGGTTTTCCTCTTTTCAAGAATGCCGCTCAAAGCACGGTGCTCTGAATTTTTTGAGTTGTAAAGGGAATCGACCCGCCCAGTATCGCCAAGCATTTCACCCCAAGGACTGACCACGGGCACCACGCCAATCACACATCTCTGAGATGTCCCATGAACTCGCAAAAGTTCGAATGCTGGACAAGGATGACGAAGGTAAAGGTTGTCCGGCGTGGCCACAAGCATATTTTCTCCACAAATTGGAATTGCTTGTGATATTGCATCCACCAGCCCATTTGGCTCGGCTTGTTCAACGAATTTGATGTCGCCTCGCGTTAATTCACCAGACTCTTCTAGGCTGGTTTTGATTGCTGGTTTGTTTGCTGATGTGACAATTACGATTCCATCTACTTCTGCCGCACGTAATTCGTCTATTGTGCGCTGTAGCATAGTGCGGCCATTGATTTCAATCAATTCCTTACAACCGTTAACATGGTCATCAGCGACTCTACTGCCACGACCAGCGGCTGGAATCACTCCCCACATCATTTGATTGGGCCATCTATTCCATTCATGGATTTACCCCTGGCTTGACCACACTAGCCGAATCGGGCATCAATTCATGTGTAGTAACCACCGAGCGAACATTGTGGCTAACCGCGTCTCGTGCTCTACTCCGGCTAGAATTGGGTTACTAGGAAACCCGTCAGACGGTTATTTTGGCGCCTGTATTTCGACCCCTGTCTGGAATTGGCAAGCTACTGTCACACTCTCACCACTGAATACGGATGATACACCATACGAATTACCTGATGATTCGGGGTTGAAGAGAATCATGCAACCTACTATCGCTATTTTTGAGAAACACTTCGGACGCACCGTTGCTCAGTTCAAAGCAGAAGTTGAAACTACCATACCCTATCGAGTTGGACTTTCTGGTTCTTCAGCAATAGAGACTGCATTCATGCTGACATTGATGGCATTTCACGATATCCCAATGAACAAAATCAGCGCCCGAGAATTAGCCGAGTTGGTATTGAAAATTGAGACTGAAGAACTGGGTATGGTTGCTGGACTCCAAGATCGTTTACCGCAGGCTTATGGCTGCATGTTACACATGGATTTTGATAAAGAATTGATGACAAATAGGGGTTATGGAGATTACACCGAACTCAATGTTGAGAACTTCCCCTTGTTATGGGTTGCACACGCTCCAAGTGGAGAAGATTCTGGAAAAACACATTCCGGTATTGCTGAGCGATGGCAACAACAAGATGCGGAAATGATTGAAATTATCCAGCACCTCGCTGATTGCGCAAATGATGGACTTCAAGCAATTGGCAGTGGAGACTCCACTGCTTTCGTATCATTGATTGACACAAATTTTGATTTGCGTCGTGAACTGTTTGGTGAAGAGGCTCTAGGAGAGACTCTTGATGCTGTTAAGTTGGCCCGCTCACTTGGCTCGTGCGCTAAGCAGTGCGGGTCAGGTGGCTCAATTTTCGGTATCATACCCAATCCAGATTTCCCTACTATCGCAGCCCCTGCATTTTCTGAAATGGGATGGACTTTCCATTCCGATATTGAGGTGGTAATGTGACTGTAAATGAGATTGGCGAACCATCAAACAGTCAGCGGATGAAAATAGCATACGTCCACGACCCACCAAATCAAGCAGGAATTACTACTCGTTGGCGCAACCCAGCATTCCTCTCTGAACGCGGGTTCACCGATTTGGTGGTTGCCGACCAACTGTTTGGTTGCCTATCTCTTGTCATGGGAAATGCCACACCTTCAGAGGTTTCTCAGCGGGTTTCAGAACTAAATGAGCGTATCAATGAGGCATTGGAATCTAGCCTTGACTCTTGGGTAATGGAAGACCTTTTCACCCTGCCAACAGAGGTTGCACAAAGTAGTGGAGGTTGTCCACATGATGATGAAATATGGCGCTCATTAAACACTAATTTACACGCATTGTTTAATCAATACCCTGACTTGAAAGGAATTATTTTTCGCTTTGGTGAAGCGTTTGAAACGGACCCTTGGGCGAGTCGAATAAACCCATTCTCTTGCCAATGTGATGTGTGTAAAAGATTAGGTAGAATCGGAGCACTGCAACGTATCTTATCAGAACTTGAAGAGATTGTTTGTGAGCAATTGGGAATGTATTGCATACTCAGAATGTGGGATTTAGGTGATGATGGATTCCATGCAGATTCTGAGCAACAATCAGCCGCTTTAGCCACTTGGAATGACAATACGAGACTAGTAGTATCAGTTAAGCATACAGCAACTGACTACTGGCGGCACCAACCGTGGAATAATTCCATCGAACTTGATGGCCCACCACGCCTAATCGAATTCCAATGCGAGCGTGAATACGAGTTTCTCGGTCTTGTGCCAAACTGGCTCGGTCATTCGCTCTCCCAAGGTTTTCCCGAAATCGACGTGTCTAATGCCGGACTTGCCAACTCG
>DUDF01000025.1 GCA_012959435.1 Candidatus Poseidoniales archaeon
AAGATATCGGCTGACTCTGCCATGAAGTGAACTCCACAGAATACAATGTATTCAGCCTTGGAGTCAGCGGCTTTCCTTGCTAGGAGGAAGGAGTCTCCAGTTTCATCAGCATGTTCAACGATTGAATCACGTTGATAGTGATGCCCTAAAATCATCACCTTGTCACCAAGTTGTTGTTTAGCAGATAAAATTCGCTGACGGGTGATGTCTGAATCAGCATCTGATTCATCATCATCGATGGAGCAAATGGCCAGCGGGAGGCTCTGCATTCAACCACTTCCGGGATATCTACCGGTCGCCGCCACCGCTTTGAATGCATCCATTCTCCGGGAACCTGTCGGAAAGGGGTGGGGGAGCGTTATGTTGGCATGGGAACAAGGCAAAATCATCCATGTAGGGGCTGAGGCTGAAGTTTCTAATGGGCAATATTTGGGATTAGCAGCAGTGCGTAAGCTGAGGCTGCCAAAGGGTTACCGAGACCCTGCTCTTGACCGTAGACTGACAAAACATCGTATGGCCGCAGAAGCAAAAATGCTAGCCCGACTTTCTAATTCTGGATTACCAGTCCCTCTCCTTTTAGCGAGCGAGATGAGTAATGGTACAATGATACAATCGCTTATGCCCGGTTCACAACTTGTCGAAGTATTGAGGTGTGGTGAAATTGATGTTAAAGCCGTTATGCACGAAGTTGGAACCGTGATTCGGCAACTCCATTCGCTTGGTGCAGTTCATGGTGATCTAACTACCAACAACATACTTTGGGATGGTGAGAAGGGAATTTCTCTAATTGATTTCGGCCTTACCCAATCAACTACAGAGGTTGAGAGAATGGGGCTTGATTTACAGGTACTTAGTGAATGCCTAAGTGCTAGTCATCCTGAACATGAAGATGCTTTGGAATGGGTTTTTGATGGTTACAATAGTGCTGAAAACCTCACCTATACAGGATCAGATTCACCTCCAGTAAAAAGTAAAGAAGTCATTAATCGCTACAATGCTATACGTTCTAGGGTTCGTTATCACTCTTAGTCGATTCAACTGAAGAGCATCGGAATGAATCTCCAACCAATGAAGGCAGAGAGTGGACAGAGGGTGAAGTTAGCCATCATGTAACCAAGGGCTGGCATATGTTTCCCTGAATCAATGAGTTGAATCACATCAACGCTGAAGGTTGACATCGTGGTAAAGGCCCCAAGTGCGCCGGTACCAACAAGGAGAAGAATTTCAGGGGAAATGTGCTCATTAATAATTGACATAGAGATTAACACACCTAGTAGGAATGAGCCAACTACATTTACACCTAAAGTGCTCCAAGGAAATTCACTTGGAACCCACTCTGAAATGGCGTAACGAGCAACTGCTCCAAACGCGCCCCCCATTGCAACTAGCAACAGCGATTTCGGTTCCATAACGGGGGCCACTAACTGCTACCCTTTGATATTGACGAAAGAATAACTGTCGGAACTATCAACCGCATGGGGCGCATGCGACAGTCGTGAAGCGACTTCTGTTCTTGACTGGTAACGCTGGAAAATTGGCTGAGGCAAGCCATTTTTTCGAGCCTCTTGGATATCAAGTGGAACCGTTCCTAATAGATGGTGAAGTCCCAATTGTGATAGAGCCACAATCAGACAGTTTGAAAGAAGTTGCAATCGCAAAAATCGAACAAGCTAAAGCCCTTCTCAACTTATCTGGTCAAGATGGTTCAATTTTTGTAGAAGATGCAGGCCTTTTCATTGATGATTTGAATGGTTTCCCCGGTGTGAATTCAGCATCTGTACTAAAACAAATTGGCCTTTCAGGAATTCTCAATTTGATGTCAGAAATCACTCATAGGGGGGCAGAATTTCGCGCTTGTGCAGTACTCTTCACTGGCAATGAATTAGTATTCGGTGAAGGGGTTTGCCGTGGGACAATAACGGGTAAAACTCTTGGCGAATCAGGATTTGGTTATGATCCAATATTTTCTCCAGAAGGTGAGGATTCTGGTCGTACTTTTGGGCAAATGGATAGAATGGCTAAAGAGGCATTTTCACATCGAGCAAAAGCACTTGAAAGCGTAAAAAAGCAGTTAGATTTGCTTGGGCGCTGAGCCGTCATAGTGAAAGAGGGGGCGCATCTGCTCGCGTATGGAGGGGACGGCATGTCGTTTGGTCGTGTACTATTGTATCTCGCTTTATTGTTTGGCATTGTCTTCCAATTATTCCTCTCTGGTGAGTGGGAAAATGAGTTGTATGGGTACATCTTTACTGGCGCGCTATTGTTACTCGCTGCTGGTTTGTTGATGACTGGTGGAAAACCAAAGAAGAAACCACGTAAGCGTCAAGCAAGTTCTAAAAAAGAAAAAAAGCAAGATGAGTTTCAGTTACCTGAAGCTGTGGTTGAAGATGAGGATGGCGGAAGCCGCCGAGATCGAAAAGTCGCAGCCTCTGCAGAATCTAATGGTTCACAATCAGATGATGTCGATGATGATGTAATTCAACTTGAGGACGATGCAATCGAAGAAGAGGTTCATGTTGCAGAGGAATATGTTGTTGACATAAGTGCTGAACAAGTTGAAGAGGCTGATATTGAAGAATTCGTTGAGGAACGTCGCGGCCAACGTGCAGAAATAAAGGCTCGAATTGAGATGCGAAGACGAGGTCAGTTGGCCGAGATTCGTGCATCGGCCGCTCGCATGTGGTCTAGGCAAGATGAAGGTGAAGATTTGTTAGCAACTCTTGCTAAACCCGGGCATGGACTAACAGTTTTTGACGAGCCAGAACAAGTTGAGCCAGGCCATCCATATGGTGCTACATATGTTAGAGTAGATAATGCCCGTATTCTCAAGTTGAGAATCCCTCTAGATACAGGATTTGTAGCTGCTAGTGAATTTGAAGAGGAAGTTGAGGTGGAACTTGATGCCTTACCTCCTCCACCAGATGGACTCCCCCTCCCCCCACCTCCAGATGGGTTACCCCTACCTCCACCTCCAACCATTAGCCAATCAAAGTTAGATGCAATGAGAGATGAAATTGGTGGATAAGATGTCAGAATCCCTAACTATTGACCGAGTTGCGATTGAAGGATCATATCCTTCTGGCGGTGTAGTTGAAGTTTGGACAATAAACAGGCCAAACAAGTTGAACGCACTAAACAGTGATGTTGTTGCTGATTTGAAAGCCGCTTGCAAAGATGCTGAAGATGATGCTGATGTTAGGGTTATTGTGATTCGTGGTGCTAGTCCAGAACCTGCAGCGGAAGGTAAGCGGCAAAAACCCCCTGCTTTTGTCGCAGGTGCTGATATCACTGAATTTGTCGGTAAGAAATCAAAAGAAATCCGAGCAATTTTTGAGAATAACGCTTGGGAAGCGATTTGGAATCTCTCCAAACCAACTATCGCTTCAATTGATGGATTTGCATTAGGTGGCGGCAGTGAAATCGCCCTATCGTGCGATTTACGCATCGCCTCAACTCGTTCAAATTTTGGCACCCCTGAAATCAATTTGGGATTAATACCCGGAGGCGGGGCGACACAGCGATTGGCACGATTACTAGGCTACGGTAAGGCAATTGAAATGGTGATGACAGGAGAGATGGTATCAGCCACAGAAGCATACCGAATTGGCCTTGTCAATCGTCTTTGTGAACCAGATGAACTGCAAAACACAACGATGCAATTAGCAACTACTTTAGCGACAAAATCACCACTAACACTCAAGTCTGCTAAGGAGGCTGTAAGAGGTGCATTAGAACACGGCATGGCAGAAGGTCTAGAACATGAAAGAGACTTATTCTGCGCCCTTTTTGATACCGAAGATATGGAAATAGGTGTCAACGCGTTTCTTAATCGAGAAGACCCTGAATGGAAGGGTATCTGAGGGAAGGGGTCAATCTTGTCAGAAAGCGATATACCACTAGTAGAAGCAAAGGACCTTGGGAAGGCATTTGGCGATTTTGTCGCTCTTCATCCATTGAATGTGAAGGTCGCTGCTGGAGAATTTTTCGGCGTTTTCGGCCCTAATGGTGCTGGCAAATCCACTTTCATCAAGTTGCTAACAGGTCAACTTAGACCAACTATGGGTGGTGCTAGGGTTTTGGGCATCAATGTTAGAGCAGACCCACGTATGGTGAAGGCCAATGTTGGGATTGTACCTGAATCAGAAAGCCCCCCTTCTTTTCTTACGGCCGCTGAATATCTTGAATTCGTGGCTCGGCTCCGTAGTTTAGATGAGATCTCAGAAAAAGTCACTCACTGGTTAGAATGGTTTGGTATAACGGAGAAGCGAAATACTCTATGCAAGGATTTGTCAAAAGGACAGCGTCAAAAAGTGATGCTCGCAGGTGCATTTATCCATAACCCCAAGTTACTTTTCCTAGACGAACCGTTCGTTAATCTTGACCCAATTTACCAACGAAAGTGTCGTAATTTATTGATGGAAATAGTTGCTGACGGTGGTACTATTTTTCTCTGCACTCATATCCTAGAAGTTGCTGAGAGAGTATGCACAAGAGTGGCTGTGATTGACCGTGGACATGTGCTAGCTGCAGGGACTATTGATGAGTTGAAAATTAATAGTGATGAAACTCTTGAAGATGTATTCATCAGACTCGTAGGTGCATCGTTTGATGATGTCGAGGCGATGGAAGGTAGTGAGGAGGAGTGAGAGTGCTCACTGATTATCGCCCACCCAAACTTGCAGATTCATTTTGGGTTACTTTTAGAATGATGTTCAAGGAAGAGTGGCGTCAGGCTGTAGACTTCTCTCGTAGGCGTCATATTGCACTCTTCCCTGTGATGTTAGCATTCTTGTCACTGATTTTGACGGTTGGATTGAGATATCTTACTGGTGAAGTTTTGGTTTCGTCGGATTCAGAAGCGCAAGCGTTTTCTTGGGACCAATTGAAATTATACATGCACGGTGGGATCTTTGCATTTTCGTTATCAATGGGCTCCTTTGCTTTCATTGGTAGGGTCATGGTTTCTCAGCGAGCAGGTGGTAAAAATTTCCTGCTTGCAATTCCTGCTGTGCAACCACTTGATTTGGTAACCAATTACTTTGCATACTATTCAAAGGAAGTATCCTACTACGTTTTGATGCTTTTAGTTCCAGCAGTAGTGGGTATGGCAGGGGGAATTTTGCTTGAACAATTCGCTGGGCTTTCAACACCACTTGAATGGGCATCACTTCCAGTTGTACTGTTTGCTTTAACCACAACATTATCTGAAGGTTTGGCGCTTTCTTTCATTGCTTCTGCACTATTTAGTAAGGGAGGAAAATGGTCGTATACTATTCCTGCAATTGGAATTTCAATTGGATTGCTTGGTGCGTTGCAAATTATTAACATTAAATTATTGATTCCTGGTATGTTGTACCAATATTCACATCAACATTGGATCCCCTTAGTAACAATTCCTTTCTCATTTTTGCTCGCATACATTGGTGCTCATTTAGTGCCGGATGATTTTGAGATTCATGTTACATCAAAGAGCGAACTACTTACACCTATTTGGGAGAAACTTCCATTCCTTGGTAACGGGATGTTACGTTTGTTAGTGGCTAAAGATTTGGTTGATTTGTGGCGCTCAAATACATTAGTGAAGATGCTAATCTCATATACCGTCCCTCTTCTTTTCCTTTTGTTGTTGGCTTGGTTGGTTGATTTTGCATCATTCCCAATTCCATTCAATTTACTTTCGTACGCCCCGTTTCTTGGTTTCTTTGGGTTTCAATTTTACTCGTGGCTAAATGGGATGGATTCACCAGATTACCTCAATGGATTTCCTGTCGCACTTCCACAATTATTACGAGCGAAAATTGTCGTGTACTTTTTGATTACAACTTGGATTTCAGTCATTTTCTTGTTTGTGATGTCAGTGGTGCTAGACCAATTATGGGCATTACCAGCAGCTCTCATCGTGATGGTTGCTAATTCAATTTACATTGTTAGTCTGACAGCGTTATTGATGGGGCCCCGTCCCAATAAGGCAATTTTTGATATTTCAATTATGGTTTGGTTCTACATTGGTACAATCATTCCTCTTCTTGCCTTATTCCTCATTTCGTTCACTCAAGGTGATATGACAATTTACGAAAACTGGGGTCAGATGGTTTCAGAGCAGGGGTTGAATGCGACTACTTCTGTATTAGTTGAGGAGAATGTTGCAGGCAGAGGATTGCGTGGAATTCTTGGGGTTAGTGCAGGTTTAATCATTCTCGGAATTGCATTCCTAATGATGCTCAATAGAAGATGGGGTCGAAGGCCATTTGAGAATTGAGCGTTATTGTTGTTTTATGATTTCATGAGTGTTGGAAAAAATTGGTTGAACAATCATCAATAAAACGACAGTTCAATTCCAAAGCCGTTTCCTATAACCAAAGGTTATAGTGAAAAGACAACGGTCGCTTAAGCGGAGACGGAGGTTAGGACATGGCAAAAAAAGGACGTGGTCGGCCACAACGTCAGCGTAAAAAGCGTCAGCAGCAACAATATGAGGAACTTGATAAGTACCCAGTTTCACCACCTCATTCGTTTGCTAGGGTTGTTCGTGACCTTAGAACATTGAACATTATTTACCAAGCTATTGAGCCACCTCTAAACAAGAAGGAACAGACACAATTTGAAGAACTACTGGATATTTTTGTTAGGTCTTTGACCGCAGATATTGATGAAATTGATACTGACCCCGAGGGTTATTTGCGGGCAGCAATGGACCAAATCATCAAATCCTATGGGATGAAAATTTCCAAGAAGTCTCGCTCGAAGATTTTTTACTACCTTAAGCGTGATCTGATTGGTTATGGCCGCATGGATGTTCTGATGAATGACGCAAATGTTGAGGATGTATCTTTGGATGGTACAGGAATCCCAATTTTCGCATACCATCGTAAGTTTGAGTCGGTTGAGACATCAATCCTATGGCCCACTGATGCTGAATTGGAATCATATGTTATCAAGTTGGCACAACGTTGTGGGAAACACATATCTGTTGCTGAACCATTGCTTGACGCAACCCTGATGGATGGTTCAAGAATTGTCATGAAATTGGGTTATGAGATTTCAACCAAAGGTTCAACTTTCTGTATACGCAGATTCCGTGAAGATCCGTTCTCACCTTGTGATCTTGTTGCATTCCGAACCATGACCTCACTAATGGTTGCGTACATGTGGATTGGTTTTCAGCAAGGTATCTCAATGCTGTTTGTCGGTGGAACGGCATCGGGCAAAACCACCACTCTTAATGCAATGTGTCTGTTTATTCCTTGGCAGATGAAAATCGTTAGTATCGAATCAACTCGTGAAGTTAACATCCCTCAACCAAATTGGATTCCTGGATTAACCCGTCAAGGATTCGGTGGTGAATCTGATGATGGTGTGATTGGAGAGTTCGAACTATTGAAGGCTGCTCTAAGAGAGCGACCAGAATACATTATTGTAGGTGAGATTCGTGGTGCGGAAGCTTATGTTTTGTTCCAAGCGATGGCAACTGGACACTGTTCGTATTCAACTGTTCACGCTGACTCTGTTCCATCACTAGTTCACAGATTAGAGAACAAGCCAATTGACATCCCCCGAGTTCTGCTCCCTGCGTTGGAAGCCTGTGTGATTCAAATTCAAACTCGTATTAATGGCCGTCGTGTTAGGCGAGCAAAACAGATTGTCGAGATTGTTGGGGTTGACCCTCATAGTTTGGAAGTGATTACCAATGAAGTGTTCAAGTGGGACCCCTCAAGAGATGACTTTGATTTCTCTGGTAAATCATATGTTCTTGAAAAAATCATGGTTAAAATTAATTATTCACAAGAACGAATGCGAGATGAATTACGTACTAGAAAGCGAGTTCTTGATTGGATGGTTCTCAATGATATTCGTAAAGCAGACCAAGTTGCTCAAATAATCACTGAATATTATGTTAGGCCTCAAGCAGTTCTTGCAAGAGTTGACGGTCTCCAGTGAGAGGTGAAATGATTGGCCAAGGAGGCGAAGGTGAAAAGAGCCCGCTTTGACGGAATGATTCTTTCGGGTTGGCAACGTTTCTCCAATGCTCTATTAGGTGGATTTTTACGTAAAAAGGTACGTGAAGACGTAGTACTTCAGAAAACTCTGTTGCAGGCAGATATTCGTATTATGCCTGAAGTTTACAAAGCTACAGCAATAATGTCCACCATAGTTGCTTTTGGTATTTTTATTGGAATTTTAGTTTTGGCATTGTTGCCTGAAATCGGTGCATTTGCGTTGTGGGAGAATATGCAAAACCCTGAGTCAATTTATCCTTGCATTGATTGGGCATTCTGGAATTCCAATGATATCGATCCAAGTTTAGATTGGAGTGGAGAGGGTCCAGATGGGGCAGTAGTTACTTACGGCGGATGCCCTCATTATACAACAAAAGTAGTTTCTGGTTCGATGAGATTCGGATTGATTGCAGTTTGTGGTTTCTTTGGTCCATGGTTCTCATACAAGCATTTCTTGGGTGCTGCAGATCGACGTAAGAAAGAGCGCTCAGAAGCGCTTGAGAAGTATCTTCCATACGCTGCATCGTACACAGCAGCAATGTCTGCGGCCAACGCAACCCCTGCAAACATCTTCAAATCGTTAGCGTTGAATGAGGATATTTACGGGGATATCGCTTATGATTCGGCAATGATTTATCGAGATATCACTTTACTTGGAATGGACTTAGTGACTGCTATCAGACTTTCAGTTGGCCGCGCAGCATCCCCCTGGGTGTCAGAATTTTTCCAAGGCATGGTGGGCACGCTATCGTCGGGAGGTAGTTTGAAAATTTATTTCCTAAATAGGGCAGAGCATTACATGCGTGAAAACCGTACTAGGATGAGTGTCTTCCTTGAGACATTAGCAATGATGGCGGAGTCATATGTTGTGGTGGCTGTAGCGATGCCTCTGTTCTTGATTGTAATGTTAGTCATTATGTTCTGGGTGTCTGGTTCTGGTTCGCAAATTTCCGAAACTATGGTTTATGGAGTTGTACTCGGTGTGTTGCCGATGATTCACATCGCCTATTCCGGATTAATTTGGCTGATGAGCAAAGAGATGGATATGTGAGAGGGGGGTGAAATATGGCAAGAAGAAGCAAGAAAAAGAATATTCGCGTTGACCTTGATTTCCCAAAGGACGATAATACCCGACGTAATTTCCTTATGATTTCAATTTCATCAGCCCTAATCGGGATTGTATTACTCGCCTTTTGGGCTACTAATGCAAGCCTAGTTTTCGGAGTATTAGCTCCTGCCCCAGCAAATGGTAACCCAGTATTCATTAACACAGCGTGTGGCTTTGATCCAAATATGGCGTTGCCAGATTATACACAAAATGAGACTTGTTTCTTTACCAAAGAAAGAATTTCTACTCAATCAATGGAAGTTGAGTGGGATAATGTGAAGGGACCGGGGAGAGGGCAAGAGTTTGATGTTACAGGTATTGCACCTGAGAGATTAGGTACACTTTCTCATCCACCTCAAGAAATGCGAATGTCATGTGTTGCGAAAGCCGACGAGGATTTCCCGTTTACAATACAAATATGGGAACCGTCTGCAGGTGGTGGTCTTGGGACCTCTTATTCGGTTAATGCTGTCACTAATCAAGAGGGTGAATGTTACTTAGAAGTCATGAATGCCCTTCCTGGTGAAGGATGGGAGATATGGCTTCAGTTTGATAGAAGTATGCCTCGAATGAAAGAGTTTACACTTACAATTGAGGTTGATACTTACGATGGCATTCCTGATTGGATGAATAACAAAAATCAATTTATTGGGCCAGAAGTAAACCTTGGTCCATTCAACCTAAGGCCGTTAATTTTCATCAACTTCTTCGGCTATGGTTTTATTTTCCTCGTTTATCCTGGTGCTGTATACTGGGATAAAAAGATGAAAGCAATTAATGCAATGGAAGAGAAATTCCCTGACTTCCTTCGTGATTTAGCAGAATATTGGAAAGGAGGATTGTCAATGACATTAGCGGTTAGAACATTGGCTAATTCAGAATATGGGGCACTCAATGATGAAGTTCAGAAAATGTCCCAGCAATTATCATGGGGTGTAGCGTTTGGAGATGTGATTGTTTTGTTTGCTGAAAGGGTAGGGACTCCACTAGTCAAACGAGCAATTAGTTTGATTGGTGAGGCCAACAGAGCTGGTGGAAAAATTTCTGATATCTTAGTCACTGCTGCTAATGATAGTCGAGAAATTAAATTCCTAGAAGGTGAAAGAGAACGAGCAATTGCCTCATATATTGCAGTTATTTGGACCTCATATTTCGTTTTCCTAGGGGTTATTGTTGTTCTTGCGAAGGTTTTCATCCCAGCAATTTCGTCAGCAAATTCAGGTGATGATAGTGCCCAAATTGGAAACATGGTAATTCGCGCAATTGACCCACTGTTCTTCCTAGTTGTGTTTTTCTACGGTGTAAGCGCGCAGGGTCTAGGTAACGGGGCGATGGCTGGATTAATGGCTACAGGTAGGCTTTCTAGTGGCATGAAGCACGCAGGAATGATGCTAATGATTTCAACGATTGCGTTTAATTTCGTAGCATTTTCACCTGATTTGTTAGGTGTTCCGGGAGATATGGGTTTGAATCCTTCACTTGGCTACTTTTCTCCAGGGTGATAGTCAATGAATCAGCGACAGCTATCAAAAAACCCATTTGGACAAGTCCATGTATTGGAGATGTTAACACTTTTCTGGCTATTTTTCATGTCAGCAACTTTCATCTTGCAACTAGAGATTCCTGATCCTATTTCAGCATCTTCAGATGGTCAATTACAATTGGCTGCAGAAGATGCATTTATTCAGCAGATGGGAGTAGTAGCTGACGACCCAACAAGTCACAATAATCAACTTGCAGAAAGCCTTTCAGCAGGTGATTTGGATGGTACCTGTAATGAATTATTACAAGGGTTGCCAGGGCAAGTTCAGGGTAATTGTTGGGTCGCTAAAAATGAGGGTGATTTGGCTAGATATGGCCAAGGCAGTACGCCTGATGGTAGAACCCTAAGTGTTCACAAGTTGGTTGGAGACACTGGCGATATATGGACGGTTTCTCTTCAAGTATGGTATGTTGGTGGAGGTGCCTAATGATGAGGCGGATACATGATAACTCTGGTCAAATGTTGTTGGCAACTGGCATTATTTTGATGCTATCACTTCTAGCCATGGCTTGGTTTGGAGTTTCTGTTGCTTCACTTGGTGACCCTTATGATACTAGCAGTGGTGAAGTTTTAGAGGTCACGGATTCCTTTACCCAAGTTTGGCAACCAACTGTCGAGAATCGAAGTAGTACTTTGGTAGCCGATGGTGCTGATTGGCAAGAAGCAATTGATGCAGCAGCGAATTCAACATCTGCCGACCTAATGCGTCACGGTGAGCATCGTGGCGTGGAGATAATATTGAGTGATATTGGTGCTACAAATAATAGCGGTATATTCACCATCACTTGTGAGGTTGGCATCGCTGACCGTGGAGCCCGTCTGAAAACAACTTCTTATTCTGTGGTCATTGACCTAACATGACTCAGTCTTTTACAGATGCTAAAAGACGTGGTGCCATTATTCGCTTCCAAAGAGGAGGCAACATACATGGCCAAAAGATTGCAAAGTAACCGGAAGGAAGAGTAGGTGCATTCTCATAGGGTTCCAATTTCCAAAATGGTTTGCTTGCCTCTAGATGGTGTGCTGGATGGAGAGTTAATTCAAATAAAGTCCAACGTGAAAGCCGCTTCAGAGTTTGCCATGAATGCATTTCAGTTTGCTTTTCATCGACTTCTCGTCGTAAACCATAATGGCGGATGTAATTGACATATTCTAGTAAGAAAATGCTGATGGCAGCTTGGTAAAGGATAGCGATTGCCACCCAGTTACCAGCAAACCAGTAAACAATGCCGATGAATGTAGATTCTATGATGAGTCCTTTGAAGACTGGATTGAAAACAAATAAAGTTGATTTTTCACGCTTCTGCAATCGTCGTTTTTCAATTTTCCAAGCGCTTGTAAACTGTCCTGGAACTGTTTGCAAAAGATGAAACCACAATCCCTTACCTGGTGGTGCGCTAGCAGCATCTTTCACGGTTGCAACATTTTTGTGATGATTGTAATTATGCTCAGTTGTGAAGTGAAGATAGAAAGCGAATATTAGATTCATTCTTGCAAGTAACCAAGTGAAAGAGTGTGGTTTAGTGTGCCCGAGTTCATGTCCGACAACTATCCCTGAAACACCACACGCTATGCCAGTAGAAAATCCAGCTAACCATAGTGATGGGGCGTTACCAACAAGGAATGCATGGTAAGCCAAAGTTGCGAGAATAATTGGGTTTAGCAGGGCATGGAGAATGAGAATGGTTCGAAATGGTGTATCATTTGTTGGAGGTGATGTAGATTGTGTAGATTGCCCTGAAAAGTGATCAACAATGGGGAATATCACTAAAGAAATGAAAATAGTTAGACCAGCGAGTGGTCCACCGAGAAGGTTTCCAATTATTGCTGAAATGGGAATAATAAAACTAGCAAGATATGGATACCATGGTCTTGTTTTTTCTCCAACCATGTTTTCACCGTAGTTTGTACCATTCTTCATCAAATTGTTGTCTCAATTTCTCAACAAACTCTCCTTGAAGATGTGTGTCAATTACTTTCCAGTTCACACCCTTGGCTCTGGTAATTAGCGCTGTTTGGATTGCACGAATTCGCTCAAAAGATGCGAGGTATCGAGATGCACCTCGATGAGTATTTACTTCCCGTTCCTCAATTCTTTCTTGGTGTATACTAGCGTTATCAATTGTCAATGTCAATCCGATTGCAACGCCACCTTGGTTTTTCCAGTCCGCTAGGATTCTATTTGATGGGATAATATGGGCGCCTTCAACGATTAAGTCAATCCCTTCCCGGCGAGCCCGTGATATTACTGCTTCAAGCCCTGCCTCAACTGCTGAACAAGCATCTAGCCAGTCAGTAGCAGAATCACCTGTTACTCCGCTTGAAAAAGTAGATCTGAATAAAGCGGGGCTTTCCGAAGGTGTTGTGGCTGTACGAAGGACCTCTCTAACGGTGTCACTACCAGCAATTCTATCGAATTTTAGAGCAGATGCAACTTGAGTAGCGAGGGTTGATTTCCCAACTCCTGAAACACCCGAAATCAACAATAAGCGAGGGGCACGGTTGGTTATACCACCTGTCATCTTGTTCATCCCTTGAATTACTAACAGCCTCTTTACCGTATAGACGCTTTGACTTCAGCGTTGAATCGCCTTCAATTCTAGGAATTCCTGCAATCCGTGAATACCTAGTTCTCTGCCATTCCCTGACATCTTGTAACCACCAAATGGTGCTGAGATATTGAAAGGCCCTCCATTGATGCTGACTTGTCCTGTTCGCATATTTTTTGCAAAAGAAATCGCTCTTTCCTCATTTTCAGACCAAACCCCCCCTGAAAGTCCATACTCCGAATCATTGGCTAGAGCCAGAGCCTCTTCTTCACTGCTGTAAGTTGTGATGGTGAGTAGTGGACCAAATACTTCTTCATTCCAAATCTTCATGTCAGGAGTCACATCTGCAAATGCAGTTGGTTTGACGAAAAATCCAACCTCAAGTCCGTCAGGCATTCCCTCACCACCTGATAGTAGAGTAGCACCTTCTGAAATACCGCTAGCGATGAAATCACTAACACTTGCTTGTTGTCTTGCTGATGCCATTGGGCCGCAACGTGTGCTTTCATCAAGTGGGTCTCCAGCGGTGAAGCCAGCGACTCGGCTAGTGATGATTTCAATGATTTCCTCCTTTTTATTTTCAGGTATAATGAGTCGAGTTAGAGCAGAACAGGTTTGACCAGAATTAGCAAAACACGCGCCAACTGATGATTTTGCTGCTCTAACGATGTTGGCATCATCTAAAATGACATTTGCGCTTTTACCACCAAGTTCGAGTGTAACTCGCTTTACAGATGGTGCTGCTGCCTGACTTACTCTGACTCCTGCAGAAGTTGAACCGGTGAATGATACCATATCTACGTCAGGATGACTTGAAAGATATTCACCAACTTCAGATCCGTGGCCGCTTACTAGATTGAAAACACCAGCAGGTAATCCAATCTCATCAATAATTTCAGCCAAAATGAAGGCATTTAGGGGAGCCTCTTTGGATGGTTTTAGCACCATTGTACAACCAGCAGCAATTGCTGGAGCAACCTTACCAATAATCTGGTGAAGGGGGAAATTCCACGGGGTGATAAATGCGCATACTCCCACTGGCTCCTTGACGATTAGAGAATTACGGACCTCTTCTTCCCACTCAAAGTCCTCCAACATCTTGGCGTACGAGCGGGCCACCACACGAGGGGTTCCAACCATCGCCATTCTGCTGTATCCAATTGGTGTGCCAACTTCTGCAGTGATAAGTTGGGAGAGTTCTTCACCTCGGTCTTTGAAAGCTGCTGAAAGCGCGTTCAGATATCCAACCCTATCTTCAATGGAACTTTGTGACCATGAATGAAATGCTGTGGATGCGGCATTTACTGCTGAATCCACATCTGCTTGGGAACCAACCGGAACTGAACCGATGACTTGTTCAGTGGCAGGGTTAACAACTTCAATTTCACCCTCGCCGCTTGCAGCAACCCATTCTCCATTGATGTAGAGTTCCTCTCTGTTCATCATGTGGTGCGCCACAGTGCAATCTCTTATGGTTTCATGCATTTCAAGAAGGGTAACCTCAACGGCCACCCATGGCACTCAGTGTTGAACGGCTAGACGGCGGTGTTGCATTAGTCACTCTAACTGCAGAATCTGCTCAAAATGCTTTCAGTATTGAGGCGATGAAAACAATTTCAGAAACTATCAATTCACTAATTGATGACGAAGAAATTTGTGCATTCGTACTGACAGGCACTGGTAAGTTTTTCTGTGCTGGGGCCGATATAAATGAATTTAGAGAATGCTTTGATGATGGTACAATATCTGATTTAGTGCAGGGGTTAACGGACATTTTGCATCCTTTAATGGTTAGAATCCGACAATCAGATACCGTTTATGTAGCGGCGATGAATGGGGCAGCAGCAGGTGGTGGATTGGGTCTTGCATTAGCAGCTGATTATCGCATTGCCATTCCACAAACCAAAATCGCTGCTGCTTTCTTCTCACTTGGATTAAGCCCTGATGGCGGCACTACGTGGTTACTACCTCGGCTTGTTGGTCAGCAGAGGGCTAAGAAGTTCTTTTTCAATAATGAAACATGGTCCGGTGAAGAAGCGTTGAAACTAGGAGTAATTGATGAAGTTGCTGAACCCAGCGATTTGATTTTGCGTTCCCTTAAAGTTGCAATCTCGTGGGGTAAGTGGGCTAAATCTAGTCGAGCGGGAACTAAGCAATTACTAGATAGCCAGTCCTACAATGATTTTGAGACTCAACTCAGCCGTGAGCAGGCAGCAATCGTGAAGGCAAGTCAAACAGAAGATTTTTCAGAAGGTGTTGACGCATTTCTTGAAAAGCGCAATCCAGATTTTCAATGAATATTGAATTCTTCAATTTCAATCAGTAAAGGTAGCGTGCTGCGTGGCAACGACCAATTAATTCACTAATCAATGGTATTTTGGAGTCATCTTCATCTCGAAACTTGAAAGTGACCCGTCCAGATTTCCTCACCAACAAAGACGATGGAATTAGGTCGGGAAGATATGCACTCGGAAGTACAAAAACACTCACGTGCGAGTGAAAAGCCACAACATTACAGAAAGAACGCCCATCCTCACGAGTAAGCCGAAAGTCACCAACTTCATCTCTTTTAACTCTAAGTCCAAGGGTATTTTCCTTAACTTGTTCAACCAATAATGACCAAAGATAGAGCATTTGTTCATGCGCCATCTCGTTCAACCTTCTCGCCACTTGTCCAGTCGTAGAATCCCTTTCCGCTCTTCTTTCCTAGGTCACCGGCTTCTACATGTTTCACGAGTAATGGGTGTGGGCGATAAGATTCATCAGCAAACGATTCTGCTAAGTTGTTGAGAATGTCACACCGGACATCCAATCCGACAAGGTCAGTCAATTCCAATGGACCCATTGGGTGCTTGTATCCTAGTCTCATTGCAGTATCAATGTCTGAGGCTGAGGCGACTCCGTCGGCTAGCATGCGAATAGCCTCATTGCCGATGACGACTCCGAGGCGGCTAGTAGCAAAACCCGGGACATCATTGACTAGTATGGTGGTTTTGCCCATCGCCTCCCCAGCAGCCTGTGCGATAGCGATGGTCTCTTCGCTACAATCATCATGCTTGATGAGTTCAAGCAATTTCATGATTGGAACGGGATTGAAGAAATGCATTCCAATGACTTTGTCTGGCTTTCCAGATGCTGAAGCAATATCAGATATTGATAGTGAGGATGTATTCGTTGCTAAGATACAATCCTCTTTCGTTTCTATGGAAAGAACATGGAATATTCTCGCTTTAATTTCCATTATTTCGGGAACTGCTTCAATCACCAAATCTACATCTTTGACAGCCTCTCTCAAGTCAGAGAATGTGTTGATATTTGATGACCATTCTTCTTTCTGTTCCGAAGTGGTTTTTCCTCGGGCAATACCATTGTCCCAGAATTCGTTGATGGCATTCATACCACGCTCCAATCCTTCCGGAAAGGCATCAAAAAGGTGGGTTTGCCAACCGGCTTGGGCACACACCTGAGCGATGCCAGCACCCATTGTTCCGGCACCAATTACGGCAACAGAGCGAATCTCCATGTGAAAGCCGAGTCACCCCGACGCCATTACAATTGCTGATGCCTCTGAAATCAAACTTCGCGGCCATAAGCAGCAAGCGCTGCCTGAAACAACCGTTGTCGCGGCACATCGTGTTCCAAGAAACATGTAAATGGAGCCAACTCCTTTACTAGTTCAATACACGACACATAAGCGCCGTAAATGAAAGCATCAACCTTGTCAGTTGTTGGGATTCCAAAGCCTAACTTTTCTAGGCCTTTGCGTGTATCCTCATCCCATATCGTGTACGTGTGGTGCAAGAAGTGTAGGTATCCTGAAATTCTAGTCATGTCAGCACTAGATTCATCAGATAGGCTCTCAAGAAGTAGTGTGTCCGGGTAACGAATTGCGTACAGCATGAGCATAATCTCTCGTTCTACATCTACTTTCCAGGCCCGTGGTTCAGTGCCCATCCACTCGTCAATCATATCCAACATGCGCCCGGTGTAAGGTCTGTACACACGATACAATAATTCCTCATATCCAGCATCATTCTGGCTTGAATGATGATGGTGCGCCTCAAATAATTCTGGCACTCGTGAGAAGAACGGTTTCAAACGTTCTCGGTTCACATTTAGCAGGGCGAATGCCTGCATGGTATCATCACCTCAGTCCTTCCATTCACGGTACTGAATCCACTCTTCCTTGAAGTATTCATTGAGTTGTGCAACATCTTCATCATTGGGGAGATTATCATGCAGGTATTGTTTCCATGCCTCATCGTCTCCCTCAAATGGTTCTCCATGAACTGTGGTTCTGATATCAACAAATTTACCAACACTGCGATTGAAGTTATCGGATGGTATGAATAATTCAGGTTGGCCTTCGTGACGACCTTTGTTAATTCGCTCCATCTCCTTGGAGAGTTCATCAAAGTAGTGCATCCGGCTCTCTTCGTTCAGGTGTTCACGGTCAGCCGGAATGTCACTCTCTCGTTCATCATATCTGCCCTTGATTCCGTAAACATAAGCCCATTGTGCTGAAGTTGATTCATCAACTCCAAACAGGTCTAATCCGGTTGAAACCCATTTGTTCATGTATTTCTGTAACAGTTCTACAGGAATTACCCCCTGCTTTACGATTCTGCGCAAGCCATTTGCACCGGTGCCAAGGTGAAAGGATTCTTCCTTTAGCATTGGACCCATGCTTGCTGCAAGAGGTTTGAATGAAGAGGTGCTCAACATTTTGAGTTGGTACTTACCATCACGGTCAATGAAGTGAGTGAAGCAGAAGAAATCGAGCCAGTTGTCAATTGGTTCATTGAAAGAACCGAGTAGACGGGGACGGTCCGATTCACCGCGGATTGGATTTGCTGCGGAGTTTCGCTCTAGCAATTTTTGTGCTTCACGGATTCCCTGGTCTCCAAAATAGTTGCAAAGGACGTAGGCCATCTGCCAGCCGTGGCGCTGTTCCTCGCACATGATACGCATGGCTGACTTTCGGTCGTACTCGGTTGGTGCACTGTCAAGTAGATGCCATTGTTGTTCAACACTACCAAACTCTGTGTCACCCTGGACACTGATCATACTGATTATTGCATCACGAACGCTCTGTTGTGGGATTTGCATTCTTCGGTCCCATTTTGGCATACCTTCAAAATCACCGAATTCAATATTATTTCCAGCGCTATCCCAATCAAATTTGATTTCAAAACGATAGTCGCCAAGCCAAGCTGTATCAAAACCAATTCGGGTTTGCCATTCGTTGAATTGATTAATCCATTCCTCAAAGTTGGGCTTGTATTTCTCTAATACTTCAGTTTCTCCCACTTTGATTCCTCCATCAACGGTGACCGGCTTAAGCGCCCTCGAATCGAGGAGTCTTCTTCTCTACGTAGGCTGCAATTCCTGTCTTTGCATCACTGCTCTGGAACAGGTCGGACTGTAGTTCTCTCTCTAGTGCTAAGTGGTACTCAAGTGGAATTTCCATGCCGCTTTGCACACTGCGCTTGATATTACCAATTGCTTTGGTTGCTGCAAATGGTAGTGTGAATTGGCTAGCGTAATCCATCACATCGGAGCGGAACTCTTCACTGCTGGAACTGTCATATACATCGTGAATGAGATCCATTTCCTGAGCCTCTTCAAATGAGAACTTACGGCCAGTTACCATAATTTCCATTGCTTTTGCCTTGCCAACGAGGCGTGACAAGCGTGCAGTTCCGCCAGTTCCGGCGAGTACGCCAAGGCTGACTTCTGGTAGCCCAACACTTCCGTTATCTTTCAGGCCGATGCGGATGTCCGCTGCCATTGCAATTTCAAGGCCACCACCAATAGTATGGCCATTCATAGCAGCAATGACTAGTTTCGGAGTTTGCTCAAGACGAGATAAAGTTTCGTTTGCATGTAGGCAGAAGAAGTATTTGTAACGAGGTGTCAAGGTGTTGAGGTAGTTGATACTAGCACCAGCGGAGAAGAACTTTTCACCGTGTCCTATCATCATAATTACAGTCACACTGTCATCAAAGCGAGCATTTAGAATCGCTTGGTCTATGTCTTCCCACATTGCACGAGTGTATGTGTTCACTGATGTTTTGCCTTCGGTTAGGGGATTACCATCGGAGTCAGAACATAATTCAATTATTGCGATTCCATTATCGGTTACACCGTAGTTCACAAGATTGTTCGGCATTGCTTCAAGTTCGGGCCAACTAGTCATAGGCTATCGGCCTCGCGACTTGCGCTCGGCATATCAATTGAACCCCACTCCCATAGGGAGTGTACAAATCAGCCAAATTGATTAAATTATTATTGGGTAAAGCCAATTTCAGTCTGAGCACTCCCTCTTATCCGCATTACTCAAGGGTGAGGGGCTTGTCGCAGTGGTTGGAGAGCGGTGTATGCGCGAGGTAGTTGTAGTCTCAGCAGTGCGTACTGCAATTGGCAACCACGGCGGTGCTTTGGCTTCGATTAGGCCGGATGATTTAGCCGCAATTGTCATCAAAGAGGCAGTAGATAGAGCTGGGGTCAAAGGCGAAGAAGTTGAGGAAGTCTATTTTGGCTGCACTAATCAAGCCGGCGAAGATAACCGAAATGTTGCCCGAATGGGTTTACTTCTTGCTGGCTTACCAACATCTGTTGGAGGAGTCACTTTCAATCGCTTATGTGCGTCTGGTTTGACCGCACTCAATGCTGCGGCTAGAGCGATTCGCTGTGGCGAGGGCGACGTCTACGTAGTTGGTGGTGTAGAGTCAATGTCACGTGCACCGTATGTAATGGCAAAGCCAGAGAAGGGTTTTGCTACTGGTGACCCAACAGTTCATGATACCACTCTTGGTTGGAGGTTTTCAAACCCACAATTGAAGGAGGATTACGGTAACGATGGGATGGGTGTTACCGCGGAAAATCTGAGAGAATTATCCATAGTTGATTTGAAAAACACCTCACGCGAATCTCAAGACAGATTTGCACTTCAAAGCCACACTAAGGCCATTGAAGCAATAGATTCAGGGCGATTTAGTGATGAAATTGTTGCCGTTGAGGTGGCTCAAAGGAAAGGAGATCCAATTATCGTCGATACTGATGAGAGGCCGAGGCGTAACAGTACAATGGAAAAGTTGGGTACGCTGAAACCGGCTTTCAAAAAAGGCGGTAGCGTGACTGCTGCCAATTCAAGCGGAATCAATGATGGTGCTGCTGCGTTAGTTCTAATGAGTGCTGAAAAGGCAGACGAACTCGGATTGGACGTAATGGCAACTTGGATTGCAAGTGGCGCGGCGGGTGTTGAACCACGGACTATGGGATGGGGGCCGATTCCTGCCACGAGAAAGGCCCTTGATAGAGCAGGCATGCAAATTTCAGACCTTCATTTGGTTGAGTTAAACGAGGCATTCGCGGTTCAAGCTCTAACCTGCATTGACGAACTAGGACTCAACGAAGAAATTGTCAATGTCAATGGTGGGGCGGTTGCCCTCGGGCACCCACTCGGTTGTTCAGGAGCGAGGATTGTCGTTACATTACTTCATGAGATGGTCAAAAGGTCAGAAAATCAAGATGGTCAAATGAATGGGCTCGCAACTCTATGTGTGGGTGTTGGCCAAGGCGAAGCGGCAATTTTCCAGCGCTGACAATGACCTGAATGCGGAATCACGAAACAGGCGTTACAACCGTTTGATGGGCCGCCTCGAAAAGGGCTTACTAAGAGGCTATTCGTTAGATACGAGTGCCGAGATTTGAACTCGGGTTCAAGCGTTGGCAACGCCTGGTGATAACCACTACACTACACTCGTGTTGAGCCTCGCCAACAGCCCCTACTTCATAACCGCTATGTTTCCGGATTTGGGAATTAGGCATCAAACTCAATTTCACTAATTACAACCTCAGCATTCCAATCAATTCATTCAAGTCAAGAACCTCTTTCGGGAATGTGTAGAGGTTATTCAAATGCGAACCATATATGTTGGAAGAAAGCCAGTACACGCTTATGTTGCTGCAGTTTTGAGAGCAATGCAGGACGGCGATCGAGATGTAGAAATAGTTGCGAGAGGAAATGCAATGAGAACGGCTATTGATACTGCTGAAATATGCCGCCGTCGCAATGGCAACATCGCAGGTCATCTCCCTCCAGAAATGTTCAACAGAGGTGTTGAAATCGGCACAGAGGAGATTGAAACGGAAGATAAAGTTCGAGTTCTTTCTTTCATTAAGATTCACTTAGAAGGCATCGGTGATATGCCTGATGATTCAGAAGAGTGAATAGAAAACAACTCTTTTTGCTTAATTTGAGTATTTCTATTCAATTAGTTGACGGACATTACTTTCAATCACATCTCGTATTTCTCGGTACTTTTCGAGAACTCCACCATATGGGTCATCTAAATTCCAATCATCATTGAATTTTATATCTGGACATGAAACACCACACCCCATTGAAAATATTAGGTCAAAAGATTCTGTATCGACATCATCAATATTTGTTGGAGTATGATTGGAAATATCAATTCCTTTTTCAGCCATCACTCCGATTGCATTCTTGGCAACAGATTGCCCTGGATGTGTGCCTGCAGATTGAGCTTTCAAGCCATGAGATTTTGCCCAACCTTCAGCCATCTGACTACGGCAGGTGTTTCCAACACAGATGAACAGAACTCGCATAAAATCCTCACCCATCTGACCCTTCATCAATGATGTAGAAATACCTCATCAGGATTGTTTCTGTAACTCATTACTTAGGCCAAGTTGCTCATCAAGGCTTCCACCGCGTTGCATCATAATCACGATGGCAACTCCACCACCTAGCATCACAACACCCAAAATAATCAGCACAATCATCACCGTCGAGCCCCAATCACTCAGTGCATCGGTTGGGTTTGTTAGTGGGTTAACCTCTTTATCGGAAAGTTCCACAGTGGCTTCGAATACTGGAGTTGTACTTTGAAGATAGACATCAATACCTCGGAAATCAAGGACTAAGGAATCAACAGGAAGGCCTTCACGAACAGTCACTTGGATGGAGTATACTCCATCGTCCGCAACCTCGTCTCCTTGTTGCCCATCATCTCTCATCGTTTGCCAAGTGGTATCTTGGCCAACTGGTGCAAGCATTCGCAATCTACCTTGTACTACGGTTATTGAATCGTGGTCTGTCGCATTCACAGTTAACACATAATTTGAGGCACCGTCACCAACATCTGGGATGATAATTTCTAGGACTTGAACCCCATCTTTTAGAATTTGGAAATCGGAAATTACCGGGCCACTATTTTCAATTAAAAGTGCAGGAATACTTGCAGTCGGTGCATCCCAAGCATCACCGCCAACTCCAGCTACAGTACTTGGGAGATTTAGATGTGTCAGAATTGACCATCCACCGCCACTATCCATTACCTTGATAGGGAGATATATGTCTCCTGGGCTCAACGTTTCCGGGATAGTAACCACTCCACTCCAATATCCTCCGCCATCATCAGTTAGAGGGAAAAGTTCGCCACCTTCAGCGATTAAATCAATTCCAACGCTGGTAATTGGAAGGCTATCAAATGCTTTGATAGTCACAGTCACATTTTCACCTCGCTCAGCCTGCTCTTGGCTAAGTGTGAAATCAACAATTCGTGGTGCTCGGTGCACTACTTCTAGCAGTACATTGTCAGTAGTGCTTTCCCAAACATCTTCTGCAGTTACAGATACGGAGATGTTCCCTGAGTCAGTTCCAAAGTAGACAAACGAGCCAGTGAAATTGTCATCGTGAACCATGATGTCACCATCTTGCCCAATATCATTCAATTGGATTGTTCCAAGTCCTAATGTTGACAAATCAACATTTACATCACGCATGTTCCAATCCGGGTCACTGATTTCAACTTCAATGTGAACAAGATTCCCGCCTTCATTGAGGACTTTATCCTCTTGAAGTCTTACTTCAACAATAGTTGGAGGTGTATTCTCACCCGCTGTCACGATATTGGGTGAAAGCACCCTTTCAAGGGACTGATTCTCCCAGAACCAGGCATCTTCTGTAGCATCAAAATCAATGTAAACTTCTCTTGAGACTTCAGCGATCAAACCTGCAAGAATCCCTTCATTGATGACTAATCCAGAAGCAGTACTTAGTTCACTCAAGTATGTGCCACTCCACGAAGTGACATCCATTGTGTGCCCATCACGGGTATAGGATTGGTAAGAATTTGCAGTCAGTTCTAAACTCATTAGGTCTCCAGAGTAAAGTCCTACATTGTCACCAATTAGAAGTTCAGCCGGGGCTAATCCTGCCTCACGGCTGATATTTATGTCTCCGAGTCCGGATTCTTCTTCGGTGGTATTCACTTCTTCTACAGGTATTGGAGAGCGAGCTGGCCACTCTTCACCTTGACTTGGGTCGTTGCTTTGTTCATACCATGAGTAGTAGATTGTTCGGTTAGTGTAGTTCTCGTAAATCACTTCATGATCCCAAGTTTCGTTATAGGTTTGAGTCGGTCCCATGCCTTCTAGTAAACCACCACCTGTGAGGTTGAGCCAATCTTCTTGATGAATACGATTGACTTCCCACATTTGGCCAGTTGAGTTAGCAAATTGGCCGCTATCTTCTATACGGCGCCATAGGCCGAACTCGCCAGTGGTAGCGCCAGTTATATCCGCGTCAATATGGATGGTGTCGGCAACCTTGGTGCCATTCTCTGTTTCTTGATGGAGAAGAATTACTTCACCATCAATCACTATTGAACCATTTTCATCGTTGGTATCTGAAAAGAAAAATGTACCATCACCGTAGGTTTTGTCATGTTGTAAAACCATCTCTCCATTTTCATATCTTTCAAGGAGCATCAGTTGTTCTAGGTCAACATAGATGTGTGAACCAGATGTTTGTATTTCCAAGTCTCCTGTGGCTTCAAATTGGGTATGAGCAAGCACTCTTACTCCATCAATGTCATGTAATTCAACCAATAATAGTGAAATCTCAGCATCGATATACATCTCTTCGTCTTCATCAACATTAGTGATATTCAAGTTTCCATTTGCTTCTAATCGCAGTTGTTCTTCAATGGATCCGTCAACCATTGAGCGCAGTATGTACGCATCAACTACGGATGCTAATATGGTCATGTTTCCATCAGTATCATCGGTGATGGTCATGTTACCGGCACCAGCCATTTCAAAAATCTGGCTAGTGAGTTCTTCACCGACCATTGTCTCATTGAGCCAAATTCTGTTCAAGTCAAGCACAATTAGAATATTACTTCCATCCTCAGAAACCTCGTCAATTGTCAAGGTTCCTGAGCCCAATTCATCATGAATCAATAACCCTTCACTTCGTTGTTGCCAACCTTGTCCAGTGAATTCAAGGAAGTACTCTTCACTAGTTTGATTCTCAATTTGATGTCGTAATGACCAGTCAGTTGTGACGGTTATTTCATGGTCAGCAATCGGTTGATTCCAAAGAGTGACTTGTACAATCCTAGATGACAGAAGTACATCGGTTAAGTTGTCATAAACCTCAATGAGAACTTCATCACCAAATGAAAGATTGGTGGGGATGGTAATTCTGTGATGAGTTAGGTTAAGAGGTGAAATAGTGAAATTTGCGTCATCCCATCTGTAAGTCCATTCTCCAAGTGCTAAGTCATTAATATCGGCGTGGCTAACATTGACATAGAAATCAGCAGCATTGGTTGTAGAATCAAATCCAATCATGTAAGCATGGTCAGCAGCACCATCGTCATCATGGTCAAGCCAATCAACTGATATTATGGGTGGGTTTGAACCATCAGCGATTGTAAGAGGGAGTGTCAATGAGGTCAGAAAAACTAGTATCAAAGTAATTGCAGCTCGTCCACTTGTGCCTCGTACCATGATGTCACCTTCGGTCTGTTCCCTAATGAATCCTAACCCTTCGTGTTAAACGGTGTTTTCCTTCTTTGCCATTGTTAGTATTGCGCCGCTGACGCAATAATCGTTTTAGTTAGAGGGTTTGGATTGCCAATGACTTAGAAGAGTGGTTCTTCATAGCCATCATCACTTCGATTCCAAATATCTGTTGGGATATCTTCGTAGATGTTGAATTCAGGGGAATCATCTTCCTCAACCTTATCTTCCAAGTATCCAGCGGCTTTCTGAGCCAGTTCAGCCTTGAATCTCCAATAGTGGATACGCCATTCCCTGCCATCCCACAGAGTGGTCTCTTCAGATTCGGTTGTTAGCAGATTGTAATCCTGAAATATGTAGAACAGGTTTCTGTCAGTTGGTTCCAACGCATTATCGATGATACGGTCATAATAACCAAAGAAACCGAGTGCGTGTTCAGCCATACTTTCAGCCACAGTCTTTTCCATTTCTTTGTCAATATGTCGTTGAATCGCGGCAGTCAATCCAGCCATCGTCATTCCCATGATAATTTCTCCTAGTTGAGTGTATTGTCAAATATATACACTCGGGTACACCTACTATTTGTGCACCGCATTATATCAACAGTCCGGTCTAAAAGACTCTTTGGGACGGTCCAGCCTCAATTTTGAACCGGCGAGAATGCATAAAACCAAACAACCCGGGCAGGAATTTGAGAGAGATGTCTGAGGGCTCAATAGGTACAAATTTTCTTGGCTTGGATGAGTCAACAAGGGAAGGTGCTGATATTGCAATACTTTCACTTCCATACGAATTGACTGTCTCGTATGGACAAGGAACAGAAAACGGTCCGGCTGCCTGTATTGAGGCATCGGCTCAAGTTGAATTAAACGACCCATTATTGAGTGAAGATTTACCTGCGGGTCGAACAATTTTCACAGCCGACCCTTGGGATGGTGAAGGTGGCTCATTAGCGGCTCAGTTGGAAGGTATTGAGAAATACCTCCAAGAGTGGACAGAAGGACAAGTGTTCCCAGTCGTTTTGGGTGGTGAACATGGTTCACTTCCTGCAATAATGAGAGCCCTCTCTAAACACCCAACTTTAGCTGGTGATTTGAGTCGCTTAACTGTTGTACAGATAGATGCACACGCAGATTTGAGAGATGAGTTAGATGGGGATAATTACAGCCATGCTTGCGCGGCACGCCGCGCTCTTGACGAAGGCGTGGGCAATCTGCTACAAATTGGTGTAAGGGCGTACTCTCGAGAGGAGGAAGAATTCATTGATTCTGACGAGCGTGTATCAACTTGGTTCGCTCGTGATTTCTTGGCCCCATCAGGTGGTGAAGAAGGATGGAAGAATTTGCTGGAAGAGATTTCCGCTCTCACAGGTCCAGTGTGGCTCACTTTCGATATTGATGGATTAGATGGCTCACTCGTACCTCATACAGGCACACCAGTACCAGGTGGATTGGCTCATTGGCAAGCAGTTGAGGTGATTGAAACTCTTTTTGCTAGCCAGCATACTGAGGTGATTGGTGCAGATATTGCAGAGATTGTAGCGGGTAATGATAGTAATTTAACCCAATTTACTGCGGCTATGATAGCAACTAAAATTGTCGCCGCACATATTGCTACATTGTGATTTAGTGCAATGCTAAGACTCAAAACATTCAACCATTAGCGAACATTTGTGCGGCGCATTACACCACTGTTAGTTCTCGTAGTTATGGTACTCTCTAGCGTACCTACGGCATTGGCTCAGCAACCAAATGTGGCACAAGAACATTGGTACCATTCATGGGCTACACTAACTTACGACATAGGTGAGTGGGAAGACGAACATTCTGACATCGTTTCAGTTGTTAGTGCTGGCCAAACCGAATATGGTCGTGACCAATGGGTTGTACAAATTAGTGATTGGTCAATCGAAAATAAATCAGATGGGGCACCCAAAGAGAAGGTCTACATTGATGGTGGACATCATGGTAACGAACATCTTGGGACCGAATTGGCTTTTCTTGTTGCTGAATTTTACATCGAAGGGTGGGCAGATGGTGATGCAGAAGTTGTTGAAGTATTGCAGAATACTGAACTTCACATCATGATAATGCTAAATGCAGATGGAAACGATGTTGACAGCCGATGGAATATGAATCAAGTTGATTTGAATCGCAATTATGACCATCACTGGACCACAGAAGAAACCGCAAGTGGGGACGGCCCATTTTCAGAAGCAGAGACCACAAACAATGCAGCATACATGCAAGAATGGATGGTTGATGCAGACCTCTATGTCACGATGCACACCGGCACTTGGATCCTAGCATACCCTTGGGGATTTACTGGGGAAATGCCAAGTGATTGGGAAATGTTTGAGCACATTCGTGACACAATTCATGAAACCATAGATGAAGATTTACCGGTTCGAAATGCCAACGCAGGAATCTATCCAACTCATGGTACATCTCGTGATTATGGGTATGGGGTGATGGGTTATCCTACATTCACCTTTGAGACTGATGATGAGCAATTTTTGTTGGGTACTGTGCAGTCACTATCAGACCGATTATCGGTTGAATTGGATGTAATGCGTTATCTGATTTCCAATGTATGGTATTGGCGAGCAAGGTTGAATATTACTAGCATGACCGTAATTCCTAGCGAAGAAGTCACTTTTTCTGTTGAAAATCTTGGCCTCGCTTCAACCGAGAATGCCACTTTACATTACCTCGATTCAGCCGGAGAGGTGTTATGGCATTCGCCAGATAATTTCAGTGTTAACGCTAGTAACTCAAGTCTAGTTACATTCTCCACTGGTGATTTAAAATTAGTAGATGGAGGTAGTTGGGAAATCCACTATCAGAAGAGAGTAATTGATTCAGCGACTTGGGTTGCTGAACCGGTTTGGGATGAAATAATTCAGGAAGTTGATGGAGGTGGAAAAGGATTCCTTCCAGCGCCAGGAATCTTCATATCTCTTCTCGCAGCATTTGGTGCTGCATTCGCTTCGGAACGGCGCGAAACCATGTTTTTCCATAAAAAAAATACCGAGTGAACTGAAAAGTTATCACTTTAGTATATTTTTAGAAACACTCACCTTTGAATAGTGTCGCTCAATCGGGGTGCTTATGGAACACCAAGTTGGCCCAATGGACACAGTTGAACAGACACTAATCATCCCTCTTTTTGAGGGCGTAGATAAACCACCAAATCGCTCACTAACAGGGTTAAGTCGAGCAAGTCAATCACAGGCCAGATCTGCTATTGCCAGTGATGATTTTGATGGCAAATCGGGGAAGATGATTTCACTATGGAACGATGATTGTAAAGTTGTTCTAGTTGGTATGGGTAAATCTGGTGACATGAAATCAAATTCGGTAAGAGACGCGGGTGCTAACGCCCTTGCAGCTCTAAACAAATCACATGGAAAAGCAATCACCGTCCGATTCACAAGCGGCTGGAAAGCCTCGATGATGACGACATTTGCAGAAGGTATGATGCTGAGAGACTACAAGTTTGACAAGTATCTATCAAAGGATGACGATGACGATGATGATGACACTCCTTACACAGTAACATTCCAAGCATCAAACCGTCATCTTGACAATCTTACTGCAGGCTGTGCTCATGTATCAGCAATGGCAACAGGTGTGCACATAGCAAGAGACCTTGGTAACGAGCCAGCCAACAAATTGACTCCAATGGAGTACGCCTCACGTGCTAGAGCATTCGCCAAGGGTAAGGGTAACTTGTCAGTGACCGTATTGGAGTGGGATGAACTTCTTGAGAACAAAATGGGAGGACTCATCAATGTTGGAAAGGGTAGTGAGCACAAACCTTGCATGGTAATCTGGGAATTAAATGCTAAAGCAAAGGATGGACCCTGTCCATTTATTGTCGGTAAAGGAATCACTTTTGATACCGGTGGAATTTCATTGAAACCAGGTGGTGGAATGGATGAAATGAAGTTTGATATGCATGGTTCTGCAACCGTGTTTGGTCTGAT
Organism: Candidatus Poseidoniales archaeon; assembly: GCA_012959435.1. Lineage (GTDB taxonomy): Archaea > Thermoplasmatota > Poseidoniia > Poseidoniales > Thalassarchaeaceae > MGIIb-Q1. The sequence continues at coordinate 29,024 of DUDF01000025.1, forward strand.
GGTCGCATTACATGGTGTTGGCCACAAGGGCCACATGATGGCAATTTCTTGCATGGCAGAAAACAGTCCTAGTTCGACTGCTTACAGACCAGGTGACGTAATTCCTACATACTCCGGGAAAACAGTTGAAGTGCTAAACACAGACGCTGAAGGTAGATTAGTTCTTGCTGATGGCTTGTGGAAAGCAGGCGAGTATAATCCTGAATATATCATTGACCTCGCTACCTTGACTGGTGCTTGTGTAGTAGCATTAGGACACGAGGCTAGTGGCTTGTGGTCTAACGATGATGACTTGTTAGAGAATTTGCGAAAGGCAGCGGCAGATAGCGGCGAATTAGCTTGGCCGATGCCCCTCTTACCAGCATTTGAGAAGCAGATGACCGGCTCAAAAATTGCAGATGTTAAGAATCTGGGTGACAGCTATGGTGGCTCTAATTCCGCTGCAGCGTTCCTCAAACAATTCGTGCCAAAGAATGGTGATGGCGATGATGCGAAGCAATATCCCTGGGCACATTTAGACATCGCTGGAACTGCTTGGGGCACCTCAACTAATGCAACCGTTGCTCACGGTGCTACTGGCGTTCATGTACGAACACTAGTTCGTTTAATCAATGGGGAGTGAACGATTGGCTGCCCCGCTGGTGAAGTGTCTTGATCACCTAAACATGAGTGCTTCAAATTTTCAAGAGAGTGCAGAATGGTACTCCAAGGTATTTGGTTTTGAGATGCGTGAACAGGGCGAAGATGAGGGGAAGCCTTGGGGGATTCTTTCTTGTGGCGATGCCCTGCTATGTATCTATGAACAGCCAGGATTGATTGTCAAAGACCGATTTGAGATGAAGGATGTTGGACTACATTACCTTGCCCATTTTGGTCTTAGAATAACGGACCGAGATGAATGGGAGGCAACTATTGAGCGCGAAAAACTCCCTATCCTCTATGATGGGGCATGTAAGTTCCCTCATTCTACTGCTTGGTATCTAAAGGACCCAACAGGTTGGGAAATTGAGGTTGCACTGTGGGACGAAGGTGAACCTTCCTTTGACAGTGTAGCGAACACTCTTGAGCAATAACAAATCCCTTAAATCCGGCTTCAATCCTTAATCGAAAAATTCGTGGGATACGAAAAGCAAGACAATCGTGATAACCAAAACAGCACGTTGTGCATGGAGTAATCGAGCCCCTTTCTTCACTTTTCTAGGTGGCCACTTCCAAAGTAATAGGCTACCCGTGACGGACATGAAGAGCATTCCAACCCAACCTCCCCAGAACAGGACTTCCCACTTATTCATCGATACACCATGGATGAATCCAACGAGGACTGCACTGGCACCAACCCAGTAGTGAATCTTGAGATACCATCGGTTTGCTTTGCCGAGTTCCTTCTTCAGCCAGAGCCCATCTTCAACAATTTTGTCTGCATTTGCACGAATATACTTGAGTCCCGGTTTCCAAATTATGATTGTTGTTGAGAAAGCCAAACCCCATGCAGCAGCAGTTCCCAAGCCTTTCCCAGTGTCTCCGAGAATCCCATCGTCATCATCATCATCGTCATCTGCTGTGACAGTTCCAGCAACTAACAATAATGCAACCAAGGCCGCAATAGCGGCCCAGTGAAAGCGCATGCTCATTATTTTCACGCTACAACCACTTGTTTTTGATTGTGCTGAATAGTTTTTCAATTTTGTTTTGGGCGCAACGCAATTGCCATTATACCGATCACTGAGAGGGTGGCTAAAATCCCAAATCCAGGTAAGAATCCTAAAAATTCTCCAGCATCTTCAGTAATAGAAGAGTATCCAACTCCAGCAACTGGGTCGTGAACGATTACTGTACCTCGTGCATACGAGAGGACGAATTGTTGTTTGAATTCAAACTCATCATCATCCGTATCAGTCTGTGATTTTAGCACAGTTGTGTGAACTGGCAAGTCAACTCCGTCAATTGTAGCAGTATCTTTCCATGAAAAACTTAGGCTAATCGTATTCATTTCGGTATTTGATGCTGCAACAACACCCTCCTCATCATTATCCAAATCATGGTGATTTCGTTCTTGTTCTTGCTTAGTTTTGGTTTTCATCATCAATCCTACAGCGCTGTCATTTCGTGTATATGGGTAGTTTTCAATAATAAAATCAATTTTGACATCAGTAGGGCGGATTTCACTTGTTGACATAGTGGTAAAATCACCAAAAACCATCATATCAAGCCCGAAAGTTCCTTCTGCAGTATCGCCAAAACTACCTCTAGCAACCATTTTCGTACCTATTTTTCCTGAGATAGTGATATCTTCAAGGGTGGGTGTCCCCCAGTTTACTGATCCATTATCTGGTGAACCAGAAAGCAAGTCTCCCGAGTCACCAATTCGGTAAGCTGATGCAATTATCTCACCCTCGTCATATGCGCCATTTCCATTTCCATCAACGAACTCAACCAATTGCTGAAGCTTCACTTCTAGTTTCTGTTCGGCTTCTATTTGACTATTTTCTTCTTCAAATTTGAGTTTGAACTTTCCTTCTGATAGGTCTGTCTTGAATTCTATCTTTGATTCAGAGTCTCCTATTTCTCGCTTCATTTTTACAGTAATTTGGTCACTTGATACATCCACATCAACTTTGTGTTTTTCTCTATCCTCTCTATCATCATCTGAATCGTCTTCAGATTTATTCTCACTCTCTATGTCATTACGATCATCGTCATCATCCCCACCACTCGCAACAACACTTGCGGGAAGGCTAATCATCAATGCTAATAGTAAGGCCACAATCCACTGCACTTTTCTTTGCATATTACTAAAACAGGTGTGATAGGATATATTTGTTTTGTTTTTAGGTCAAGGTTATCAGTGACGAGGGTTTGAATCATTCATCATCAACGACTTCAAAGTCAGCATCAACAACATCGTTGCCATCAGCACTTGCTTCTTCCGCAGCTTCCTCTGATTCCATCTGGGCTGAGGCTGCTTCGTACAACTTTGCAGAGATTGCATGCATTGCCTCTTCCAATTCCTTAACCTTGGTTTGGATTGCAGCCTCATCAATATCTTCAATTTCTTTTGGCTTGCCATCTCCAACAATGAGATCTTCAAGTTCCGTGAGTTTTTCTTCGACTGGTTCTTTATCCTCATCTGTAATTTTATCTTCGGCCTCTTTCAAGGTACGACGAGTCTGGTAGATGATGCTGTCAGCGGAGTTTCGAATCTCGACCTTCCCCTTTCTTGAACTATCTTCTTCAGCGAATTTCTCAGCATCAGCAATCTTCTGTTGAATTTCATCTTCACTAAGTGAAGTTGCAGATTCAATTCGGATTGACTGTTCTTTGCCAGTACCCAAATCCTTTGCTGAAACGCTGACAATTCCATTTGCATCGATGTCAAAGGCGACTTCAATCTGCGGCATTCCCCTGGGTGCCGGTGGGATTCCTTCAAGGAAGAAACGCCCTAGTGTTATGTTGTCGCGAGCGAATTCACGCTCTCCTTGTAGGACATGGATTTCAACCGCTGGCTGATTATCGCTTGCAGTTGAAAAGGTTTCAGAGCGCTTTGTTGGAATTGTAGTATTTCGCTCAATCATTGGAGTAGTTACACCGCCAAGAGTTTCAATTCCAAGGCTAAGTGGTGTGACATCGAGTAGAAGTACATCAGTTACTGCATCATCACCAACAATGATTCCAGCTTGAAGTGCTGCACCAAGAGCAACTGCCTCATCAGGATTAATTCCCTTGTAGGTTTTATTTCCGAGTTCTTTCTCAATTGCTTCTTGCACTGCAGGAACTCTAGTTGAGCCTCCAATCAGTAAGATTTTGTCGATTTCAGAGGCGGAAATGCCTGCATCTTTGACCGCTTGACGGGTAGGCTTCATGGATTTTTCAACAAGCCCGCTGATGAGATCTTCGAACTTTGCTCGTGAGAGAGTTAGGTCAAGGTGAGCGGGTTGGCCATCTACCATTGTGATGAATGGAAGATTCATTTGTGCTTGGGCTGCCCCTGAGAGTTCGATTTTTGCTTTCTCTGCAGATTCTTTGAGACGGCTCATTGCTTGCAAGTCCTTTGACAAATCAATGCCACTGGATTTTTTGAATTCAGCAACTGCCCACTTGATTATTTCTTCATCAAAATCATCGCCACCGAGTTTGTTGTTTCCTGCAGTTGCTTTGACTTCAATTTGTGGTTGCCCATCTATCATATAGATTTCAAGAACAGATACATCGAATGTACCGCCACCCAAATCGTAGACTAGAATGGTCTGGTCATCTTCTTTGTCAACCCCAAAAGCAAGTGCTGCTGCGGTTGGTTCGTTGATGATTCGCAGGACATCAAGCCCAGCAATTCTACCAGCATCTTTGGTTGCTTTACGCTGAGCATCAGTGAAGTATGCTGGACAGGTGATGACAGCTTGCTTCACCTCTTGTCCAAGATATGCTTCAGCATCTGCTTTCATCTTCTGAAGAATGAATGCAGAGACCTCTTGAGGGGTGTATTCTGCATCATCGATTTTCTTGGTCCAATCGCTTCCCATCTCTCTCTTTACAGAAAGAATAGTGCGTTCAGAGTTAGTTACTGCTTGGCGTTTAGCAGTTACTCCTACCATGCGCTCTCCATCAGCAGCGAAGGCGACTACGCTCGGAGTCGTGCGCGCTCCTTCGGCGTTAGCGATGACTATCGCTTCGCCCCCTTCAATAGTTGCTACACAACTATTTGTCGTTCCTAAATCAATTCCAATTACTGGGTTTTTTACCATTTTTTCACGTCCTTCAAATTCTTAGAGTCATATCTAATATTCCATTGTTTAGCGACCATTCATCCATCGCTTCAACAACTCTGCCAATGTTGTACTTTCGTACTGGCCTTGGCCTGCCTTCAACCATTACGCTGACAACTGAGTTGTCATTGGTGAGAATGACTTCAACGCCTTCGCCACTATCATCAATCTCATCAACTCGGCTGCAATCAAGAGTCAGAATCATTCTATCTCCATCAATGAAAATATCTTCTTCATTTACTGGTATCAACACTTCAGAATCAGATTTTGTTTCTTCCAAAGTTTCTACTTCAATGGACACTGGCTTTTTTTGTGGGAATTTTCCTCCCATCATTTTTGCCAAATCATTCATGGTTGCTTCCAAGTTCAGTTCGATCTTTTCACCAGCCATCTTTTCTGGGTCTATACCCATTTCATCAAATTGACCACGAATTTGGTTCATCATACCTCGAATGGTTGCTGTATCCATTGGCATACCCATGTCGTTAAACATCTTCGAGAGTTGCTCTAGGAGTTTCTCTTCCCAGTCTTCTCCACCCGCTGTAAATTCTTTTTCTGACATGCCAATCTCTCACTTGTTAACCTGTGGTTGTATAGTGCGAATAGCCAGGCATATATGAACCCTTGTGATTCACTATATTCGCACATCAAGTATGTAATACACAGAATTAACTTGTTGAATGAATAATTCTTGCCCAGTTTTGGCTAGTGTTGGAGGTAATTTTCCATCCCTACCACCCGTCCATCGGCCTTAAGAAACACCCGTCTCTCGGCTTGGTTAATGGTAACTCAAGAGCACGAGTCTCTACTCAGTGAGACTGAGCGTTCACAGGGTCGTGTTGCATTGCGAAACAATGTTGCCGCCGCTTCTGCATTGGCAGATGCAGTTCGTAGTACCTTAGGTCCAAAGGGCCTTGACAAAATGTTGGTCAGCGGTGAAGGTGGAGTAACTGTCACCAATGATGGTGTTACTGTGCTTGAAACCGCCAAGGTTGAACATCCAACTGCTAAGATGCTGATAGCACAGTCTAGCGCTCAGGACAGAGAGGCTGGCGATGGCACCACAAGTACCGTTATTTTGACTGCCGAATTACTGCAGAATGCATTAGAATTGATTGAGATGGGGGTTCATCCAACCCTCGTTGAGAAAGGATATCGGTTGGCAAGTAAGGAAGCAATGAGTCACCTACAACAGATGTCAAAAGAAGCTACTGAAGAGGATTCACTTCGCTCAGTAATGACTTCACTATCTGGTAAATCAGACGAAGGCGTTCGTCATCATCTCTCACAACTTGCAGTTTCTGCTGCTACATCGTTAGCAACCGAGGTAAATGGGAAAATCGAGGCTGATCCAACTTTAGTCAAGAAGGTAAATGATGGTGGCCGACCTAGTACTGAAAGCGAATTGGTGTCAGGACTAGTGATTGCAAAAGAGCCAATTCACACTGAAATGAAGATGTTTCCAGACGGTGGTAAAATCCTAATCCTTGATGGTGGGATTAGCCGCCGCAAACCCGACCTTGATATCAGTCTCAAAGTCACTACTATTGGTATGACATCAGCTCTTAATGCACAAGAGATGGCGGACATCCAGAATCGCGTAGATATCATTGCTGCAACCGGTTGTAATCTTCTATGTGCACGTGACGGAATAGATGATGATGCTAGTAACATGTTACTTGCTGCGGGAATCACATCGTACCGCAGAATTGAGAAGCCCGACCTAGAATTACTGGCCAGAACTACTGGGGCATTGGTAGTTCACGAGCCCACATTAGCTAAGCCCGAAGACCTTGGTAACTTCACATCACTCAACACCCAGAATTGGAATGGCGTCTCACAGATGCAACTCATAGGTAGCGAAAAGGGAGGACTCACATTGATTGTTCGCGGCACTACTAAGACTCGGATTGACGAAGTCTCTCGTGGCTTTGATGATGCATCAGGCGTTGCTTGTGGTCTTGTAAGAGACCCACGCATTTTACCTGGTGGTGGCGCAACACAGATGGCTTTAGCCCGCCACTTGCGAAAGATTGCACCAACCGTTCCCGGGCGAGAACAATTAGCAATTGAGGCATTTTCTGGTGCACTAGAATCAATTCCTAGAATCCTCTCTGAGAATGCTGGCCTTTCACCTCTTGATGAGGTATTGAGGCTCAATGCCGCACAAGAAGAAGGCGGCGATTGGATAGGCCTCAACATGTATTCAGGTGAGACTGAATCAATGTATGATGCTGGTATTATTGAGCCACTGGTAGTCAGCCTCAATGCGATTTCAGGTGCTATGGAAGCAGCCGTTTCAGTGCTAAGAATTGATGATGTCTTGTGGGCTAATCAAGACCCATCAATCCCAGATTGGGAAAAATCCGATGGCTCTGTAGGTGAAACATAAACGGGGTTTAGACTCACCTGAATACATTTCTCTGGACGCACAAGGGTCCGGACTGCCGAATTTGCATACAGAATATTCTAGAAAATCTGATTAAAGGATAAGACCACTCGGAAATATGCGCAAGGAAGCGATAGCCAAGATGCTGGTCCTGCTGATGCTGGCAGCGACTGGTGGATACATGATAATGAACAATGAAGAAATCTACTCGGAATCACCTGAAGAGGACCTCCGAAACAAGGAGGTTAGTGACGATTGGGAAGTCTACTATGTCCAGAGCGATGATGACCTACCCGTCTGTGACTCTGCCATCTGGGGAATACTGTACTATGTCGCAGCCACTTCTGGATTTGAGACCTGCACAAGTGCAGGATGGGTTTTCGTTGACCTGACCGGGCCGTCTGGCATGGATGGAACCAACGGAACCAATGGAACCAACGGAACCAATGGAAACAACGGAACCAATGGAAACAACGGAACCAATGGAAACAACGGAACCAATGGAAACAACGGAATCGACGGCCAAGATGGAACGAACGGGACCAACGGCCAGGATGGTGCTGATGGTATTAATGGAATCAATGGAGCTAACGGAACTGATAGCCCGGATGGTGCAGACGGCATTGATGGAATCAATGGAAATAACGGAACCGATGGAGCAAACGGCCAGAACGGTGCTGACGGCATTGATGGTCAAGATGGAACCAATGGAAACAATGGAACCGATGGAGCAAACGGCCAGAACGGTGCTGATGGAATCGATGGCCAAGATGGAACCATTGGAAACAATGGAACCGATGGAGCAAACGGCCAGAACGGTGCTGATGGAATCGATGGCCAAGATGGAACCAATGGAAACAATGGAACCGATGGAGCAAACGGCCAGAACGGTGCTGACGGAACCAATGGAACTGACGGCCAGAACGGTGCTGACGGAACCAATGGAACTGACGGCCAGAACGGTGCTGGCGGAACCAATGGAACTGACGGCCAGAACGGTGCTGACGGAACCAACGGAACCAATGGCCACAGCGCGCTGGCAGTGACCAGTAACGAACCCTCTGGAACGAATTGCGCCAACGGGGGCATCAAGATTGAGGTGGGAGTTGACGACGACGATGACGGGGTTCTGGATGCGAGCGAAATAGACAGCACCCAGTATGTCTGTAACGGAGATGACGGACAGGATGGAACCAACGGCAGTTCCTCATCTAACACTCTGTTGACCCGCATCTCCGCCCCCACCTTGCAAGAATGTGCCGAAGGAGCGCGTCTTGTGGAGCAGGGCCTAGACAATGGCAACGGTGGCGGAACGGCCCAAAACGGCATTCTTGAGACCGGTGAGGTGGACTTCACCACGACCTACTGCAGAAACTATGTGGCAACAAGGGTCGTCGATATCAACCCTGGCTCTGGTGATGGTTCTCCAAGTGACATCGCTTTCATGGGCACTCGGCTCTTCTTCACTGCCAGAGACGCCAGCACAGGGTTGGAACTATGGTCACACGAAACCACCAATGGTTCGACATGGCGGATTACCGACCTCAGAACAGGTAGCGGCAACTCATTTACTGCTTCATACGATTTCTTGGTGATGGGAACTCGACTCTATTTTGAGGCGACTAACTATGGCGGGAACCGCGAGCTATGGGCGCACGAGACGACCAATTCCTCAACTTGGCAGGTGGCCGATGTAATATCCGGCACCAACTCGGGTGGTGCGAAAACAATCACACACTTGGGTACAAGGCTTTACTTCATTGCAAACGACGGAACCAGCGGCTACGAACTTTGGGCGCACGAGACGACCAACGCATCCACTTGGCGAGTGACTGATATCTGGTCCGGTTCAGGGAGCGGGCTAGCTGTATTTTCAGGAAGTGGCATCACAGTCATGGGGACTCGCCTCTACTTTGAGGCGGACGATGGAAGTAGTGGACAAGAATTGTGGACATACGAATCCGTCAACGACTCAACTTGGCAAGTAGTCGACATCAATTCAGGCGGAAATGCGCAACCGGCTTACATTACAGCCGTAGGAACTCGGCTCTATTTCCAAGCAAACAACGGTAACAGCGGCTCGGAATTATGGGCTCACGAAACCACTAACGATTCGACATGGCAAGCGGCTGACATTGACTCTACAAACAACGGTTTCGCACACGATATTGTGGCCATAGGAACCCGATTATTTTTCGAAGCTAACGACGGAAGCACCGGCAGGGAATTATGGACTCACGAAACGACAAACAACTCAACTTGGCAGGTAGCAGATATTCAATTCGGCAGCGGAGGAGCAGAGGCGAACTACATCACAGCCATGGGAACTCGGATTTTCTTTGAAGCAAATGACGGTAGTGGGCGGGAACTGTGGACGCACGATATGGGCTCAGGAAATACTTGGCAAATTGCCGACATAAATTCCGGAAGCGCAGGAGCAAGTTACATTGCGGTTTTGGGCTCAGAATTATACTTACAGGCAGATGACGGCGGCAGTGGCGCCGAACTATGGAAGTT